>JAYOBL010000117.1:0-4858 GCA_038104835.1 Gammaproteobacteria bacterium | reverse complement strand
ACTGTAGTGTGTTAGTCTGTACGCGAAATTTGGCGCAAAGCACCGGATTTCGGGGACTCTGTGAAGATTTTCGCAGCGTCGTAGACAAGAGTTACCGTGGCACTCATTTTTTATTAAAACTGGGTATTTCGGTAACCTTTTTTTGCGGCTAAGCGAATTTGCAAAGCCAAACCGCTTTAATACTCTTGGCTAGAAGTGTATTACGCGCTAGGTTTCGCACTTGGTTCTGTTAAAGCTAACAAGCTGCACCGGGACGGCTCGCTGCGATTAAGACAACGACTCGCTCGCTCAGATTACGACTCTTGGTTAAAGGGTTGCTACTGGGCTTATTTAGAGCGTGTATCGATGTCTTGATACTGCGGTTAGATGTTGCGGTTAGATAAAGGCAGTTGGCTTAACGGGAACTGGACTAAATTATAGAGGGGTCGTCGAGCTGCTCGCACCGTGGGGTGAGCACTTTATAGCTAAGCCCTACGGCTTGGCGATTCACAGGAAATTGAGTTAACAATAAATAGGATGGCACATGAAAAACCGTCGAACTACTAATCTAGGCATGACTGCATTCGCAGTACTAGCGTCCTGCGTTTTGAGTACCACTCAGGCCGCAGAGATTCTGGTAGACAGCAGCATTCTCGATAGGGCAATGGATGTAATCGGTAGCAAGAACAGCGAATCTGCAGCTACACAGCAAGAGATAAGCCGCCTGGCTAACTCAGCGAGCTCTACTTTTGAAGAGTTCAAGCGTGAAAACGACAATCTTGAAGCCCTGCTTGTTCTGAACGCAGGCTTCCGCAAGTCGATCGCTATTCAAGAAGAGAACATCGCGTCACTTGACCAGTCCATCGCGAACGTTGAAATCGTTACTCGCGAGATTCCACTGCTCATGGATAAGATGCTGACGAGCATAGAGCAATTCATCGCTCTCGATTACCCATTCCACGTTGATGAGCGTGCCAACCGCATTTCCTTTGCGCGTGCGGCGATCGACAATCCCGACGTGTCTATCGCTGAAAAGTTCCGTCAGGTATTGGTCATGTACCAAACCGAAAATAGCTACGGACGCACGACAGAGACTTATCCCGACACCATTACCATTGATGGCGTAGAGCGCGACGTGAACATGGCGCGCATCGGTCGAGTAGCGCTCATGTACCAAACTACCGATCGCCAGGTAACCGGCGCATGGGACAACAATGCTCGCGAGTGGGTCGAGCTGCCTGCTGGTGATTACCGCACGGCTATCCAATCGGCCATCCGCGTTGCCTCGCAACTCGACGCGCCACGTATTATCGAACTGCCAGTTCTAGCTCCGGAGAGTGCACAGTGAAAATGACATCTAAACTAATTAGCTTAACGCTCTCTGCCCTTATTGCGGCAGCTTCTGGTTCTGTTGCGGCGCAGCAGGCATCCTCTCTCTCGGGCCTACTAGACCTCGTTGAAAGCGACAAGGTCTCTGAGTCGGCAGAGTATCGTCAGCGTCTGCAGGAGTTCGAACAGAACGCCGCGCGCCAGGCCGAGATCCTAGAAACGACGAAAGAGCGCATCACTGAACAGGAACGTCTACAGGGTGAGCTTAGCGATCAGTTCGAAGCGAACGAAATCACGATTAACGATAAGCGCGAAGTACTGCGTGATCGCCGCGGCGATCTCAACGAGCTCTTCGGTACGCTCCAGGGCGTTGCTGGCGACTTCCTAAGCAACTTCGAAAACTCCCTAATCAGCGCTCAGTATCCGGGCCGCAGCGAGTACATTGAAGGCTTCATTGAGAAGGCTGGCAGCACGATTGACCAGCTTGACGTGTCTGAAATCGAGCGCTTCTGGTTCTACATGCAGCAGGAAATGACCGAATCGGCACGCGTTGTTACTTACAACGGCACTGTGGCATTGCCAACTGGCGAGACAACCGAGCAGCAAGTAACACGTATCGGTTCTTTCAACTCGATTTCTGAAGGTCAATACCTAAGCTACTCCGGCGATATTGGTCACCTGCAGATTCTTCCCAAGCAGCCAGATTCAGGAATTCTGGGCATGGCCGCTGACCTGCAAAGCGCGACGTCTGGCTTCACGAAAGTCGGCATCGACCCCACAGGTGGTGTTGGTGGTCAGGTGATGGCAAACCTCGTTAACTTCCCGTCTGTGGAAGAGCAGGTTCGCAATAACTCTGGCACGATCGGCTTCATCATTATTGGCGTGGGTGTCATCGGCATCATCCTAGGCTTCTACCGTCTGTTAATGCTCGAACTCACTTCAGCGAAGGTACGTGGACAGCTCAAGAGCGGCACGCCTACCAACAATAATCCTCTGGGTCGCGTACTGCTCGTTGCAGACAACAACCCGAACGCTGATACTGAGACGCTTGAGCTCAAGCTAGGTGAAGCGATCCTTCAAGAGACCCCAGCGCTAGAAAGCCTGCTGACTCTCATTAAGATGATCGCCACTATTGCTCCTCTCGGCGGCCTCCTGGGTACAGTGACCGGTATGATTCAGGTGTTCCAGCAGATCACAGTCTACGGTGCGGGTGACCCCACTATTATGGCTGGTGGTATCTCACAGGCTCTGATGACAACAGTACTGGGTATCGTTGTAGCTATTCCTACGATCTTCATGCACACAGTGGTGAAGAGCCGCGCAGACAACATCATCCATATCCTGGAAGAACAGGCTACCGGTATGATTGCGCAAAAAGCAGAGCAGCAAGCTGCCCGATAAACCGACTCTGGAAGAGGAATTACTATGTATTTCGCATTCCTAGACATCATCGACGCGGTAAACGGCTTCATGCTTCGTGGTGGTCCAGTTCTCTGGATCATCGCATGGCTGCTGCTAGTTAAGTGGTCGTTGGTGTTCGAAAGGGTCTGGTACCTCAACACAACTCACAAGGCGAATGTCAAAGCGACACTCGCCGCGTGGAATGCCCGCAGCGATACTAAATCATGGAGCGCTCATCAGATCCGCACCATGATGATTTCGAAGATCTCACTAGATGTTCGTAACACGCTGCCTATCATCGAAGTGCTCGTGACGATTTGTCCGCTTCTCGGTCTTATCGGCACTGTAACCGGCATGATCGAAGTGTTCTTCGTAATGGCGGTTACCGGCGGCGGAGATGCAAAGTCTATGGCGGGCGGGGTGTCGAAAGCGACTATTCCAACAATGGCGGGCATGGTTGGCGCAATCTCGGGTATTTTTGCGTCTAACTATCTCAAGGCCAAAGTGGATCGCGATATCGAGTTACTCGAAGACCATCTACCCCTAAGTAACTAAATAAAAGCCGCGAGCTGAAGGTTTCCGGCTCGCGGCTCAATTGCACTATGTACCCTTTACGGGTTTTACAGGGCTAAAGAATAATGAAACAAGGCTTAAGCAAGCGTAAGGACGACGAAGAAGCAGGTGAGATTGATCTCACTCCTATGCTCGACGTGGTCTTCATCTTGCTCATTTTCTTTATCGTGACTTCTGTATTCGTTACAGAGGCGGGAATTGATGTGAGTAAGCCAGAAGCGTCCACCGTGGAAGATACCTCAGGCGATATGATTCTCATCGCCGTGGGGGCCTCGGGTGACATCTGGATCGATGGGGATCAAATAGATCCACGATTCATTCGGTCGCGATTCGAGCTTCGTCTCGCCGATGCGCCGAACTCAGCGGTAATCATCCAGGGCGATGAAAATGCGAACAACGAGCAAATTATGCTGATTTTAGAAGCTGCTCGCGAAGCAAACATTAACGATGTATCCATCTCGGCGGAGGCGTAAGCTATGATTATTGTCAGATGGGCGGCATCCATGGTGATGGCTGCACTAATCACACTAGGACTGTTCTATTTCATGCAGTTCTTGATTGCTACGGGTGAAAATCTCGATGAGCCACTCACGGTGGTAAAGATCGTCGACTCGACGATGCCTGAGATCGAGCTTGAGGTTATCGAAGAAATCGACAAGCCCGAACTTATCGAAGAGGTCACCGAGGTCGTTGAAGAAGTTGAGCGTCAAATCTCAATCTCAGACGGTCCGGATCTGAATATTGATCGCTCGCAGGTTGAACTCGACACGGGCCTCGAGCTCAGTAACGCATCGATCGCAGCGACCGACGGCGATTACCTACCGCTAGTTGCCATCGCTCCTCAGTACCCTACACGGGCCGCTCAGCGCGGCATTCAGGGCTGGTGTCTAGTCAGCTTTACCGTGAATGGGTTGGGCAACGTAGAAGAGGATACCATTGAAGTGGTCGATGCAGAGCCGGCTAATATTTTTAACCGCTCGTCGATTCGAGCGGCGGCAAGATTCAAGTTCCAGCCGCGCGTTGTTGATGGTCAGGGAGTTGATGTACCCGGTGTTCAATATCTGTTCCGCTATGAGTTGGAGGAATAGGCTATGACTCTTTTAATTCCACAATTAGGCCGAATGTTTGCCGTTACAGCGCTAGTCTCAATTCTCTTTGCTCCCGCGACTTTTGCTGCGGAAGACGAAGGACAGCGTAAGCCGCCAGAGGCTCGCACTTCAGGTACGCTTGGGCCGCAGGTTATGCGTGCGATTAGCGAAATCCAGGAAATGATGTCGCCCGAAGACGAGGACGATACTCCCGACATGGAAGGGGCTAAGGAAGCACTAGACGAGCTCTACGAGCGACGCTACGAGCGGATGAACGACTTTGAAAAGTCTACAACGCTTAGCTTCTTTACAAACTATTACCTCACCACAGAGAACTACGTTGAAGCGCTGAAGATTTTCGAGGAAATCCTCACGATCGAAACGCTGCGGGCAGATACACGCTTGCGAACACTGCGTTCGCTCGGCCAGCTCTACGCGGCTGAGGAAGATTGGAATAACTCCATTCGCTACTATACCGAATGGCGTAA
>JAYOBL010000116.1:0-4864 GCA_038104835.1 Gammaproteobacteria bacterium | reverse complement strand
CGAGCCATTTGTCTATTCCTTCCTACAAATTAGTGGGGTAAAGCGGCGCTTAGGCGGCCCGCTTACTCAGCTGCTGGAGTCGCTTCTGCTTCAGCTTCGGCAGCGGCTGGCGCTTCCTCGGCGGGAGCTTCGGCCTCAGGCTCTTCAGGAGCAGCTTCCTCTGCTGGCGCTGCAGCAGCTGCTGCGGCCGCAGCGGCCTCTTCTTGCTTACGCTTCTGCTCGGCGCGAGCACGACGCTCTTTGCCTTCGCGCTCGCCCTTGGAGATTAGTGACTCCTCAGTGATCGCTTTCTTCTCTTTAATAACGAGATTACGCAGAACCGCGTCGTTGTAGCGGAATAGTGTGGTCAGTTCCTCCAACGCCTCACCGCCGCACTCGATGTTCATGAGTACGTAGTGTGCCTTGTGGATTTTGTTGATTGGGTAAGCGAGCTGACGTCGTCCCCAGTCTTCTAAGCGATGGATAGTACCGCCGCTTTCGGTGACAACTTGGCTGTAGCGCTCGACCATGCCTGAAACCTGCTCAGACTGATCGGGATGCACCATAAATACTACTTCATAGTGTCTCATAGAGACTCCTCTTGGGTTAGCGCCTCCCATCTAAGCCGCCAATTCTGAGGAATGACGCGCCGTGGTGAGGCAAGGAGTTAACGGGCTATGGGAGGCCCGCAAACGAAAGAGGCGGAATTCTAGAGAATGCAGTCATAAGATGCAAGCGGATTAAGGACTTAGACTAAAGTCTGCGTGATATTTGCCGACCGCTGCGCAGCTTCCTAGACTCTGTAACTACCTATTAACCGAAGTTACCTATGGAGCGGAGCTTCGTATGCGGCGACGCATCCCATGCCGCATCTCTTTGTTTGCCGCTGCTCTTCGTGTGCCGCAGCGCTTCGTGTGCCGCAGCGCTTCGTGTGCCGCAGCGCTTCGTATCGCAAGGCGGGCAAGCTATTTGGCGAGCTCGCTGCGCTGACGCACCGCCTCGAACAAAGTCACGCCGGTGGCCACGGACACATTAAGGCTACTCACGCTGCCCGCCATGGGAATGGAGATCAAATAGTCACAGGCCTCGCGGGTTAATCGCCGCAGCCCCTCGCCTTCAGAGCCCATAACCAGGGCGAGTGGGCCTGTTAGGTCCTGCTGACTGAGGCTTACAGTGGCCTCCCCCGCCAGGCCCGCAAGCCAGATACCGCGCTGCTTCAGGGCTTCTAGGGCGCGTGCCAGGTTAGTGACGGCGTAGACCGGCACGGTTTCCGCCGCGCCACAGGCAACCTTGCGCACCGTGGCGTTGAGAGGCGCAGACTTGTCTTTGGGGACGATCACCGCATCGACACCCGCGGCGTCGGCGCTGCGAAGGCAGGCACCGAAATTGTGGGGATCGGTGATGCCGTCCAATACCAGAATCAGTGGTGCGCGCTCGGACAATTCATCGAGCGCCGCCGCTAGCTGTTTCTCGCTGCGAACCCCGTAATTCACATCGCACAGCGCGAGTGCGCCTTGATGATTGCCTTCGGCGAGCCGATCGAGCTGCTTGCGATCGGCTTCTTCTACGCTCAAACCGGCGGCAAGCGCCAATGCCCGTAGCTCGTTCACGCGCTCATCGCTGCGGCCTGCCAGAACTACAAGCTTGAGAACCTGCGGGGCACGCTGACGCAGCAGCTCGCCCACCGCGTGAATCCCCCATACCCATTCCTGTTGTTTACTCATCTGCTACCAATGTTTATCTCTGCAGTTCGATTTGACGCGGTTTGCGTGGTTCCGCCGGCCGGTCTGCCAATATAGTAAATTAAATACTTTACTATATTGGCTCGCCAATGCATTGGAAGCCGCTAAACCTTGGGCTTAGCTTTGCTGCGGGCTTTGCGCTTGGCCGCGGTCGCACCAGACGGCTTGGCGCTGGCCTTCTTCGCCGCTGGACGCTTCTTGGCCCCGCCCGGCCTGCCGGTTTCGCCGCCCTCGGGCTTGGATGCGCTGCCTTTGGCTTTCTTCGGAGCTGTTTTAGCGCCGGCCTTTGGCGGCTTGGCGGTTTTGGCTGAATTCTTGGCAGAGCCGCGAGCTTTGTCGCCACCGTTCTTTGCGCCCTTGTTCGCTGTTGCTGACTTTGCGGCTGCTTTGCCCTCTGCGTTCTTTTTACCGCCGTTCTTGCTACCGCGAGGCTTCGAGGACTTCTTGCCCTCTGGCCGCCCGCGCTCACCTTCGGCGCCGAGCATTTGCAGGTCAATCTTCTTCTCGTCTAGATCGACCCTCACTACTCGCACCTCGACACTATCCCCCAAGCGATAGATCTTGCGGCTGCGCTCGCCCTCAAGGCAGTGGCGCACGGGATCGAAGCGGTAATAGTCATTACTCAGCTCGGTGATGTGAACGAGACCCTCGACGAAAATGTCATTGAGCTCTACGAATAGGCCGAAGCTGGTAACCGAGGTTACAGTCGCTACAAATTCTTCGCCGATCTTATCCTGCATGTACTCACACTTGAGCCAGTCGACAACGCTGTAGCCGGCGGCATCGGCGCGGCGCTCGGCGGTCGAGGCGTGTTCGCCGAAACGCTCCATATCTTCTATGCTGTAAGGATAGATCTTCACCTTCGCAAGCTTGGGCGCGTCGGCTTGGCGCTCAACGCAGCGATGCTTGCTGTTGCGAATCAGGTGACGGATTCCGCGGTGTACAAGCAGGTCTGGGTAGCGCCTAATCGGAGATGTGAAGTGAGTATACGCTTCGAAGCCAAGCCCGAAGTGGCCTAGGTTGTCCGGCTGATAGACCGCCTGCATCATGGAGCGGATGAGCATCGTTTGCAGCAGATGGTGGTCGGGGCGATTGGCGATTTTCTTAAGCACAGCCTGGTAATCACGCGGGGTCGGCTCGAGGCCTCCGCCCATGTGCAGACCCATCTCGCGCAAGAACTCTTTGAGGTTCTCGAGCTTGTCTGGATTCGGCCCTTGGTGAACACGATACAGCGCCGGCAGCTCCGCGCTTTCGAGCAGCAGGGCTGCGGCGACATTGGCGCGCAACATGCATTCTTCAATGAGCTTGTGCGCGTCATTGCGATACACCGGCACGATCTCGGCGATCTTTCGATTCTCGCCGAACACGATGCGCGTTTCGGTGGTATCGAAGTCCATTGCGCCGTCGGCCTCGCGGGTTTCCCGCAGCGCGTGGTAAAGCCCGTACAGACTCGTGAGGTGCGGCACCAGATCAGCATAACGAGCTTTCTGCTTGGCCTGCACTCGCTGCTGCAATTCGGTTTCGGCAGGCTGCACGATATCGGCGACTTCGTTATAAGTGAGTCGGCCGTGGGAATGAATCACCGCCTCGTAGAACTTATAGGAAGTCATCTCTCCCAGCGGCGAAATCTCCATCTCGCACACCAGTGTGAGCCGGTCTACCTTAGGCTTTAACGAGCAGAGCCCGTTAGAGAGCTTCTCTGGCAGCATTGGCACGACGAACCCGGGGAAGTACACCGATGTCGCGCGATTAATGGCTTCCGCGTCGAGCGCGCTTTTCGGCTGCACATAGTGTGACACGTCGGCAATGGCGACGTAGAGCGTCCAATTGCCACGCTTATGCTCATGCGCATAAACCGCGTCGTCGAAGTCTTTGGCGTCCTCGCCGTCGATAGTCACGAAGGGCACATCGCGCAGGTCTTTGCGCCCTGCGAGATCAGATTCGTGAACCTCTTCTACGAAGCCCGCCGTCTGCTTGTCTACCGCAGACGGCCACTCGTGGGGAATATCGTGGCTGCGCAGCGCCACATCGATCTCGAGTCCCGGCGTGCTGCTGTCCCCCAGCACCTCGGCAATACGGGCGATCGCCTTGCGACGACGCGTCGGATACTCAACGATCTCCGCCACCACGAACTCGCCATCTTTGGCGCTTCCGGCTTGCTGATCGGGAATCAGAATTTCCTGTGCAATGCGCTTGCTGTCTGGCACCACAACGCCAAAACCCTGCTCGTGGTAATAGCGGCCAACGATCTGCGTGAAGCGGCGCTGCAGAATTTCGACTATCGTGCCTTCTTTGCGGCCGCGATTGTCCACACCCGAAACTCGGGCCAGCACCTTGTCGCCATCGAACAGCGTTTCCATTTCCCGCGCGCCTAGGAACAGGTCTTCGGAGCCGTCCTCTGGGATAAAAAAGCCAAAGCCATCTTTGTTACCCTGAATGCGACCCTTGATAAGCTCCATGCTTGAGGCAAGCCCATACATGCCGCGGCGATTGCTAATCAGCTGACCATCGCGGCTCATCGCAATGAGTCGGCGCCGCAGCGCTTCAACCTGCTCCTCGGAAGTCAGACGAAGACGTTCACACAGCGCTGCGTGACCCAAAGGCTCACCCGCCTCTTCGAGATGCTCAAGAATGAATTCACGGCTGGGGATTGGATTGTCGTAGTTTTCGGCTTCGCGTGAGGCGAAGGGATCTTTGGGGGGCTGAGCGCCCTTGCGGGGCTGACTCTTGCGGGGCTCGCCTGAGCTAGCTCCGGTCTTTGAAGATTTAGGCATTAATTGATGTCGTAGAAGAATGTGCGTGCAGTATACACCCCGCACAGTGCAGTGTCTGTGACAGCGCAGCCACGCTCGACCACCCAGCGGCAGCTGGAATAGCGCCAAGCCTACTAACGACAAGGTGGTTCGGCCAGTGGGGATTGACAGCAATCGGGCCTGTCGCTAAAGTTGCGCTCCGGTCGACACTGCCTCCCCATCGGCATAGTGCGGTTGCTCTGAACTCCTGATCCCGAGCGCTAACCCCATCTACTCGACCTGATCGGTGACCTCGCATTCAAGCGACACCTTCCGATCGCAGTGCCCAGGTGGTGGAATTGGTAGACACGCTAGCTTCAGGTGCTAGTGCTCGCAAGGGCGTGGAGGTTC
>JAYOBL010000026.1:0-25049 GCA_038104835.1 Gammaproteobacteria bacterium | reverse complement strand
AAGTTCAGCGCACTTCAGATTGAAGACGACCGTGTCGCCGCGCTTTACGGCGCGAACGATGAGCTTCCCGACGAGGCCGAGATTGACCGCGTGATCGACGGCGCCGGCCGCACTCTTATCTCCGGTCTAATCGATGCCCACGGTCATGTATTGAGCTACGGGCAAAGCCTGCTGCGGGTTGATCTTGTCGGCACGCAAACCGAGGCTGAGGCTGCTCAGCGCGTTTTCGATTTCGCTGCGGCCAATACCGAATTAGAGTGGGTGCTAGGCCGAGGCTGGAATCAGGTGCTGTGGGACAGCAATGCGTTCCCAACCGCGGCGAGCATCGATTCGCAGCTGAGCGATCGGCCCGTATGGCTGTCACGCGTAGACGGGCACGCCGGCTGGGCTAACAGCGCAGCCATGGAGCTTGCCGGTGTAACGAAGGATACCCCCGACCCCGATGGCGGTCAGATTTTGCGCGACGCCGACGGTGAGCCGACCGGAGTTTTTGTCGACAACGCAATGGCCTTGATTCGCAGCAACATTCCACCGGCGACGGTCGAAGAACAGAAGTTCGCGCTTATGACAGCGATGAACTCGCTGGCCACTTACGGCCTCACGGCAGTGCACGACGCCGGTGTCGCTAGTAGCACCGTCGCTGCGTATAAAGAGTTGTTGGAAGAGGGGCCGCTGCCCATACGCGTCAATGTGATGCTGGGCGCAACCGATCCACTTTTTACCGACCGCCTCGCCGAGGGTCACTACAGTGACGCCGAACAAACCTTAACGATCAACAGCGTGAAGATTGCAGCTGACGGCGCGCTGGGCAGTCGTGGCGCTGCCATGATCGATGACTACAGCGACATGCCCGGCCACAAAGGGCTGATCCTGCTTAGTGAAGAGCGCATGCAGTACCTGATGCGTGCGGCGATGAATGCGGGTTTCCAAGTGAACACCCACGCCATCGGCGACGCCGCGAACAAGCTAGTCCTCGATAGCTACGAGCAGCTCATCGAAGAGACCGGATCAGGATATTCTCGCCACCGCGTTGAGCACGCACAAATTCTGCGCTACGAAGACATCCTTCGCTTCGCGGAGCTCGGCGTGATTCCCTCGATGCAGGCAACCCACGCAACAAGCGACAAGAACATGGCTGTCGATCGAATCGGCGACGTGCGTATTCAGGGCGCTTACGCCTGGCGCAAGCTAATCGACGCCGGCGCCTTAATCGCCAATGGCTCGGACTTCCCGGTAGAATCACCCAACCCCTTCTTCGGCCTGCACGCTTCGATTACACGGCAGGATAAGAACAACGACCCCGCCGGCGGCTGGTACCCTGAGGAGCGCATGACCCCCGAGGAAGCCTTCGCTAGCTTTACTCTCGACGCGGCCTACTCAGGTTTCCAAGAAGACTATCTGGGCTCGCTGGAGCCGGGTAAGAAAGCGGATTTCATTCTCTTGGACCGCGATATTTTTGCCGTACCGAGCTCGCAAATTTGGCAGGCTCAAGCGCTAGAAACCTGGGTTAACGGCGTGCGCGTCAATCCCTAAGAAATTCGCGGTAGTTTGCAGCTGCCGCTAACCCTGTACTGAACAGCATGGGGCTTCGCGCTCCGCGGAGGCATTCATGGTAACTGGCAGGCTGATCTCTCTTCACCTCACCGCGCGTCTTGCGGCTGTGCGCACCGGCTTACGCCGCTTCGCCGCACCGAGCCTACTCACAGCGCTGGTCGCACTCAGCGCCTGCGCGCCCGAGGCGGTCGATCCACAAGCGCGGGTCGGCAAGGCGGCAGAGCTAATCGCCGCCACGGAACTCGCACGCTGGGAAGAGCGGGCAGCCAACGTCACGATAAAGCGCGACCGCTGGGGTATTCCTCACATCTACGGCAAGACTGATGCCGACACCGTCTTCGGCACTCTTTATGCGCAGGCCGAGGACGACTTCAATCGCATCGAGGTGAATTACCTTAACGCGATGGGCCGGCTCGCCGAAGCCGAAGGCTCGAGCGAGCTCTACCGCGACCTGCGGATGAAGCTGTTCATCGACCCCGAGGCTATGCAGGAGCAATACGAAGAGAGCCCTGCCTGGCTGCGCGAGCTCATGGATGCCTTCGCCGACGGGCTGAATTACTATCTGCACACTCACCCCGAGGTCACGCCACGCGTCATCACGCGGTTCGAGCCCTGGATGGCCTTAACATTTTCCGAAGGCAGTATTGGCGGCGACATCGAACGCGTGAATCTCGATCAGCTACAGGAGTTCTATGGCCGCGGCGGCGCTGCGCAAGCCAAGACCGCAGGCATGGCTTACGCGCCTGAAGCTATCGCGAGTTCGCTCGCCGACTCTGGCCGAGTACAGCAGCATAAAGCAGTGGCCGACGGCGAGCCCCGCGGCTCTAACGGTTTTGCCATCGCACCAAGCAACAGCGCCAGCGGCAATGCTCTGCTGCTAATCAATCCACACACCTCATTCTTCTTCCGTTCGGAGCTGCATATGGTCAGCGAAGAAGGCCTCAACGCCTACGGCGCGGTTACCTGGGGTCAGTTCTTCGTTTACCAGGGCTTTAGCGACAAGGCCGGATGGATGCATACCTCTAGCCGCGCCGATGCGATCGACTACTACGCCGAGACCGTGATCGAGCGCGATGGCGCGCTGTTCTATCAATGGGGTGATGAGGAGCTGGAGCTCACTGCGAGCACGCTCACCTTGGCCTACCGCGAAGGCGAATCGCTGCTAGAGCGCGAGTTTACCGTTTACCACAGCCACCATGGTCCGATCATACGGACCGAAGGCGACAAATGGGTGAGCATTAAACTGATGCAGGAACCAGTTAAGGCGCTGACCCAGTCTTACCGCCGCACCAAGGCGCGTGGGCATCAGGAGTTCTACCGCAACATGCGCCTGCACACGAATTCCTCCAATAACACGGTTTATGCCGACGCTCAGGGCAACATCGCCTACTATCATGGCAACTTTATTCCCCGGCGCGATTTGAGCTTCGATTGGAACAGCACTCTGGACGGCAGCAATCCGGCAACCGAGTGGCAAGGACTGCACACGCTAGAAGAGTCCATCACTCTACTGAACCCTGCGAACGGGTGGATTCAGAACACGAATAACTGGCCTTTCAGCGCGGCTGGCGAAAATAGCCCGCGCGCAGAGGACTACCCTCCTTACATGGCCAACTACGTTGAGAACCCCCGCGGCATTCATGCGGTGAGAGTCCTTCAAGACAAGACCGACTTCACTCTCGACAGCCTAATCGAAGCCGCCTACGAGCCTAGCCTCGTTGCCTTCGACCCCCTGCTGCCCGGGCTCATAGCGCTGGCCGATCAGCCTTCCTTAGCGGCGGACTCCCGCGCAGCCATTGAGCACCTGCGCGGCTGGGACACAAAATTCGCGCTTGAGTCGACGCAGACTACCTTGGCGATATTCTGGGGGGAGGCGCTCATGGCCCAAGCGCGCCCCCTTGCAAGCGCAGCGGGAATAGATATCTACGACTACTTAACCACCGAGATAAGTGACGCCCAGCGCCTAGCGGCCTTGGAAAGCGCAATGAATACGCTGACCGTGGGCTTCGGTAGCTGGCAAGTAGCTTGGGGAGAGGTAAACCGCTACCAGCGCAACGACGGAGCGATCGTGCAGCAGTTTGACGACAGCAAACCAAGCCTGCCCGTTGCCTTCGCGTCGGCACGCTGGGGCTCACTCGCCTCTTTCGGCAGCCGCAGCTATCCAGGGACTAATAGGCTTTACGGCACTAGCGGTAATAGCTTCGTCGCGGTAGTGGAATTCGGCGAGCGGGTGCGCGCCAAAGCCGTCACCGTGGGCGGGCTAAGCAGCGATCCTAGTTCCGTTCACTTCGACGATCAGGCCGAGCTCTATACCCAAGGGCGCTTCCGCGACGTGTACTACTACCCCGAAGAAGTAGACGCGAATCTCAGTGCCGCCTATCACCCCGGAGAATAAGCCAACGACGTCGTTCACCGACAACACAAGCTCGTGGAAGTAAACGCAGCGAGCGCGAGTCGGCGTTAGGAAAAAAGGAATGGGGCAGGAACAAAAAAGCCGCGCAGTAGAGAGACTGAGCGGCTTTTTACCTTTGCTTGCCCTTTCTTGTACTTGCTTGTACTTGCAGCAAGGCGAGATCAAGCTCCGATGCGAGCGGTTTTTGCGCGAGCCCCTGCTCGCACTGACTTACCAGCCGACTGCTGCCCCGTCACCGCGGCGCGAGTCAGAAGCGCCGAGGAAGAGCCCCGCTTCCCTATCATGGTAAACAGCCATCGCCGCGCCCTGCGCTCCGCGCACGCGCACAGGATGTCCAAGAGCCTCGTAGAGACGCAGGGAGTCCGCGGAAACCGCACGCTCCTCGATACTTGTGACGTCCGGCAGCCACTGGTGGTGGATACGCCCCGCTTCTACCGACTCGGCGATATTCATATCGTGGTCTATGACGTTGAGAATGAGCTGCATCGTCGTGTTGATAATTGTCTTGCCACCGGGGCTGCCGGCTGTGAAGAAAGGCTTTCCGTCTTTCGCCACAATCGTAGGCGTCATGCTCGACAGCATGCGCTTTTCTGGCGCGACCAGGTTGGGCGCAGTACCAATAGCACCGCGAGCGTTAGTCACGCCCGGCATCGCATTAAAGTCACCCATTTCATTGTTGAGCAGATAGCCGCCTCCGGCAACGACCATCGCTGAGCCGTAACCATACTCGAGCGTGTAGGTCATGCTAACCATATTGCCTTCGCTATCGACCACCGAGAAATGCGTGGTTTCTTCGCTTTCATAGGGTTCAGCAAACTTCGTCGGGTCGCTCACATCGGCCTTAGCCATATCGATCGTGGAGCGCAGCTTAGCGGCGTAGTCTTTGTCCATCAGTCGCTCCAGAGGCATCCCTTCATTGAAATCGGGGTCGCCTAGGTGCTCTGCGCGGTCAGCGTAGGCGCGGCGCATAGACTCGGTAAGCACATGCAGGTAGGCCGAGGAGTTGTGCCCCATCGCTGAGAGATCATAGCCTTCGAGAATATTCAGCATCTGCACTAGAGCCACGCCGCCTGAGCTGGGCGGCGGCATGCTGACGATTTCGTAGCCGCGATAGTTGCCGCGAATTGGTTCGCGCTCGACGGGCTGATAGAGCTCCAAGTCTTCTTCAGTAATGATGCCGCCGTTGGCAGCCATGTAGTCTGCCAAACGCTTAGCGTTCTCGCCTTTATAAAAGCCGTCGCGGCCATTAGCCTGAATCAGCTCTAAAGTGTGCGCGAGGTCTTCCTGCACCCACAGTTCGCCGAGCTCATAGGCTGTGCCATCCGCTTTGAAAAACTTCGCCTGCGATGACGGGTACAGATCGAATCGCGACTTGTTGCGGGCGAAGCCGCTTTGCAGTGAGTAGGTGATGGGAATGCCTTCGCGGGCGAGCTTTATCGCCGGCGCTACCAGCTGCGCCCAAGGAAGCGAACCTCGCTCTTGGTGAGCCTTCCAAAGCCCAGCAACCGTGCCGGGAACACCAACCGACAGCGCGCCGCGGTGATTGGAGTTGGCTACGATCTCGCCATCGAGACCCAGAAACATGCGCTCGGTCGCTGCCAGCGGAGCCTTCTCACGGAAATCGAAGGTCGTCGCATCGCCGTCTTCACCGTGGTAAACCATGAAGCCGCCGCCGCCAATATTGCCTGCTGTCGGCCAAGTGACAGCCAGTGCGAAAGCGGTGGCGATAGCCGCATCGACTGCATTGCCGCCGGCCTGCATAGTGTCAACGCCGGCCTGTGAAGCGAGGCGCGACGCGCTAGTCACGATGCCATTCTTTACGCGCAGCGGTGTGCGACCGCCTTCAGCGAGAGTCGCCGATGTCAGAACGAGGCTGAGCATCAGGACGAGGGTATTCATAAAACGCTGCTGGTTCATTGCGGTCTCCAATCCGTGGTCGAGCTAGGTAATACGGGGTGAGTTCCATCGAGCTTTGATGAGCCTGATGGGCGAATTTTTGCGCGTATAGGCGCTCGGTAATGCGAGAGTCTAGCAGAATTAAAGCAAGGCTGAACCCTAGCGCCTAGGCGCTACCCCTGCGAGCTTGGGGGTGGTAGATTGGCACTCAGAGTAATCTAAAGCTTTCAAGGAGCGAATCCTAATGACAACACACAGCCTCCTCAGTCTGCCTTCAGAGCTGCGCCGCGCGCCAGCGCTCTGCGCCATGCTAGTAGCCAGCACTTTCGGTCTCACCGCATGCAGCGAGCAATCTGCCCCAGCCTCCAACGACCAAGCCGCCGCCACGGCAGGGGAAATAGGCGAGACAGAGGCGCAGCTAATCGAGCGTGCGCGGGGTATTCATGATCGCGTGATTACTATCGATACCCATGCCGACATCAACACCGGCAACTTCACCGAGACCGTGAACTACACCATGAACCTCGATACGCAGGTCAACTTGGTGAAGATGGCAGCCGGCCGCTTAGATGTAGCCTGGTTTATTGTCTATACCGGCCAGTCCACCCTCGACGAGGAAGGCTACGCAGCGGCCTATGCCAATGCGATTGATAAGTTCGATGCGATCCACAGGCTTGCCGAGGTCATCGCGCCGGATGAAATAGGCATCGCGTACACGTCTGACGACGTGAGACGCCTGGCCTCCGAAGGTAAACAGGTGGCCATGATAGGCATCGAGAATGCCTACCCCGTTGGCTTGGATATGAGCAATATTAAGGACTTCCACGATCGCGGCGGTCGCTATATGTCTCTTGCCCACAACGGCCACAGCCAGTTTGCTGACTCGAATACGGGCGAGAACGACAACGACTACCTCCACGGCGGTTTGAGTGACCTCGGTCGCCAGGCGGTGGCGGAGATGAATAAGTGGGGGATCGTGATCGATGTCTCTCACCCCTCTAAAGACGCCATCATGCAGATGCTTGAGCTAACTCAGGCGCCTCTGATTGCCTCGCACTCTTCGGCCCGCGCGCTCACTAATCACACGCGCAACCTAGACGACGAAATGCTTCTAGCGATCAGAGACAACGGCGGCGTAGTGCAGACCGTTGCGTTCGGCAGCTACATCAATGAGGAGCGCCGCGTACATCTCGCCGAGAAACGCGAGGGCGAGGCACCGGATGCGACAGTGGCCGACTTAGTCGATCACATCGACTACATGGTAGACCTAATAGGCATCGACCACGTGGGAATCAGCTCAGACTTTGATGGCGGTGGCGGTATCAGCGGCTGGAACGATGCTTCTGAAACTTTCAATGTCACTTTAGAACTTGTGCGTCGGGGCTATACCGAAGAAGAGATAGACAAGCTTTGGGGGGGCAACCTGCTACGTGTGCTCGACGAAGTGCAGGCGGTTGCTGCCGAGTTACAAGGTTAATCGAACAAAGAGTGAGGACGAAATTATCAGCGCAATAATTCCACTTTTTTCCAGCGCGGTGATGGTTTGCAGTGAAAAATATCCGCTTAGCGCTGAAGAGAAAGCCTTCGTTGACGGCGTTGAATACAGCGCCAACTCGGGCAATTGCAAAAGCCGATCTGACGCTATTCTGCAACAGCCCGAGCTCGCTGGCGTAAATGCGTTCGTTCAAAGGCAAATAGCGAGCTATACACAGAAATTGCTTAAACTCGAGGCATCACTCGATCTCTACGTCACTCAATCGTGGCTTAACAGGGCTGAGGCTGGGCAATTCCATCCTCAGCATTCTCACCCCAACAGCCTACTGAGTGGCGTTATGTTTCTCTCCAACGAGGGCAAACACCCGCCAATCAGATTTCACCGCGCTCAGCCTCTATTTCCTTTGGAACTGAAGTACACAGAGCTCAATGATTTTAATGCGTCTTGCCGCTGGTTCGAACCGGTCTACGGGCAGCTCATTCTGTTTCCATCGAGCCTGCTACACGACGTCGCACCGAATACAACGGACAGCGCTCGCGTGACACTGTCCTTTAACAGCTTTATTCGCGGTGAAATTGGCAGTGCTGATTCGCTGACTTCGCTAACTATTTAGGCCTTAAACTTCGTGGTATCGGATCTACGATGACGTTACAGCAGGCCAAAAAAAACCCGCGTTGCCGATGGCTAACGCGGGTTTTTGTCTCACAGGGCCTTAGTCCTGAGGGTTGCCCTTCGGCGTGCCCGGCTTACGGTATTGACCGTAGAGGTATTCTTCTGAGAACTCTGCGCATTTGAATTCCAGCAGCTGCATGTTTTCATCGACATGGCGATAGAGCGGGAAGCTGATTGTCCAAGGCGCAGTAAACGTATTGGGATCGGTGATTGTTGCGCTGTAGTCAATATGGTTTGCGCCCATTGGCGTGTAACGCTCCTCTACTACCATCTCCCAGCTGTGGTGATTACCCGCGCGGTCGAACCAAGTGTCTGGCATCTGCCCGCTTACACGCACAACGAGAGTATCGCCTTCCCAGTGCGCGTTTGAATGCCCCATCCAGGCATCTACTTGCGATTCGATCTCGGGCTGATCGACGTAAAGGATGCGGTTTGCTTCAGCGAACTCATAGGCAATTAGGATCACGTCCTGAGACTGGACGATTTGGAAAGGGAACGGCAGCGCGTTGGCGCGCGGGACACCCGGCATGTAGCACTTAGTCAATGGGTCTTTGTCTATCGCGTCGATACGGTTGGCATCGCGCGTGCGTAGCGCCTGCTCGGTGTAGGGAATCTTACCCTCTTCGATAACACCCAGACTGCCAGGAATGGCAGAGAGAGCGCCCATCACATCGGAGTGAGGACCTTCCATGGCGGCATGAGGCTCTACGTTAAAATGAGCCGTGGTCATTGCCTGCCAAATACCGCTGAAATCCGGCTTGCCACTTGGCGTGCGCGGCACGTCTTGCGCAAGCGCGACAGACGACACCATTGCCGCTGCGAGGGAAAGGAGCCCGGAGGCGGCGAATGCTTTCTTAGTTCCTGTCTTCATGTACTACCCTTGAATGCTTCTACAATGGAATTTTAAGTATGGTTAGCGTTTTAGCGTGGTTCCAAGTGTACTGCACTTAGCAACTAATCGCTCGTGCCCTCAGCGGCCATGCGCTCTTCCGCGCGTTCGCCACGCAAGATGTTAGTCATGCCGTAATTGCCTTCGTGGCACGCGTATTCGTAAATCTGTCCAGCGACTTTCGTCATAGGCACAATAGCGACAATTTTGTCGGTGAATGTCGCGGGGTCATCAATCGTAAATTCATACTCTACTGTGTCGTAGGCTGTGCGGGTAAAGCGCTCGGTGAGCACCATATCGCCGTTGGCACCGGTGGAACTGAAAGTCTGGCGTAGGCCGTTGAAATTCTTAGTCTCAACCACGAGCGAGTCGCCCTCCCACCAGCCCCGGGAATCGCCTGACCAAAGGCGAATATCGTCGCTCAGCTCTGGGGCATCACCTAGGCGCACGATACGCGCGTCATGGATCATCTCTGTCATGATTACCGCTGTGTCTTTGCTCTGGAAGATTTGCACGTTGTTATTGTAAAGGCTCGGCACGAACGGCGGGCCTGAGTTGAAGCCGACTATGCAGCGCTCAGACAGACCGCGGTCCTCATAGCCGTCTTTGGCAATGCCGCCTACTACGAAACGAACAGGCCGCGTGCTAGGGATGTCGGGGCCAAGGCCGCCATACTGACGCGGCGCCCCTTCAACCGCTGCGGGAACTCGACCATCTTTTGGGTATACGATGTGTGAGGTACGCACCAAGTCGCCAATGCCAGCGCTTTCGATCCAGAAATCGTTATAGCCGCCCGGATTATCGCCCTGCTCTGGGGCATCTGGGTCGATAACTCGTTTCGCCGCTGCCGCCTCCGCGGCCGCCGCGGCCGCTGCCACACGCGCACGCTCGGCTTCGACCTCCTCGGCTGTCAAAAACTCTTGCTCGCCAAATCGGCGACTCCGCTGCATGGGCGTGTTCGAAGAGAAGTTCCAGACACCCTGCAAATCAGGCTGACCGTATTCAGTGCGTGGGGCTTGGTAGCTCGCATCAGACTGCGCTAGCAGCGAGGCGCTGCAGGTGAGCAGCGAGGCAAAAGAGAACCCGATAACAGCGACTTGACGAACAGACATCGTAGACTCCGAAACTAATAGTATTGGAGCCCAAAGGTAGAGGGTAAGCGGCAAATAATCAATACAAAGGGCGCGGCTAAAGGAGGCCAATCGGCTCCTAAAGTTGCGTAAGTGAGGGCATGGGATTGCAAATTAGGGCCTTAGGCATGAATACCGGCGACCAATAAGCTTGAATTAGCAACGTGGGCAGCCGCGTAAAAATAACTGCCCAGAGACAACAAAGCCCGTCTCCTCTGAAGAGCCGGGCTTTGTCTTAGTCATCCACATGAATTAGCGTGGATTAAGTCTTTCTGAGCGACAATGGCTAGCGCATTGACGCTGTTGGCCGTGACTTACTCGGGCTTAAAGATCGAACTGCACGCGAGCGTAGATGTTACGGCCCATGGGGTCTTGCAGTCCTCCGATGACTCCTGCAAATTCCGGCGAGCGCTGCGCTTCACGGTCAAACACGTTACGAGAACCGATCGTGAAATTGACGTTATTACCCATCAATTCGAGACCGCGGTAGGTATAGCCAATGTCCATATCAGTCCAGGCTAAGACTCCTGTCTCTGCCATGTTTCCAGGGCGGTTATAGTTCGAGAAATAATCGAGGTGCGTGAACAGCGGACCATCATAGGGCATGTCGTCAATGTAGCGAGCAATGGCATTCACGTTGTGATTACCTCTAGTCCAGCTAATCTGGAGATTGGCCTTAAGCTGCGGTAGTTCCGGAGCCGCTCCTGTAACGTCGTTGTATTTACCGGCTGCCTCGACAATAGGCTTGGTTGGATCTTCCTGGTAAAGGAAAGAATCCACGTACGTGGCCTGCAAATTAAAACGGAAGTCACCGATGCTATCGAAACCTAATCGGTAGTTAGCCTGAAGGTCATATGAAGTAACCTCCACAGACGAGGCATTCGAACTACCCGTGTTGACCTGAAGAATCGAGAAGATATCGCTCGGATCACGAATGATACGAGGATCAGACAATCCTGACGCTAACCATGCTTCAAGTTGTCCGGAGGCCGGCTGATTTGCCGCCCCTACGCCACTGCCGGAAAAGCCAGACCAGTCCTTATAAGCCTGGAAGTCTATCTCGGCAATTTGCTGACCTGTCGTGTTGACTATTCGATTCTGGAACTCAGTGTTATTCCACGTCAAGTGAAGATCCCAGTTTTCGAACACCAAATCGAAGCCGGCAGATTGTGTTTGGGCCGTCTCGTTCTTAAGCGCCGCGTTACCGCCCGCACAAGCCGTGGTGAACGCAGAGAACGGACCAAATCTGTCTGTTACCGTTGATAAACCACAAGAAACAGGATCGTAGAGCTGCGACAGTGTCGGCGCAATGAACGCGTCACCGGTCGTTCCTCGAAGCGTCAACCAATCTGTAGGAGCAAAAGTGATACCGACTTTAGGGTCTGTAGAGGTCTGCCCAGTGCTGAATTCCTCGCGGCGAACTGCTGCTTCGATTTCGAGATTATCGAGCACTGGAATTGCGAACTCAGCAAAGTATGAGTCTACGTCGCGGCTGCCACTAGTGATGACCTCTGGGGCAGTGCCTCCAATCCAGGTATTACCCATTAGCTCTACAGCAGAGGGTATGTTAGTAAACGAATCCTGACGAAGCTGGTATCCGACCGCTGCTCCAATCGGTCCACCTGGAAGCTCAAAGCCGAGCAGAGGGACTTCACCATTCAACACCACGTCTACGGTTACAAGTTCATCATTTTCCCATTCAGTGTCACGAGCAGCGATGTCGTTCATAACGTGAATGCTAGTAAGGTTGCTAGGATCGGTAACGAAGAATGGGTTGTAGCACGCGTCTCGGTCGTTAACGACGTCACATGCAAGACCTTTTTTCATTGCCTCAATGTCGTAGTTTTGATTCGACATGATCTGGAACATCGACTCGCTCTTAGTCCAAGCAGCCATACCTTCCCAGCCTTCTAGGAAAGGAACTTGGAAGTCAGCCTGGAACGATACCCTTGAGACTGTGTCAAGATAATCAGCCAAATTATCGTAATCGTATGAATGGCCTGAAGGAAGAGTATTTGTTTTGTTGATTGGACGCATAGTGCGTGGGCGCACGTCTTCGTGCAGCGCGATGCCATTAGGCGTTGTGCCCGCAACTAGGTAATCCATCAACCCGTCATTGTTGAGGTCGGTCGTTCCTCGATCGGGCACGCCATCGCCATTAGCGTCGACTCCGTAGAGTTGGTTGCCTGAAGCATCTCTCGCCATGAATGGGTTACCAGGTAGCTCACCACGTATTTGGCCAAGTTCGCCGATTCGCGAGTTGCCTGGATTCGATGTAGAGGTGTAGGAAAGTTGGTTTTGGCGAGCACGATAGGCTTGAGCACTGAGAGTTAGCGTGTCATCTACTTCCCAGGTCATGTTCGTGTAAAGCTTAGCGTTGTCAGTTGGCTCACGATAGCTTCTTGTATCTCCAAACTCGAAGAAGCAACTAGAACCGAGTGCCATACCGTAAGGACTTGCAATCTGATTAGGCTGGAATAAATCGCGGTCTTGCGTACCTTTACAAGCTGGATCGACCGCACGAGACTCACCACCGGTATACAGACCGTCTGCGCCACGATTGGGCACATACCAGTTACCTGGCGAGTTGCTGGAAATCGTTAAACCAGAGTTAGCCAGAACCGGACGCTCATCCCAACCCAGGCGAGAGTTTGAGCGGAATTGACCTGCTACAACGACATCTAGATCGCCGATATCTCCGCCCCAAAGCATCTGCACAGAGTGCTCGTCATAATCACCGCGATCATCGCCTTCAGCGTAGGTCTCAACTCTTAAGCCGTCGAAAGACTTGTAGGGCACAAAGTTAACTACGCCAGCTACAGCCTCGTTACCGTAGAGCGCCGCGGCACCGTCAGCCACGATGTCTAAGCGCTGGATGGCGATCGTCGGGATCTGGGTGTTGACGTTTTGGTTAGCCAGACGCTTGCCGTCGAGAAGTGTCAGCGTTGAACGTGGTCCAAGACCTCTCAAGTCAATCGTATTGCTGCGGTCTGATGTGCCTTGAATAGTATTGGTTATGGCAGAAGACGCACCGTTTACAAAAGTTAGGTTTTGAACAACCTCACCCAGGTTTAGCGTACCTTGAGCCTCCAGATCCTCGGCGGTGAGCTGAGTGGCCTGCGAAGCTGACTGGAAGCCCTCGCTGCGACGGATAAATGAACCCGTAACAACAACTTCTTCAATGCTCTCATCTTGGGCCAAAGACTGGCCAGCGAGCGGTAGCAGTGACATGGAAATCGCAGCGCAAAGCAGGCTGCGCTTGTGGGGAATACTCTTCTTAGTAAAACTCATAGTCTCTCTCCAGAGGTAATTGCATGCCGACTTTCGCTCCACGAAATGTGGTGATGAAAAGCCGCAATTGAACTTCTGCGTTGTAGCTAGGGCCAGAGGAGAGCCAAAATGGCATGTCCCTGTATGCCGATAGGAGAATAATGCGGTGCACTACCTATAACCTATCTATCATAGAGCGGAGAAAACCTACTGAGAGCATGGTATATAGAGCCGAGGCTCTATCTATTAGCCGTCATTAACTCGCTTGTCTGATTATTATTTCGAGCCCATCGCTAAACGCTTATCGTCCCTTCTAATGAGGGATTCGACCAACAGAGAATATTGGCTTCAGCGCAAGCTGTCAAACTTTGTAATAACATTCAAAATTTCCAATTAAAACTTGAGCTTAAAGCACCCACAAACAAGAAGAGCAGCCCGCAGGGCGCCCTTCTCGGTATCAGTTTTCTTAGCTGAAGGAGGTTTACATTTCGTAAGTGCTCCGCGCGTACGCCATACGACAAGTAGGGTCATACATGATTGAATCGTTGCCGCCAAGCATTGCCACTTGTTGTGACAGACGGTCAAACAGCTTGCGTGCGCCAACTGTGAACGACAGCTCACAACCCAGCGCTTCGAATCCCAAAAAAAACGAATTCAGCCCATACTGTTAGGCGTTTAGACGGTCGGTATATCTGCGCAGCAGGCTGGAAGTGTCTTCACGGCCGCCGCCGGCAGCCTGTATCTCGGCGTAAAACCCATCCACGAGGGCAACCAGCGGCAGAGCGACACCGTTGCGCTGCGCTTCGGCCATGGCGATCCCGAGATCCTTCCGCATCCAGTCGACCGCAAAACCAAAGTCATACTCACCGCTGAGCATGGTGCGGTGGCGGTTTTCCATCTGCCAGGATCCAGCAGCTCCTTTGGAGATCGTCTCGATCAACGCCTCGCCGTCGAGCCCCGCCTTGCTCGCAAAATTAAGTCCCTCGGCAAGCCCTTCCACAATGCCCGCGATGCAGATCTGATTCACCATCTTCGCCAGTTGCCCGCTACCCGCAGGCCCGAGTAATTTACTAAACCGGGCATAGGCATCCATCACTGGCGCCACGCGATCGAAACATTCCTGCTCGCCCCCCACCATCACGGTGAGCACGCCCTCCTCCGCACCCGCCTGCCCGCCGGACACGGGCGCGTCGAGAAAACCGAGGCCTTGCGCGTTCGCCAGCCCAGCGAGCTCGCGCGCGAGCTCGGCGGAGGCCGTGGTGTGATCTACCAGCACGGCGCTCGCTGTCATTGCTGAAAACGCGCCCTGTTCGCCGAGAACCACCTCGCGCACGTCGTCATCGTTACCGACGCAGACGAATACCGCCTCACAGCCCTGCGCCGCTTGGGCAGGAGTGTCAGCGCAGCGACCCGGATATTCCGCAAGCCACTGCTGAGCTTTCGCAGCCGTGCGATTGTAAACACAGACCTCATGGCCAGCCTTGGCTAGATGCCCCGCCATGGGAAAACCCATCACCCCTAGCCCTATAAATGCTATTTTCATTAATTAGTCGTCATCCTATTCAGTAATTGAGCGAACTGGCGCGACAGTCGCCCCTGAGCGCAATGCGCCGTCAAAATTCATTGCACGCCTCTTTGGCGTTTCGCGCGCTAGCTTTTTAGTCTGCGGCCTTGGCGGAGAACACGCGTCTGCCGCGCGCGTAAGTTTCTAGAATCTCAATATCGGCGAGCTCGCCGCTATCCACTTCACGGGGATCCTGAGCTAGCACGACAAAGTCGGCACGCTTGCCCTGTTCTATCGACCCCTTCTCGTCTTCTTCGAAATATTGGTAGGCCGCACCAAGGGTCACTGCGTGTAACGCCTCCATGACAGACACTCGCTGATCTGGGCCCAGCACGTAGCCGCTGCGCGTTTCGCGATTCACTGCAATGGAGACGAGCCGCATAATATCCGGCGGCACCACCGGTGAGTCGTTATGAATAGTCAATGGAATGCCGCGGTCGAGCGTGGCGCGAAGCGGGCTAATGAAGCGCGCCCTCGCCTCGCCAAAACTCAGTCGATGCCAGTCTCCCCAGAAAAAAGGATGCACGGCGTAGAACGAGGGCAAAACGCCGATCTCCGCCATTCGGTCTAGCTGGTCTGCGCGGGCCAATTGAGCGTGAATCGCAACGCTGCGGTGATCAGGCAATGGGCCATTTTCAGCAACAGCGGCGAGACCCTCCAGCATCAAATCGATTGCGGCGTCGCCGTTAACATGAACGAGCAGCGGCACACCGCGCTCGATTAGGGCCGGTAGGCGCCTGAGATATTCCGACGGCTCGTAACTAGGATAGGCAACATAGTCGTCTGCCGCTCCCGGTGGCCCCTGCGCATAGGGCTCGGTCAGCCAAGCCGTTCGGCCCTGAGGAGAACCGTCCAGCGTAAACTTAACGCCGCCAAGTCTAAATCCACTCTCATATTCGGCCTCGGGAACAATCGAGTCTAGCAGCTCATCGGAGATCGGATTGGCCATCGCATAGGCCACGACATCGACAGGATAAGGCTCAGCACTCGCCTCTGCGCGCAGCAGCTCGATGTATTCGAGCGGGAGATTGCTGTCCTGAATCGTCGTAATGCCGAATCCTGCATAGGTGTCGAGCGTCGCTCTGCGCAGCTGGGCAAAGCGCTGCGGAGTCATCTTGCTTTGCGGATCGGGCAAAAGCCCCATGGCCGTCTCTTCCATAACCCCATCGGGCTCTCCGTCGGCCCGCCGGCGTACGATCCCTCCATCCGGGTCCGCCGTCTCGGAATTTATTCCTGCCAGCGCCAATGCAGCCGAATTGCCCACGGCGAGATGCCCAGAGACGTGGCGAATGACGATAGGATGTTTTGTCGATGCGCGGTCCAAGTCTTCCCGCGTGGGGTGCCTGCGTTCAGCAAGCAGAGAGTCGTCGTAGCCGAAGCCGCCGACCGCCTCACCCTCAGGCAGTTGCTGACGTTCGATATAGAGCCGCAGGCTGCGCACGATATCGTCGATGGTTTCTGCGCCACCTACCGGCGGCGGCGAGAGATCGACCAAGTCCGCAGTCCGCGCAAGCGACGAAAAATGGCCGTGGGCATCGATAAAACCCGGCAGCAGCGCGCGACTTCCGAGTTCCACAACCCGTGTCTCTGGGCCTACAAGCTGGCGGATCTCAGCTTCGCTGCCGACTCGAGTAATGCGCTCGCCATTTACCGCAACGGCGCTGGGCGAGTCGCCTGCCATGGTGACGATGTGATCACCGATAAAAACGAGTTCTGCGCGAGCAGAGGCATTCGTCTCCACGTTTTGCGGGCTTTCCTTACAGCCTCCAAGGACAAGCGCAAGACCCATGGCCGCCAAACGCAGACAGCGGCCATGCCAGAGTCGCTCCGCCGCCGCCCTGACCACGGACGGACCTTTCGTTTTCAATCTATTCTTCACAGGCTATTCCTCTACGCGCGGCTGCCGAGCAAAAGGCATTAATTCACCTTATTTAACCCGGCCGCTGTCGTTGTTTTTGTTCTTGTAAATTGCTCTCAGCGCGCCAGATCCGAGCGCCAATCCTGATGCATGAGCCGTATGACCTGCCCCATACTCTGGTAGCGGTCTTCAGGCGCCTTGGCGAGACAGCCCATTGCTATTCGCTCGAGCAGTGGTGGCACCGGCTGCTTGCTAATCGCCGACGGCGGCTGCGGCGTGTCGTTGAGCACGCTGTCTACCACATGGTGCATCTTCTCGCCCACCGGTGGTGCTTGGCCGCACAGTGCTTCGTACAGCACCGCGCCGAGGCTGTAGATATCGGTGCGGTAATCGATTGCTGGATCGAGCTTTATCTGCTCTGGGGACATATAGTGCGCCGTACCCTGCGCCTTACCCTGCCCAGTCAGCGTGATGTCCTCGATCTCGATGCTTTCTTCGCTCGCGGCTGCAGCTGCCGCGTCTTCGTCGATTAGCGCGCCGCCGCGCAGAACTTTGGCGCCCTTGCCCTCGGGGTTCCAAACCTTCGCAAGTCCCCAGTCCAGCAGGAGCACCTCGCCGAAAGGCCCGGCGAGAATATTCTCCGGCTTGATGTCACGATGTGCCACCCCGTGGTTGTGCGCATACTCCAGAGCATAGGCAACCTGCATAATAACCTCCATAAACTGCGTGAGGTCATAGCGCTCGCGGAAGTCGAAAATCTCGCGCAGTGTGTAGCCGTGCACGAGCTTCATCGTAAAGTAGGGATTGCCGCGCGCGTCTCGGGAGAGCTCGTAGGTTGGCACCGTATTCGGGTGCTGAAGCATCGCTGTCACTCGCGCCTCGCGGATCAGACGCTTCTGCTCGATCTCGTCATTCGCAAACTCCGGTTTCAGCGTCTTGTAGCAGACGAAGCGAGACAGGTGCAGGTCTTTGCAAGACTTTATAAGGGACTTACCGCCCGTTGCGATGGTGCTGAAAAAGGCATAGCGCGTGCGCGGATCGATTTTCTCCGGCAGCGGCTTATCGGTCTCTTCGAGGAACACCGAGGCGTAGCTCTTGGGGGGCTCTGGAAAATTCAGCATGGGTCAATGACTCTATGAGAAAGGTGCAGCCTGGGCCCGAGGCCAGGCTAGCACTGCGCTAATCGTCTCGGCGTAACGGTGAGTTTCAGGTATCCTAGCGCGAAGCTCGTGCGCTCGCTAGCGAAGCAGACGTGACGGCTAAAATACCTCGCGGGGTTTCGTCCGCTGTCTCGGCTACACTTAAATTGAATAAGCAAAGGAAAGGCAATGACCGCAGAATCATCGAAGCAAGCTTCCACAGGATCTTCAGTCAATAGCGCGGGCGCGCGCGAGATCATTGCTGAGTTCCCCGTTCGCTATGCCGAGACCGACGCCATGGCGGTGGTTCACCACGCCAGCTACATCGTCTATTTCGAGGACGCACGCTGCCAGTATATGCGTGAGCAGGGACGAGAGTATGCGGACGTTGAGGCCGATGGATTCCGCCTGCCGGTGACCGAGGTACACGTACGCTACGTGGGCAGTTTAGTCTATGGAGACCGCGCCCGCGTGCGCACCTGGATCTCCGAGAACAAGAGCCGCAAGCTGACGTTCAACTACGAAATAATGAACGACAAAGACGACCGCGTTTTGGTCTCTGGCAGCACCCAGCATATTTGGACCGATCTGCAAGGTCGAGTCACCCGCGCACCGTCACAGTGGCAGCTCGACTAGCCCGCGGCATCAGCACGCTTTTTACGCGCCTCCAATTAGAGCGCCTCTAACAGCCGCGCGAAATTTTGACTGTCTGGATACTGTCCCGCTGTCCAGCCGAGACGCACGATTACCGCATCCGCACTCGGCACCACCATCACGAGCTGCTTACGATTACCCATCGCTGAATAGCTGTCCGCAGGCAGATCAGGCCAGGCGAGCTGAGCATCGCCGTCGTTCAGCCACCACTGATAGCCATAAGCGCGAAAATTAGCCGACCCGTTGGGTGTTGTTGCCCGTCCGACCCAGTCCTGGGCAAAGACACGTTGGCCGTTTATCACGCCGCCGTTTAGCATCAGCTGACCTAGCCGCGCCCAGTCGCGGGCGGAGGCATAGAGATAGGAGCTGCCAACTGGGGTACCCGCTGCATCGGTCTCGAATATCGCGTTCTGAAAGCCCAGCACTTGGGCGATGTGCAACTCGTAGTCTGCGCGGGCGGCGACCGGCCCGCCTAAGGCGTCTTGATGGATGCGGGCCAGCAAATTCGCCGTGCCGGAGCTGTAGTTATAGCGACTGCCCGGCGCATGCGCGAGCGGCTTAGCCAGAACGTAGTCTGCCGCCGACGGGGCATCGAACAGCATTGCTGTCGCATCGTCGCCCGGATTGTACTGCTCGGAGAAGTCTAGACCGTCGGTCATGGTGAGCAAATCGCTGATCGCAATGGCCGACCTCCCGTCGCCCTGCCATTCACTAAAGCCTGCCGGCGCGGAGAGGTCTAGCAAACCGCGATGCTCCAAGTTCGCCAGCATGACCGCGGTGAGGCTCTTCGCCATTGACCAGCCGAGCAGCGGTGTCTGAGCATCGGCGCCCTGCGCATAGGCCTCGCCGAGAATTTTGCCGCCCTTCACCACGAGCAGCGCCCGCGTGTTCAAGCCCTGAGCATTATCCTGAGCAAGCACCGCGTCCACCTCGCGCTGCACCGCCGCATCGATCGTCGCCACGGTATCACCCAGGGGCCAAGGGCTGTTGTCCGACTGACTTGGCAGCACCTGCTC
This sequence comes from Gammaproteobacteria bacterium, assembly GCA_038104835.1. Classification (GTDB taxonomy): domain Bacteria; phylum Pseudomonadota; class Gammaproteobacteria; order Pseudomonadales; family Pseudohongiellaceae; genus UBA9145. The sequence goes on along the minus strand of JAYOBL010000026.1, from coordinate 5,499 downwards.
GGCGAGCGTCTCGCGCACTGAATAATCCGGATAGTCGATTGCACAGCCCACGCCGGGAATAAATGTTGAGCTCTTTTCAGCGAAACCGAAGAACCGCGCAGTCACGCGTTGCGCCTCTTCATCGTATTCCACGGTCAAGCGATCGAGTATGGCGGAGTATTGCACCAGATCATCGAAGGACTGTTCTTCGGAGAAGCCGCTCACGTAGCGCGCGCTACACAGGAGTTTTGCGCCAATGCCCGTTGCCACCGCCGGCGCGCTAATAATGTAAGAAGGAGTAATGCCGATCAGGCTAAGCCCACCCAGTGCGACAAGGACCAACGTGGCCATAACTAGCCCTAAGATTTTTGCGATTCGCATAAGCATCTCTCTCCTACTATTTATTATTTTTCCGGCTGCAACTCATCGGGTTTTTGTCTTACACAGCTAAGCGGGCGTTGAATCTTTCTGCGCGGACGGTAAAGGGCCACCGAGCGCGAACAGGACGAAGCCAAGGGCAGCTGCGGCTGCGGCGAATAGATAAGCACCGGAATACTGCTCAGCATTCAGCGCAAACACATAGCCCATTACCGCCGGTCCTGCGGCCGTACCCCAAGACGACATAAGATTGGCCACCGAGAAAATACGCGCGTAAGCGCGCAGCCCGAAGGCCTCGGCGATTAGCAGCGGCTGCAGCATAAGCAAATTGCCGACCGTACAGCCGAACACGGCGAGCCCTAAGCACAGCGCCACCGGTCCGGCGCCGAGCGAGAGAATCGCCAATGCCAGAATTTGTAAGAGCATAATGAACAGAGCGAAGCGGCGGATTGGCACTTTATCCACGACCCAGCCGCCTAAAAGGCGCCCAACGATACTCATCACCGGAAGTATGGCGACGGCTAGAGCTGTCTGCGCTTCGTTCAGAGTCTCGCGCGCGAGACCAAACTGGTGAGCTATGCCTCCCACCTGAGCCATAAGTAGAAAGATGTAGGCCGGCGCAATGCCCCAAAAAAACCGCGTCCCGCGCGCTTCGCGAAAACTCAGGCCGTCTTCAATGTCTGCAGCGCCCCGGACAGCCTTCGCCTGTTCGCCGTCTTGCTGGTTTTGCCCAGCGTCAGCAGCATCGCCGTCTATTCGCAGCCCCATGGACTCCGGGCTCGCCCGCAGCCAAATCCAGGCGGCGGGGATAACACCTACCACGTAGAAAACCCCCATGAGCGGAGCGGCTAATGTGAAACCCAAACGCTCCACCAAGAGCACGCAGACCGGGGTCAAAATTACGCCACCCAGTGACAGGCCCGTAGAAGCGATAGACAGCGCCATGGCGCGGCGGCGCTTAAACCAGCGCGCGACTATTGTGGTTGCCGGAATGAGCGACGACGCCGAAAAGCCCACGCCGAATACACAGTAAACAGCGTACAGCTGGGTCACGGTCTCGACAAAAGGAAGAAGGCTGAGCGCGGCAGCGGAGACGATCGCGCCAGCAGAGAGGCAGTAGCGCGGGTCGTAGTTTTGCACCCACCGGGCCACCCAGAGACCAGCGAGTCCGCCACTAAAGAAAAACAAAGACACGGCGATCGATGCAGTCTGCACAGTAAAGGCCGGAGTCGCCGCGAGCGCATTGAGATAAATAGAGTGGTTATAGAAGCTCAGCCCGCTAGAAAACGTCAGCGTGAACAGAATAGCTGCGACGATTTTCCAACCGTAGTAAATGGGTGCGGCTTGCGACATCGAGTGGCCTTGCGCCCGCAAGGGCTGAGCGAAGAAATATTGGGCTCAGAAGCTTACTCGCTTGCAGCCGCGGGGTCGAGATTGTCTGGCGATTGCGCCGCGTAATAGGTGAAATAACCCGTAAACATTTCTTCCCAACTTTCCAAGCCCCAAGGAATCTCTCGACTCGGATCTGGGTTGGTAGGGTTAGAGACCGAATTGCCCAGAGCCCCCTCGACGATAAGCCTGCTGCCCGCGGCTACGGCAATCGGTTCATCAAGCAGGTAGTGCGGCTGCCAGCCATAGTTGTAAGCGGGAACGCTGAATAGAATCTCGCGATCACCGTTGGCGCGCTCCATAACGAAGCGCATCTTTTTGCCGCGATAGCTCATGCGAGCGCGTACACCGGTGATGACTATCGCCTCGTCTACCTGCGCAGTCGCGCTGAGGGGGAAGTCATCAACCTCGGGGGGCAAGGTGAAACGAGCGCCGACAGCGAGAGCTCGCCGTTCCGCTAGGGGCTCGTCTGCATCTGAAAAATAAAGACCCAGCTGTGTGGTGTCCGTTGTCGACTGACCATTGGTCACGTAGTGGAACTGTAAAGACAGCTTGTGTCCCGCTGGCACCAAGACTCCTGTGCCCGGCGCGAACTCAATGGCGCGATGCGGGCCCGGCGCGTAGCCCTCGACGAAACGCCGTGACACAATCTCTTGTTCGCGCTCTGCTCCCCAAAAGTCCTCGTCCGGAGCCGTCACAAATACCATCAGATGATGGAGCACCGACTCATCTCCGGGGCGCGTCTCGATTGCTCGCAGCCAGCGATCTTCGTTAAATGGCAGGCTGACCTCTTCGTATAAATAGTCCATGACACCGGTAGACGGGATCGCGTTGCTTGGCCCCTCGACGATAAAGTCCGGCTCACCCAGCTGCCAGCCACTGCTGGCTGCGCTTTCGAGTGTCTCGGCGTAGACTTCGAGCGGGTCGTCCTCCCCTTCGCCTCTCGGTGCGCGCGCATCGATCCAGCTTACCAAGGTGCGAAGCTCGTCGTCCTTTAAGTAACGCGCCATGCGCGAGTGCCCAAATTCCGGATCCACATGCGCCGGCGGCATGCGCTTGTTCAGCACGACCTCTTTGATCATGGGTGACCAGCCCAGCAGCATGATGTAGCTGTCCATCGCAAACGGCCCCACCCCACCGCTGCGATGACATTCCACGCAGTTGTCCAAAATGATGGGAGCGACCTGCGAGCTGTAGTCAGGCACCGGGTCCGCCGTTGGCAGATCCAAAGCACAGCTGCCCGCTGTCAACGTAAGCGTGTCGCTAGGTGGTGTCTGCTCGAGAGTCGCGATCAGGTCGGCGAGTGCTGCAATGTCGCTTCCACGGAAGTACACGTTCAAGCGCTCGGGGTTTAATAGGAGCACCTCGTCGACGCTGCGTGCACCCAGAAGAGGTGCGATGAGCTGCGCGCCGTCCTGCAGAACAGGTAAGTTAGGCGGCAGATTCGCTGTTACTTCTGATAGTGCGGCACGCGAAAGGCCCGCGGTATCTAGCAGGGCGAAGCGCACGCCCGCCGCCTCGGCTGTGTCGCTAAGGCGGGCGAAGCGCTCTATCTGCTCGGGTCGCGAGCAGCGCGCATCGAAAGTCATAAGGGCAAGCCCACTGCGATGCTTGTAGCGGCTAAGCTGATGAAACCCGCCCTTGGTGTCTAAAGCGGCAAAGTCACTCACGCGCTCGAGCGCCGCCTGCGCAGAGCCACTCCCCAGCAGCAGCGGGAGTAACATTATCAGTAGGCGCGCTAACTGCTGCCAGCGGGCTAGTCCGCTACATGAGGGAAGATTTGGCAAACTCGAACTCCAAAGAATCAAAGGGGTGAACAACATAGGAAGTGGCATGGAACTCGGTCTCTCTTGGATATAACGCACCAAGCCGTCTCTTCGCTCACCGGAGTGTGCGAACTGAAATACCGGGCGCGCCTTGCGCATTTAGGCAAATCCTCTCATCTACGAGTACTGTAGACAAACCCTGAGAAAAACCTGTGCGACACGCAACACGGTCCATTTAAGCGCCTGTACATAGCGGGCGCTGTTACACTTTGTTGTAAAAACACCCGCCGAAACACCTATTTACGGCCGCTGCGCCGCTAGACGCGAGTTGCCGAGGCGTTTATTCTTGCCTTGTGTCTATGATACCGCGCGAGTGCACCTGCACTCAGCAAGAGTGATAGTCAGAAATACCACAGAATAATCAAAGCTACCGAAGAAGATCTTGGGAGAGATTCAATGCAACAACTGAAAAAAATCATGGCGGCGCTAGCCCTTGCCGCAGCAAGCACTAGCGCATTGGCGCAGGCCCCGGACGGCCGCTTCCTCAGCTTAACGCCCCCCGAAGGCCTGCCCGTCATTCCCGTCATGGAAGGCTGGGTGGCCAACGACGACGGCTCTGGTAGTTTTTCAATGGGCTTCATCAACAAAAACAAAGTAGGCGTGGACATTCCGCTGGGCCCGAATAACTACATTGAGCCTGCGAAATACGACGGCCTTCAGCCCACTCACTTTCCTCCTGGTCGCGGCGTTGGCGCCTTCGAAGTGCGCGTCCCAGCAGACGAGATTGATGAAGACATTTGGTGGTATATCCGAACCGGTGACGGCGATCTCCTCAAGGTCCCTGGCCGCTACGGCAACGCCGCGTATGAGCTGGATTTCGTTCGTCCTCGCCCTCAAGGCTCTATGCAGCCCCTCATGGGTTTTGGCGAAGATGGCCCTCAGGCCGCTGGACTTACCGGAGGCCGCGGCACGCTCGATGAGACAGTAAAAGTGGGCGAGCCGGTTGAGCTAGCTGTCAATGTAATGGACCCCTCGGAGCGTGACCGCACTGATCCGCGCTTCGTTGATCGCCTGCCAGTGGGTATCCAGTTCCACAAATACCACGGCCCGGGCAACGTTGAGTTCAGCCGACACGAATCAACACCCGAGCCCGTGAACCCCTACTCAGAAGACAATCCGCGCTTCCGCTTTTACCGCGCGCCGGGTGAGAACGAAGTCTCGGTAGAAGGCGGCGAAGGCGTGGCCAAGGTCTATGCGACCTTCGCAGCGCCGGGTGAATACACAATCCGTGTTCGCGCTGACAACTTCCGCGCACCAGACTCACAAGAAGGCGACCAGTGCTGCTGGACTAACCTCTACCAGACGGTCAACGTTACTGAGTAGACGCCACGCAAAACTCGGCAGCATTTAGCCGCAATGAGAACCCTCGTGTGGTCTACCGCCCGAGGGTTTTTCGTATAAAGAGCGGCTAATAAAGAGTAATTTCTAACTACGAATTTAGCTAAATCAATATTGCAAATTATCACAAATAGCGCTTTTGCCGTTTGACCAAATAGAGTAGCCTTAGGTTGTTAAAGTCTTATGGCTATTTAAAGTAAAGAAATAACATTTAATTTCAATGAAATCAGGTTCTTAAAAGAACCTTGAGGAGAGACCAATGAAACTAAAGACCAGCATGCTAGGTTTGGCAGGTCTTGTGACTCTAGGCGTTCAAGCCCAGGCGCAGACCCACAATGCCGACGACCTCGCCTATAACGGCGAAGTTGGCCGCATCATCAACGAAAACTGTGTGGTCTGTCACCGCGAAGGCGGCATTGGCCCCATGCAGTTCGAAACCTACGATCAGGTTCGCCCATGGGCTCCACTGATTCAGATGAAGGTCGCTAATCGCGAAATGCCTCCATACGCCTACGACCACGGTATTGGCGTTCAGGACCTGCAGGGCGACTGGCGACTAGAGCAGTCTGAGATCGACACAATTGTGGCA
>JAYOBL010000115.1:2110-4958 GCA_038104835.1 Gammaproteobacteria bacterium | reverse complement strand
AAAAAGTAATCCGCCCCAGTTTAGAAAACGGGGTCTGGGTCCTATGCGACCGCTTTACCGATGCCACGTTCGCTTACCAAGGCGGAGGCCGCGGCCTGAACATGGCTATCATCGATCAGTTGCAAGCCCTTGTTCAGGGGGACCTCAGGCCAGATCTCACTGTGATTCTCGATCTGGATCCCGCTATTGGTCTCGAAAGGGCGAGGGAGCGGGGCGCGCTCGATCGCTTCGAAAAAGAAGAGCAGCTATTCTTCAATCGTGTTCGAGAGGCTTATTTGGCGATAGCCGCAGCTGAGCCGAAGCGCTGCATGGTGATTGACGCGTCCAAGCCGCTAGAGCAGGTAGGACACGACCTGGTTGCGGCTCTTAATGAGCGCATCGAATCGTTGAACGCGGAGAAGGGCGATGAATAGCGCGGCAGAGATGTCCTGGCTAACGCCCACCTTGCAATCGATATTGAGCAAGGCCGGTGAGCAGCGTCTTGCCCATGCGACCCTTGTTACGGGCCCCAAGGGGATTGGCAAGCTATGCTGCTTGCAAAGTGCCGCGGCTTCACTGATGTGCGAGTCTCTCGATGCCTGCGGCAAATGTAAGAGCTGCGAGTTAATTGCGAGTGGTTCGCACCCGGATCTGCTGCTGTTAGAACCCGAAGAAGAAGGCAAGGCGCTAAAGGTCGATGCAATACGTGCGGTAGGAGATTTCGCGCAGCGCTCGAGTCATGCGGGAGGCGCGAGAATAATCATCCTGAATCAGGCTCATGCTCTGAATGTAAACGCCTCTAACGCGCTGCTTAAAACCCTTGAGGAGCCAAACGAACAAACTTTCATGTTCTTGGTTTCGGACCAACCGGGTCTACTGAGCGCTACTATCCGTAGTCGCTGTCAAATCCTTCAGGTGCAATTACCCACCCAAGAAGTCTCTTTAAGTTGGATGAAGCGCCGCATAGAGGAATCTAATGAGGCTGAGTGGGACGCTCAGCAGGCAAGTGAAGCCCTTCAATCCGCGCGCGGTGGCCCGCTATGGGCGCTTGATCTCCTCCGGAACGGAACTCCCTCTCAAGCGAAAGCGATTAGACGCGAATTGCGAGCCGTTCTGGCGGCTCAAAGTGATGCCGCGTCACTTCTTACGGCGCTACTTGCAGCAACACCACTTGATGCTGTTGAGCTGCTTGTAAGTGAGACTGGCGAATTAGCCAAGGCTATATTAGCTGCTGGGCACGCCGAGCCGCTAGGAGAGCCTTTGAAAACTCAGGTTAAGCAGAATCCTGCACATTACGCTCGGCGCATCCTGACTCTGCACGAAGAGTTTGAAATTGCGAGACGCCAGCTAAGCTCGGTCAGCAACCCCAATCCCAAGCTTTTGCTCGAGTCTCTGAGCTATCTTACCTCTAGGGCTTTTCGTTAGAGCAGAACTTGAGGCGTTAGTTGGCGTTCTGCACGTTAAACTACAAGTTATCTTCAACGGGCCTTTAAGAAAGACTTCGGGAGCAATCGATGGAGTGATTGTTCAAGCCGGACTAAGACTCTTCGAAATCTTTTACAAGCTTCTCGACCCGATTGGCAATCGCGAGACAGGCAGTCAAACCGGGTGATTCAATTCCAAATAAATTGATGAGACCCGGCAAGTCGTGTTCGTGCTCCCTGCGAATAACGAAATCTGAAGGTTGGCCATTTGCCCCCTTTAACTTGGGTCGAATCCCTGCATAAGAGGCCTGGAGCAGTTCGGGCCTGATATTGGGGAAATAGTGAGCAATGGCTTGAGCAAACTGCTCGGCCTTCGCAGTATCGACTGTGAAGTTCCAAGCGCAATCCTGTGGATCTATCGGTTCTGCGTCGGGTCCGAATTTAAGGCGTCCGGCAAGATCTAGCGTTGCATGAATACCTAGCGCATCTGCGCGCGTGTCAGGCATCGGGTAGATAAGATGTTTGAACGGGTTCTGGCCTCGATAATCAAAGTAGCTGCCTTTGCTGTAAGCAAGCTCGGGAATTGAGGTTTTCAAAGCTGCTTGTTCTTCCGCTATCTGATGAGCTAGGGGAACTGCGCTTAGACCCGCGCAATTGATTAGCAAGCGAGCGCGCAGGGCATAAGCAGACTTGCTTCGTGTGTCATTTATTATTGTAGAAAGCAAAAATCCGTTGCGCTGAGGAATAGCGGCTTCGAGCTGTGTCGAATGCGCAAAATGAAGCCCATGCCGCTCCGCATCGTGCAGAAAGCTCTGCATTGTGGCATGGCTGTCAATTATACCGCTGGACGGCGAGAAGAGGGCGGCGCTACCGTTGAGAGCAGGCTCGATACGATTGAGCATCGCGCGATCTAAGAAGCGCAAGTTATCAACGCCACTTGCTTCGGCGTTAGAAGCAAGCACTTCCAGCGCATCGCGCTGCTGCTCCTGCGCGACTATAAGTTTACCTAAACGCGCGTGAGGAATGTCTCTCTCGCCCACATACTCATAAAGCAGCCGTCGACCTTCAACGCAAAGCGCAGCTTTTTCACTTTTGGGCGGATAGTAAATCCCCGCGTGAATCACCTCGCTATTCCGACTACTGGTGCCATGGCCAAAGCTGTTTTCGGCTTCGAGGAGAACTATGCTGCGATTCGACCCAAATTGCTCGCTAAGCCTTTTAGCTATGGCAAGGCCAACAATACCGCTGCCGACGATGACGTAGTCAAAAGAATCGATGGCGGCGGCCTCTACGGGGCGATTAAAAATTCGGTTTAACACGGCGCGCAGGGACTCCTGAAATTTTGGCTAGGGCTCAATGCGCCGAAAAGTGAGATTGATCCGCGGACCGGTGGGGCGGCTAGTTTTAGGAATTTGATGTAGCCATCTCTCTTGAACGCCCGGTTG
>JAYOBL010000115.1:453-2100 GCA_038104835.1 Gammaproteobacteria bacterium | reverse complement strand
GTGTCGAAGTTCGAGCTCTGCCTTGGTTAGATCTGGCTTGGGCTTGCGCTTCAGCGCGAAACGACGCGTGTCGCCGAAACTTACGGAGGCGATTCGTGGCGACGCTCCAAGTTGAGGCTCATCATCAGCATGCCATGCCACGCTGTCTTGTCCCGAGCGGTAGCAGTTAAGCAAGACACAGTTAAACTGCTCTTTGAGCACCTTGTTCACGCGCTCAAGAATCACCGTTACGGGCTGTATCCACGGCTCGGGCGCAAGCGGAATACCAGAGTAGGCGTAGTTGCAGTGCGGATCGCCCATCCAGCACTGTAGTCGCGGTACGTCGACCGTCCGGCCGGCGATACGAATCTTATCTTGCCGCCACGGTGTCGATTCCATCAGTACGCGGTACAGTAGCGCCGACTCGCTGAGATCGAAGAAGTGAGGATAAAAATGCGCCAAATCCGGTGAGAGATCGATTTCTTGCCTTGCTATCTGCTCGCTGACGCGCGTGACGGTGCTGCGTTGAAGCTCTTCCAGGCTGGCAGGCGCTGTGTCGCCTGGGGCTTCTAGTGCTGAATCAAAAAGGGAGATCTGCAAGGCTTTGAATCTCGTCAAACGGAATTAGGGAGAGTATAACGAGTAAGTAGGTTCAATTCTTTGCAGACCTACCAACAGAGACCAGAGAATCTTCCACAAAGACGCAGCGCATCCTATTACCGGTAATAAAGATTACCGGAAATAGAAGAGCTATGGAAGTTGCTGATGTCGTTTCAACCCCTCCTTCCCGGCATTGCTTATCCTCAAGCCTCGCAGAGTCTCTGGTGCCAATGCTACCAGACAAAGCTTAAACGCCTATAGGTTCGAGCAGTACTCGCACAGGCCTCATGAATTCTCAGGAGACTTTCGCCAGCAGCCCTCTAATCACGTCGTTCGACGAAATAATGCTAAGCAGCTTGCCGTCTTTATTGATGACCACATGATGTACTGAATGCTCAAGCATGATTTCACCGGCTCGCTCTAAGCTGACAGACTCGCCTGCCTCGATGAGCTTATGTGAGCAAAGCTCCCAGGCGCGCAGGGATTTATCGGCGCCACGTAGGCTCTCAAGCTTTGCGATATCTTTAGTGCCCAGCACGCCAAAACATTCTTGCTCTTCGTTGACCACAGGCAGGCAGTGACGTCCAGTTTCTCTAAGGCGATTTAAAACATCTTCTAATGATGCGTCTACATCAACCGTAACCAATCTCTGTTCATGAGTCTGCGCGTCAGGCTTCGACGATTGGGGCTGGCCTAACTCTGGCTTAGCCTTCATAGTGAAATTCATAGATAAACTCATTGTGGTACTCCTTCGAGAGGGCCCGCGACAGGCACTTACTCGGCTAGTTAGCGTACGAAATATCCCTTAAAACGAATTAAAACAGGCATTTATCACGCGTCCCTGCGACTTGCGGGTTAAAATTAGCAGTCGAAATACTGTAATTCTGTTATTCGAGTCACAACACGATCAAGAAAGAGATTAAGGAACCGATATATTTCAATAATTTACAGCGTTTTTTTGCGACTAAACCCATGAGCAAAGCCCTCCCTCCTCCTCCCGCCTTTTTCGACACGCTCGAGCAGATGCGCAACCCATTCAAGAATAGGGTCACTTCAATTGCCTTTTTG
>JAYOBL010000115.1:0-443 GCA_038104835.1 Gammaproteobacteria bacterium | reverse complement strand
AAGCTCGCCGCCCCAGAGACAGCGGTTGAGGACTATCAATTGGCGAGTGAATTTATTTATAGCTACAGAGGCAGCCCAGATACGTTTAATACCTACAGGCGTGAAATAGAGCACTTCCTCCACTGGTGCTGGTTGGTACGCCGTCTTTCGCTGTCTGAAATCGCTCGGGAGCATATAGAGGAGTTTATTGAATTCTCGAATTCTCCTCCGAATAATTGGATTTCCAAGGCTGTGGCGCCTCGCTTCATAGTGAAGGACGGCGAGAGGCAGCCCAATCCAGAATGGCGACCCTACTCTAGCGCTGCGAGCCCCGAAGAAGATGGCTACGCCCTCTCCTCTTCCTCCATTCAATCTTTGCTCGGGGTATTAAGTAGTTTCTTTAACTACCTGATACAAGAGAGCTATTTGGAATCCAACCCAGTTTCTCAGCTGCGTCAGAAGAG
>JAYOBL010000025.1:12747-25443 GCA_038104835.1 Gammaproteobacteria bacterium | reverse complement strand
TACTAATCTTTAATTAATACAACCGCCTATGACAACGCGACCGGACAGCGCACGAACTCCTCACGGGCAGCAACGCAAGCGCTTCTTCGTCAGTTCGATGAGCGGCTCGCTAATGAAGGTGCTTATGTCACTGATGCCCATATGGAGCTCGTCGCGAGGTCCTGCGACGACTTGCTAGCCGCGCGCTGTATTGCGTTTACCTCTGACAATCATCTGCTTGCACAGCACAACAAGGAGCTGTGTATTAATCGCCTGCGGGCCAAAGGGCACGTACAGCTATTATTCTTCGACGCATTATCGGGGCCTGATCTGCCCTCGGTGATCAACGCCGAGCTCGAAAATCTCTCTCTAGAAAACATGGCGTCAGAGCCGCCGCAAGAAGACCAACAACAGACTTCAAATAAGGTGCTGATCGTCGATAGTGAAGATCTTGTCAGCAACGCTGACTGGGATCTCATCATTGCCTTGGGCTCACAGCTGCAGGGCGCTTGCGTGGGTGTGCTTACCCTGATGCCGCGTGACCCGCGCGCCGGCTCTCCCTTGCTGGCAGATTCGAATAGCATCGAGCGGATTGAGTTTCTGCCACCGACAGAACGCGAGTTTCGAATCGCCGAGGCGATAGCGAAACACAGCAGCCGAGGCGAAGAGGTCTTGGCGCTTTTCGAGTCGCTTGGGCTCTCCCTTCCGCCGGCCTCGCGGGTTGAGGTAACTCAAGAAAACTTGGAGGAGGCTGCGCAGTCAAAAGGCGTGCCAGCGCCGCCATCGCCGAGCGAGCCCGAAAAAGTTTCAAAGCCGGCCGATCATTCCAGTGCCGCGCAGCTATCGTTTCGTCTGTTCTTGGGTTTGCTGATAGTCGAAATTCTAGTGCTTTTGGCTATGACTGCGCTGTAATTTACTAAGACTTAGGCAGGCGCAGCGCGCTCTTCATTTGTAAGTAGGTCTCCTTTCATCCTCGGGGTATCACTTCTCTGGCTCCTAATAGTCTAAGACGATATAAAGCCATCACTCGCCCGAACTCGCCCGCTTACGCGGCCGCTCAAAATACTCGGATTAATAGTCATCCGGTAGCTCGCCGACAATCTCGTCCAGCGAGGTTCGGTAGATCACTTTAATCTTGGCTAGCAGTTCGAGATCGAGATGACAGCCGTAGTTGCGGATCGTCTCGATGTCTTCTAACTGCTTGCGCGAAACGCCGAGCAGCCGCGCGCCCTCGTTCATAGAGTGACCGGCATCGATTCGGAGCTTGCGAATGGCTCGCTTAACCAAAATGGTGATGGGTGAGAATTTCGTAAACTGTGGATGATTCATAGTAAGCGCAAAAGCGCATCTCCTTGTGAGTCACAGCCATCTTCCTGACCGCTGTAAAAGTCCCTCTGATTAGCCAGCTAACTTCGATACATGTCTGGCGTACTGACTTAACTCCCCGTGCAAGCTCTGAACATATGAAGCGTATTGCCGCCTGCGTTTTCTGAATCAGCTGCGGGTTAAAAGGTGACCGTGTGGCAGCCAAAAACTGCTCAATAAACCTTTTTTAGAGCAACATAAGCCTATCTTCGGGGTGCTCGTCCACCAAATTAATGGGGGAAATCCAAAAATTAGTAAGTCATTACTAAATCAAAACTCGCTAAACCGACCCCGATCCCATTTATGAAACGCGGTTTGACTAGTAAAACAGCGCGACTGCAGCCAAAGCCCAATGATGGGAGGCCAAAAAGTCGCAAGTGCAGAACAGAGAAGCAGCGTAAATCGCGCGGCGAAGCGTTCAGCAGTTTTGGGTATACTCTTGCGCATCGATAACAAGGGTGGGGAGTACAAAGTTGAGCGACAGCACTAAGTCAGCAAAAAGCGAAATCGGACTCAATAAGGTGGTGAGTTTCCACTATCGCCTTGCGGAGGTCGCGCCAGATGGCGATCGCGGTGATTGGATGGAGGAATCCTTCGGCGGGGAGCCGCTCTATTACCTACACGGCTTCAACAATGTGGTCTCGGGCTTAGAAAGCGCTCTGACGGGTAAAACAGTCGGCGAGAAAGTCGAAATCACTCTTAAGCCCGAAGAGGCCTACGGGCCTCGGCAGCCGAATGCGACCCAGCGCGTGCCGCTCAAGCACCTACAGTTCCCCAAGGGGGTGAGTAAGCCGGTGCTAGGCACGGTTGCCGCTGTGAAGACCGATAAAGGGGTTCGTAATGTGGTCGTCGCAAAGGTCGGCAAATTCAACGCCGACGTCGACTTTAACCACCCTCTCGCCGGACGCACGCTTTACTACGAGATCGAAGTGGTTTCGGTGCGCGAGGCGAGCGCCGAAGAGATCGCCCATCGCCACGTTCATGGCCCCGGTGGCCACCACCACTATTGAGCCGTTTGGCAGGGCAGAGCAATTGGTGTTAAATGGAATTTTTCAGAACAAAAAAACACGCGGAGAGAGCCATGAGCAGCGACGAGAAGCTGAATAGCGAGAATAAAACAACCTCAGAGAGTCCATCTTCAGCGAGCCGGCGCTCCCTTCTGAAAGGCGTAGCCAGTGCGGCCGGTGTGGCTTCGATCCCGAACTTCCTCTTTCCTGCGCTAGCTCAGGGCGAGCGTCTAGTGCCCTTCAGCGACGTGCCCGACACTTTTCAGGTGAATCCCGTACGTCCCAACTCGACGCATTGGCTCGATACGCGTGAGATCACTAGCTACTTCACCGACAACGACGATTTTTATCTAGTTCAGCACTACGGCCAGCCCGATGTCGATGTCGACTCCTATCGCCTGCGTGTCACAGGCATGGTCGATAGTGAGCTTGATCTCTCCCTCGCCGACTTGCAGCAGCGTGACGTCTTCGAGCAGCAGGTTGGCTTCGAATGCGGAGGCAATAGCCGACGTCTTTTTAATGGCTTAGTTGGCAATGCCTATTGGCGCGGAGTCACTCTGCAGCGCCTACTCGAAGAAGCAGGCATTCAAGACGGTGCGTCGGAGGTCGTGTTCTTCGGCGCTGATATTCAGACCCAAGAGGTACCCGCGCGCGGGGTAGAGGTCGAGAAAGCCTTCGCCCGCAGCCTCTCGGTAGCCGACGCTATGCGACCAGAGAATATGCTGGCGTATGAAATGAACGGCGAGCCACTGCCGCATTACCACGGCAAGCCGGTGCGCCTCCTTGTGCCGGGTCACTATGGTGTCGCCAACGTCAAATGGCTCACGCAGATTCACGTGCAGGACCGCCGCTACATGGGCCGATTTATGGGCCGTGATTATGTGACATTAAAGAAGGAAAATGTCGGCGGAGTAGAGCGCTGGGTAGAGAATTCAGTCGCGCAGATGAATCTTAAGTCGACTATCGTGCGTGTGGTCGAAAACGCAGGCAACTATACGATCCAGGGATTCGCGCTCAACGACGGCACGCCATTGGAATCGATCGAGGTGAAGGTAGACGACGGCCCGTGGCGCCGTGCGACGATCAATCCTCGATCGACCAAATACGCGTGGAAGCTGTTCAGCTACGACTGGGCCGATGCGACACCTGGCGAACACACGATCGTGTCGCGGGTTACCGATATCAACGGCAATGTTCAGCTGACCGAGGCAGAGATGCCCGAGAAGCCGGCGTCTAGCTACTGGGAGGACTACGCCCAGTTCCCGCGCACAATCACGCTATAACTTTGAGATGCGCTACGAGCGGAGCTAAATAGAACCAGTGACCTCAGCTCAGCCTGAACGGCCCGAGGCTCGAAAAGAGACTCGGGCCGGCTTCCTCCTCTCCCGTCAGGCTTTCGATACCAAGCGTGGCATCGACCTCAGCTATTGGCTCGCAACCGAGTCCGGCCCCGCGCAGCTGATTATTGAAGCGCAGGAAGCCGTGTGCTTCTTCCCCGCTGCACAGAGCTCGCTCTTACAATCCTGTTTGGACGAGCCCAACGGTAAATGGCGTATCGCCGCCACTAGCCTGCTCAACTTCGATCACGAGCCGGTGATGGTGCTTTATGCTATATCTTCAAGGGTTATGGGCGAGCTGCGGAGAAGGCTGGTCGCTCAGGGCGTAGCGGTTTCCGAGGCTGACGTACGCGCGAGCGACCGCTACCTGATGGAGCGATTCATTAGCGGTTCTCTCTGTTTCGAAGCGCCTCTCATTCAGGCGAAGGAGCGCACGCGGGCAACCGAGCACAGGCAGGTGAAGAAACTTACGCCGTTATCGCTGCGCCAGCCAAGACTAAAAGCGGCAGTGTATCGGCCTACGCTTTCGGCGCTGTCTATCGACATCGAAACCGATTTAAAAGCGGAGCAGCTTTTCTCCATTGCCTGCTACTCACCGACTACCGCAGTGGTGTTCATGGTAGGCAGTAGCGAGTGGCGGCAAAAAATCGAGACGCAGGCCAGCACTACCGAGTCGCTGCGACTGGAGATACTGCCAAACGAGAGAGCGGTCCTTAATGCCTTCCTAGACCTTGTTCAGTCAGTCGATCCCGACGTGCTCATTGGTTGGAACGTGGTCAACTTCGATCTGCGTATTCTGCAGGCGCTTTGCGAACGACTCAAGCTGCCCTTTGCCTTAGGCCGCAAAGCCGATGGCGTCGCGTTACCCGTAGTGTGGCGCGAGGCGCGCGAGCAGGGCGCCACTCGCAGTAAGCGCTACTTTGCGACCATTCCCGGCCGCTGCGCACTCGACGGCATAGAGCTGATGCGCTCGGCTACCTACAACTTCGAGAGTTTCTCTTTAGAAACCGTCGCCAGACAGCTGCTCGGCCGTGGCAAGCTCGTGAATAATGTTGAACAGCGCGGTGAAGAAATCGCTGCGCTTTTTGCCACAGATAAACTCGCGCTT
The DNA here is from genome assembly GCA_038104835.1 of Gammaproteobacteria bacterium. Classification (GTDB taxonomy): domain Bacteria; phylum Pseudomonadota; class Gammaproteobacteria; order Pseudomonadales; family Pseudohongiellaceae; genus UBA9145. The sequence goes on along the minus strand of JAYOBL010000025.1, from coordinate 20,647 downwards.
GCTCGCTACAACCTCGAGGACTGCGCGCTTGTTTGGGAAATCTTCGAGCAGGAGAAACTGCTGGAATTCGCCATTGAGAAAAGCCTGCTGACCGGCTTGCCGCTGGATCGCTATGCCGGCTCGGTCGCGGCCTTAGACTTTCTTTATCTGCCGCGCCTGCACCGCAAAGGCTATGTCGCACCCGCCGAAGGCGAGGGCGACCGCAGCAACGTAAGCCCGGGCGGTTTCGTGTTGGAGTCGCAGCCGGGGATATTCGACGACGTAGTAGTGTTGGACTTTAAGAGTCTCTATCCAAGCATCATGCGCACCTTTCATATCGACCCTCTGGCTCTGGCGCGGGGAGCGCTCGAAGCAAATCCTATTAGCGGTTTCGATGGCGGCCAGTTCGCGCGCGACGAAACGATTCTGCCAGATCTTATCGCCACGCTGTGGCAGGCACGGGACAAAGCGAAAGCGACGAATGACGCCATCATGTCGCAGGCGATTAAGATCATCATGAATACCTTTTACGGCGTTCTCGGCACACCGAGCTGCCGCTTCCTCGATACGCGTCTTGTCAGTTCGATCACCAAGCGCGGGCATCAAATAATTCAAGAGAGTCAGCGCTATCTCGAAGACAAAGGCTTTCCTGTTATCTACGGCGACACCGATTCGGTCTTCGTACTTGTGCCCAGTGGTGCGCTCCCTGAGCAGGATGATAATACGCCCCCCGCTAACCGAGGGCGGGCGATCGCTGCGCTTAGCACACAGCTTGCCGAAGAGATGACACAGTGGTGGCGCGAAAAGATCTTAAAAGAACACGGGGTTCCCAGCTATCTGGAGATGGAGTTCGAAACCCATTTCTCAAAGTTTCTGATGCCAACGATCCGCGGCACCGACGCGGGTAGCAAAAAGCGCTATGCGGGACTGGTGCAAGAGCCTGGTTCGCCAAAAGGCTATAGCCTTGTCTTTAAAGGTTTGGAGTCTGTGCGCTCGGACTGGTCCCCGCTGGCACGGGATTTTCAGCGCGCACTATATGAGTGCATTTTTTTAGGCCAGCCCTATGCCGAACTCATCTTTGCTACGGTCGCATCGCTGCGCGCCGGTGAGCTCGATGACAAGCTTGTATTCACTAAACGACTCCGCCGCCGCATAGACGACTACGAAAAAAATGTGCCGCCGCACATTCAAGCCGCGCGCAAGGCGCGTGAGCGCTCGCAAGGTGAATGGCAGGCTCAGGGCAGTATCAGCTACCTAATGACGCACGCCGGTCCCGAGCCTGTAGGGTACAGTTCGCTAGCGCCGGACTACGAGTTCTATATCGAGCGCCAACTAGAGCCTGTTGCCGATGCCATTCTCGGTTTTCTAGACGATTCGATGGCAAAGCTCTTTGGTCGCCAGCTCGGCCTATTTTAGAACTAGATCGCTTTTTCGTCTTCTTCTTGTCATGAATCGGGTTTAGTATGCGACCCGTTCTGTTATTACTCGCGCAAAAAGGAATTTTGTTATGCACACTTCGCTGCTAATCAGCGTTATCGCCGATGACAGGCCCGGCCTGGTTGACTCACTTTCGGCGGTGGTGAACGACCACGGCGGTAACTGGCTAGAAAGCAATATGTCACGGCTCGCTGGAAAATTTGCCGGCATCCTGCGGATCGACGTTAGCGCCAGCGACGCGCCAAGACTCGAAGCGGCACTGCAGGGGCTTAGCTCTCAGCTCGATGGGCTTAAGCTGCAAATCGAGCAGTTACACGCGGACCCAGAGCCGCTGCAGGAGGCGAGCGAAGCACTGGCAATTGAGCTCGTTGCCAACGACCGCGCTGGAATCGTTAGTGAGATTTCCCGCACTCTGGCGGAGCTACAAATCAACGTGGAATCTTTTAGTAGCTTCTGCGAGCCCGCGCCTATGTCGAGTGGCCTGCTATTTCGTGCGCGCCTTGAAATTCGCATGCCGAATTCGCTAAAGCGCGGTGAGCTCCGGGCGCGCCTCGAATTGCTCGCCGACGACCTCATGCTTGAACTTGTGGACTAGTCTCTCAAGCTGCGGATTTCCCAGCCGCGGCTGCGCGCCTCTTGCTCGAGACGCGCATCGGGATCAACAGCAATCGCCGTGGTCACGGCGCTCAGAAGCGGAAGATCATTTATCGAGTCGCTGTAAAGCACGCTGTCGGCCAGCGCGGCGAACGGCTCGGCCCCCGACGCATTTCGCTGCGCGAGCCACTCCTTAAGCTTGCTGATCTTTCCCTCTTGGTAGCAGGGCGTCCCGGCGATTGCTCCGGTATAGCGCCTCGCCTCGCCTTGTCCCTCTTTCTCTAATGATGTCGCGATAAGCCAGTCGATGCCAAAAGCCTCTGCGATGGGCGCCGTAATAAATTCATTGGTTGCCGTAATAATGACGCAAAGATCCCCATCGGCTTGATGCTGCGCAACTAGGGCGCGTGCTTTTGGGAGCATAATCTTCGCTACCTCGGTGGCAACGAAGTCCGCCCGCAGCGCGTCTACCTGCGACGGCGGCAAGCTGAGGATGGGGGCTAGGGTAAAGGCGACATAGCCGTGAATATCGAGTTCGCCGCGTTGATACTGCGCGTAGAACGTATCGTTTTGAGCGCGATGCGAGGCTTCATCGACAAGCCCGCGGCTAATCAAAAACTCTCCCCAAGCGTGATCGCTGTCGCCAGCAAGCAGGGTGTTGTCGAGGTCGAATAGGGCGAGTTTTGCGGTTGCGGCGGTCATGGCGGGCTCTGGTTTAATGTTGGGGGGATATAAAGGCTCAATTGAGAGTCCAAGCATTATACGGACTGCTCAAGAGTCAGCAATGCAGGCCTCTGTATTTATTGAAATATTTTGGCCGCGCGGGACTTGCAGATTGAATAGATAAAGGCATGTGTGAAACAATGCCGCATTGATTTTTAGAAGGTTTACGCTCGTGATCGACTCCGAAGGTTTCAGGCTTAACGTAGGCATTGTCATCTGTAACACGGCCGGCCAGCTGCTGTGGGCCAAGCGCATCGGCCAAAGCTCTTGGCAGTTTCCACAGGGCGGTATCAAGCATAACGAATCCGCAGAGGACGCGTTGTACCGTGAACTGGAAGAGGAAGTGGGCCTGCGGCAGCAGCATGTCAGCCTGCTGCATCAAACCGATGACTGGCTTCACTACCGCCTGCCGGAAAACTACATACGCCGGCATAAGTCGCCGCTGTGCATAGGACAGAAGCAGAAGTGGTTCCTATTGGGACTAGAGGGCGCCGAGGCAGATATCGCGCTTAGCCGCTCCGGTACGCCAGAGTTCGACGACTGGCGGTGGGTAAACTTCTGGTATCCGGTGGAACAGGTCATCGAATTCAAGCGCGATGTTTACCGCGCCGCCCTAGAGCAACTGCAAGGCCCATTAGAAAACTACGTGGCGGCCAATCGCTAGCAATCTCCCGAGACTCTCGGAGTTAATCGCAGGAGCAGGATAGCCCATGCTCGATCAGCTACGCAGCATTGTTCAAGCCGTCAACTCGGCGCGCGATCTTAAATCAGCACTCGAGCTGATTGTCTCTCGCGTAAGTACCGCGCTCGGCACACAGGTGTGCTCGGTCTATCTGTTCGACGCCGACATGGGCGCCCACGTATTGATGGCCTCGGAGGGCCTCAAGGCCGAATCTGTGGGCCGCGTAAGCCTGCAAACCGGCGAGGGTCTTGTTGGCTTGGTTGCGAAGCATGCCGAACCGATCAATCTGAGTGACGCCTCGAAGCACCCGAGCTTCTTTTATTTGCAGGACACCGGTGAAGAGGAATTTAACTCCTTCCTTGGCGTGCCGATCATTCATCACCGCGCAGTGCTCGGGGTACTGGTGGTGCAGCAACGCGAACGTCGACGCTTCGACGAGGGTGAAGAGGCCTTCCTCATCACGCTGTCTGCTCAGCTCTCTGCGGTCATCGCCCTTGCGGAGGCGACAGGCGCGATCGAAGGCCTGAGTCCTTCGGGACAGAAGACCGCTGATACGGTTTTCCCCGGCGTGTCGGGCTCCTCGGGCGTTGCCATGGGCAAGGCCGTGGTCGTTTTCCCCCACGCAGACCTCAATCAGATTCCCCAGCGGCCGGCGAAGGACATCGAGCACGAGGTCAGCTTCTTCAAGACCTGTCTTGAAGCCGTGCGCAAAGACATTAATGAGCTCTACGATAAGCTCGCCGGGCAGATTCCCGAAGAAGAACGCCAGCTGTTTAACGTTTACGCTCGCATGCTCGACGACAACGCGCTTGGCAACGAGGTGGTTGCGCGCATACGCGAAGGGATTTGGGCGCAGGGCGCATTAGCCTATGTGGCTAACGAGCACGTGCGCTCTTTCGAGGCGATGAGCGACGCCTATTTACGGGAACGAGCAGTTGATATTAAAGACCTGTGCAGCCGCGTGCTGTTTTATTTGCAGGCGCGCGAACCGGTCGAAATCGAGTACCAAGACGACACGATCTTAGTGAGCGAAGAGCTCACGCCGTCGATGCTTGCAGAGGCTCCCAAGGAAAAGCTGAAAGGGCTTATCTCGGTAAAAGGCTCGGGCAACTCTCACGTAGCGATCTTGGCTCGCACCATGGGCATCCCTACCGTGATGGGCGCAGTAAATCTTCCCTACTCGCAATTAGAAGGCCGCAGTCTCGTTGTCGATGGCTATCGCGGCGAGGTCATCACTAGTCCTTCGGCAGAGCTGCGGGCGCGTTATCAAGAGGTACTCAAAGAACAGGATCGACTCGTTGCGGGCCTCGAGGTTATCAAAGACGAACCCTGCGAGACTACCGACGGCCACCGAGTCAAGCTCTGGGTGAATACCGGACTCATGTCTGATGTGATGCAGTCGCTGGATCTCGGCGCCGAGGGTATCGGGCTGTTCCGCACCGAGGTGCCGTTTCTTTTAAGCGAACGCTTCCCAAGTGAGCAAGAGCAGTATCAGATTTACCGTGAACAGCTGCAGGCTTTCGCGCCCAAACTTGTCACCATGCGAACCTTGGATGTAGGCGGCGATAAAGCACTTTCTTATTTCCCAATCGAAGAAGCTAACCCGTTTCTCGGCTGGCGGGGTATTCGGGTCACTCTCGACCACCCGGAAATTTTCATGGCGCAGATACGGGCCATGCTGCGGGCCAGTGAGGGTTTGAATAATTTGCAAATCATGCTGCCTATGATTAGCAATGTGAGCGAGGTGGAAAAAGCGCAGGAACTCATTAAGAAGGCACACCGCGAGCTCACCCAAGAGGGAGTGAAAGTAGACTACCCAGCCGTGGGAGTGATGATCGAGCTGCCCGCGGCGGTCTATCAAACGGCGGAGCTTGCGCGCCGTGTCGACTTTGTCTCGGTCGGCAGCAATGACCTGACGCAGTATCTGCTTGCGGTTGATAGAAATAATCCGCGCGTCGCCAATCTGTATTCTGCCTTTCATCCCGCCGTGATCTCGGCGCTCAAGCAGGTGGTGAGTCTTGCCAAGCAGGAAGGCAAGCCTGTGAGTATTTGCGGCGAGATGGCGGGCGATCCCGGAGCCGCGCTGCTGCTCATTGCGATGGGTTTCGACGTGCTGTCGATGAACGCATCGACACTGCTTAAGGTAAAGTCGGTCGTTCGCAGCGTGTCGATGGAGGTGGCAAAGGATCTGCTAGAGCAGGTGAGCGAGCTGGACGATGCCCAAACCATTCGCAGTGCGATAGACATGGCTCTTTACAACGCAGGAGTCGACCGCCTGCTCCGCACTTCGCGCACTTACTAATTTACTGCGCTTCCCCTGCACTCTCGTTTCTAAGATCTGGTCTCTAATGTCTGGCGCATGGCGGCGGCCAGCGCGTGTTCGCCCTTCGCCTCTAACCGTTTGCACAGGGTCTCGACTTCATCGGGTTTGCGGTTTTGACTAAGTTTATATTTCGCCTGCATGTCGACCACGTCGATCTCCACCCCGACTATGGCTCTGAGCATGCTAGGGGGGTAGTTGGGCTGCCAGGGCTCGGGAAACTGTGCTTCATAGTGCTCGCTCAGCGCAGCGACTAGCTCAGCAAGCCGTTCAGGCTCGTCGAAGGTCGAGGCCTTACCTGTTAGATGAACCGCCTGATAGTTCCACGTAGGCACGCCGCCGTGGGTATACCAGCTCGGGCTGATGTAGCCGTGTGGTCCCTCTAATGTTACTAGTACGTCGCTGCCGGCAAGGGTCTCCAGCTGAGGGTTATTGCGCGCCAGATGCCCAAGCAGCTTGCCGGCCTCGGAGTCGTAGTGCCAGGGCAGGTAGCTGCTCGCTATTCGCCCCTCGCTAATCGACAGGAGCTGTCCGAAGGCGTTGGCATTGATGAAGCGCAGGATCTCGCCGTGGTCATTTACGGTAAAGGGCGACGAATTGTCCATGGGCGGACCTCGTGATTTCTAGGCGGGAGTAACAGGCCCAGTTGAGAAAAAATGCGAGCGGCTTGGTTGGCCGTCGCGGGTAAAATTGCGCTCGTGAAACCGCATGCCGCCTTGTGAATCGACTAGCAGGGCGGTCGAGCACAGAGTGCCGTAGTCAGCCAGCGCTTGGTCTTTGGGATCATTCACAATAAACGCAGAGGACAGGCGCCGTTCGATGTCTCGCGGAAGGCCTGTCGAGGGTAGCTGCGACTCTTCGGCGGGCGTGCGTTCGTCCATGAGCGCTATTAGTGCATCGGTGCTTGGGCGTGCCTGCGACTGCAGGAGCTGGCTGAAGCGCGTCTTGCCGTCGCGCAGCTTGGGCCAAGGCTCGTCGAGCACGCCGTTCGACAGGCCGTAGCAGGCCGGCGGGAGTTTCAGCGGCTTGGTAGTTTCGCTGCCTACATAGAATAGCGCGTTGCCGTCGCTGACTAGCAAATTGAAGCCGGCGTAGTCACCGGCGCGGGACTGAATCTCTGTTGCGTAGTCTTGGGCACTGAGCGAGCCGGCAAGAAAATCGCTTGTTAGCTCGCCTCGGCTGCGCGGGCTTGCGGGTGCCACCGCGGCGCGGCGGTTAGTAATCGCCGCGAAGCGAAACCCGCCGGCACTGGGGCGCAGGCCAAGCCATGTTCCACCCGCGCGTCCATCCCTGCCAGCAATCGTGCCGTCTTGCCAACGATGGGCCTGCTGCGATTCTCTGGCAAAGAATTCGTCGCGGTTGGCGGCGACGACTAGGGGATACTGTGGATGGCTTTGAAAGCCAACAAAGATGAGACACATGGGCGAAGCTCGATTTGAGTTGCGCTATTCTAACCGCTAAGCGGAGTAGGGCCAGCCTGTCAGTGAATAAACAGTCAGGCTATACTCGCCATCTAGCGTCTTAAACCCGATTAAATTAGTCCAGTTAGCGCAATTGGCCACGCCAGAGGCTCCATGCTTACTCATCCGCAATTCGATCCCGTCGCGATCTCCCTAGGCCCCCTTTCAATCCATTGGTATGGGCTTATGTATATTGTCGCCTTTGCCGGTATCTGGCGGCTCGCGCTCTACCGTGCTCGACGCTTGGAGGGCGGCTTTAGTGACGAGCAGATCTCCGATCTCGTTTTCTATGGGGCGATGGGCGCGGTAATTGGCGGGCGACTTGGCTCTGTCTTCTTTTATAACTTCGACCGCTTCCTCGCCGATCCCCTGTGGCTGCTGCGGGTGTGGGAAGGAGGTATGGCCTTCCATGGTGGGCTGCTGGGCGTGCTCGCCGTTTTTGCGTGGTACTCGAGAAAACTTAAGCGTCCCTTCTTTGCGACGATGGATTTCGTCGCGCCCTTAGTGCCCTTTGGCCTTGGTGCAGGCCGGCTAGGTAATTTTATTGGCGGCGAACTCTGGGGCCGGCCGACGGATCTGCCCTGGGGCATGGTGTTCCCCTATGTCGATGCCCTGCCTCGCCATCCTTCACAGCTTTATCAATTTGCACTAGAAGGCGTGGCGATGCTGAGCATTCTCTGGTGGTTCTCTTCTAAACCGCGCCCG
>JAYOBL010000025.1:0-12737 GCA_038104835.1 Gammaproteobacteria bacterium | reverse complement strand
TGGCTCACTATGGGGCAGCTGCTGTCTCTGCCGATGATAATAGTAGGCGGGGTAATGATGGTGTACGGCTATCGCGTGCACCCGATACGCAACTAGTAGGACATAATTTACTATGCAGCAATATCTGGATTTATGTCGCCGAATAGTTGATCACGGCGAATGGGTGGAGAACGCGCGCACCGGTAAGCGCTGTCTTACTGTGATCAATGCTGATTTGCAGTATGACGTAGCGGCTAATGAATTCCCTATTATCACTACCCGCAAGAGTTTCTGGAAGGCGGCAATCGCAGAGCTTCTGGGCTATCTTCGCGGCTACGACAATGCCGCCGATTTCCGCGCGCTCGGCACCAAAAGCTGGGACGCTAATTCGAATGACAACGCCGCCTGGCTCGCCAACCCTGTGCGCAAGGGTGACGACGACATGGGCAGGGTTTACGGCGTGCAGGGACGCGCCTGGGCTAAACCTAACGGCGAGACGCTTGATCAGCTGCAGAAGATCGTCGATAACCTGAGCCAAGGCATCGACGATCGCGGCGAGATTTTGACGTTCTATAACCCCGGTGAGTTCGATCTCGGCTGCCTGCGACCGTGCATGCACACGCACACGTTTTCGCTGCTCGGCGACAAGCTCAGCCTGACAAGCTATCAGCGCTCCTGTGATGTGCCGCTGGGTCTCAACTTCAACCAGATCCAGGTGTTCACACTTCTCGCACTTGTTGCGCAAATAACTGGCCACCAAGCAGGCACGGCTTATCACAAGATCGTCAACGCCCATATTTATGAAGACCAGCTCGCGCTCATGCGCGACGTGCAGTTGAAACGCGAACCGTTCCCCGCGCCGACGCTGCAGATCAATCCGGACATCAAAAGTTTGAAAGACCTAGAAACCTGGGTGTCGCTGGACGATTTCTCGGTGGAGGGCTATCAACACCATGAAGCCATCGCCTATCCTTTCTCGGTGTAAGACGGACCCAACTCTATGAAACTTTCCTTGATTGTTGCGATGGCGGAAAACCGCGTCATCGGCCGCGACAACACTCTGCCGTGGCATCTTAGCGAAGACCTGAAATATTTTCGCCGCACAACAACCGGCCACTGCATCATCATGGGCCGCAACACATGGGAGAGCATTGGTAGGCCACTGCCTAATCGCCGATCGATTGTCGTGACGTCTAACCCAGACTATGTTGCCGAAGGCGCCGACGTAGTGACGAGCCTGTCCGCGGCGAAGGCGCTCGCAGTAGAGCTTAGCGCCGAGCTCGGCGTCAACGAAGCCTTCGTTATTGGTGGCGCACGTCTCTACGCCGACGCGCTGGAACAGGCCGAGTGTTTCCACTTAACCCGTGTGCATGCGCAGGTCGAAGGCGACACGCTATTGCCTGAGTTTGATGAAAGTGAATGGCAGGAAGTGGCGCGGGAAGAATTTGCAGCGCAGGACGAAAACCCCTACTCGTATAGCATCTGCCGCCTAGAGCGGCGCTAGCTGCTAAACCGCGCGCAGTAGGATCTTAGACTTTCTTTGCAGGTTATAAAGCGCCTGCCTTTTTTCGGGCAGGTCGCTTAGCGCTCCCTCTTTATAACCGTGATCAGTAAACCAGTGCGCTGCGGTGGTTGTGAGCACAAAGGTCTGGCTCATCCCCACAGCTTTCGCTTCATTAGACAACGCCGTGAGAAGGCGCGCGCCGAGCCCAAGCTTGCGGTAGCTGGGGTGAATTGCGATGCAGGCTATCTCGCCAAGCTCTTCGCTGGTTCGGTAAAGCGCCGCGCAGGCGATAATTGCGCCTTCGAGCTCGATGACCTTAAAGTTTTCGATCTCGGTTTCTAGACGCTCGCGTGAGCGCTGAACCAAAGTGCCGTCGGCTTCAAGCGGGCGAATTAGCGCGAGAATCGCTGCCACGTCATCGATGCTGGCCTCACGCAGACTGTCGAGACCGTCATCACTTATCAGCGTGCCGGCGCCCTCGCGGGTAAACAGCTCGCGAATGAGCGCGCCGTTACTTTGGTAGCCAATAAGATGACTGCGTTTCACGCCGCCGTGGTTCGCTGCAACGCAGGCGTCAATAGTGCGGCCCAGCTGTTGCTGATCTTGCGCTGCCGAACGACTTAGCTGCTTAGCGAGCGTCGCAGCATCGCTTGGGCTCAAGGCTGCGAGCAGCGCGCCGCTTGCGTCTACTACGCCTTCCTCGGGAACCAGCGCAATCAGTTTGTCCGCGTTTACTGCCACCGCAATCTGGCTCGCGACTTCTTCCGCGCTCAGATTAAAGATCTCACCGGTGAGTGAATAGCCTAAGGTGGACTGCAGGACTAGCGCGCCGTCATCGAGACGCTTTTGTATCTGCTCGGCGTCTACTCGGCGCACCCTGCCGGTATGTTGAAAATCCACTCCGCCGCGAACGCCAATGGGCATCGCCGTAATGAAATTGCCACGGCTAAGCGACAGAGCGCCGGCGCGGTTAGAGGTTAATGGCGCGCGAGTTCCGGTGTTAGAGCCAGCACTGAGCAGCGCTTCGAGACGTATCGATTGTGCGCCAACCGCCGCTGAGATCGCTGGAATTGCCTCTGGGGGACTCACGCGCAAGCCGTCAACGAGCTCACAGCGAAGCTGGGCCGACTCGAGAGCCGACTCGAGAGCCGTGTCGATCTGCGGGCGTGCGCCATGCACGAGAACCAGTTTGACACCTAGCGAGTGGAGAAGGTTTAGGTCGCTGACAAGATTGTTGAGCGAGTCGCTGGCGAGGGCGTCGCCGCTCATTAAGACGACAAAAGTCTTACCGCGATGAGTGTTGATGTACTGCGTGGACGCGCGGAACCATTCGACCGGCGCGTCTTGGGCGCTTGTCTGTTGGCTGTCTGAACTCGGCGCTGGGGTACTCATCTTTCTCTTTTATCTCTCGTGGACACTTCGCATAGGGAGTTGGGGGACGAATTAGACCCGACTATAGCCCTTTAACGCAAGCCGACCCCTAGGCTAGAGAAACTCTTCCAATACATTGTTTAAGTATCTAAAGCCCTTGTCGGTCGTTGTAATGCGCGTTTCCGGCTCTTCATATTGGATAAGGAGTGAGCGCTTGATAAGCCGATCCACCGCGCTGGCAATCACTTCGTAAGCCAGTCCCGTGCGGGCCTGGAAATCAGAGACCGTGAAGCCCTGCTTGGTGCGAAGGCTGTTGAGCAGATATTCAACGGCAATCTCGTCCTTGGCTATCACGCTGCTCTGCGCCGAAAATTCTACGGGATCAGCAAGGGCGGCTCGGAGATAGTGATCAGGTTGGCGCAGCTTACGAGTGCGAATCGGCAGCGCCGCATCGCTGACAGTCAACTTGCCATGGGCGCCGGCACCAATGCCGAGGTAGTCACCGAACTGCCAATAGTTCAGGTTGTGCTTTGACGCAGTGGCTGCGCTGCGGGCATACGCCGAGACTTCGTACTGCTCGAAACCGGCCTTTACGAGAAGCGCGTGCCCTGCGTCCTGCACGCTCGTGAGTAAAGACTCCCGTGGCAGCGGCGGCGGCTTAGAGAAGAACACGGTATTCGGCTCGATAGTGAGCTGATACCAGGAGAGATGCGTGGGCTCGAAGTCCAGAGCCGAGCTTAAATCGGCGAGCGCCGACTCAAGAGTCTGCTCGGGCAGTCCATGCATGAGATCGAGATTAAAATTGGTAAAGCCCGCGCTACTCACTGACTCGATGGCACGCCGCGCCTGCGCCGAATCATGAATCCGACCCAGCCTGCGCAGCTGTGCATCGTCAAAGCTCTGAATGCCAAGCGACAAGCGATTGATGCCGGCCGCCCTATAGTCTGCAAACCTACCCGCCTCTAACGTACCGGGATTCGCTTCTAGCGTTATCTCAAGGGACTCGCTGTGCAGCCAGCCCGGCGCCTGTGAGCTCGCGATGTGCTGGAGAAGCTTCTCGAAAGACTGTGCCGAAAAAAGGCTCGGCGTGCCGCCGCCAATGAAGATCGAATGAATCGGTCGCGGCTTCGCTTCGCCGGCGCAGGCGCGGACGAAGTCTCTATCGAAATCGGCGCAGAGTGCGGCAATATAGTCGTCTTCTGGCAGCGCAGAGTGCGCGCCAAATTCATGGGAATTGAAATCGCAGTAGGGACATTTTTTCACGCACCACGGGACGTGGACGTAAAGACTTAGCGGGGGTTTTGCCAGCATTGACGCAGCTGCTCCAGCGCCTGGCCGCGATGGCTGAGAGTGTTTTTAATCTCTGGTGTGAGTGCTGCGGAGGCGCAGTCGTGAGTAGGCACGTAAAACAGCGGGTCGTAGCCAAAGCCGTTTGCGCCTGCGGCCGACTCTAGAATCTGTCCTTCCCAAGTGCCCTGACAGATCAGCGGAGTGGGATCTGCGGCGTGGCGTAGATAGACAATAATGCATTGGAAGCGTGCGCTTCGCTCGCTACCTTTCAAGCCGGCAAGCCTTTCCAATAGCAGTTCGTTGTTGGCGGCGTCAGCTACCTCCCGAGTTTCGCCGCTCACGCCGGCGAAGCGCGCTGAGTAGATTCCTGGCTCGCCGTTAAGCGCGTCGACTTCTATGCCGGAGTCGTCTGCTATCGCGGGTAGGCCTGTTGTCGCGCAGGCATGTCGGGCCTTGAGCAGGGCGTTTTCGACGAAACTCAAACCGGTTTCCTCAGCGTCGCTCACGCCGAGTTCGCGCTGCGAGACGAGTTCGATACCCAAGCCGCCCAATAGAGCGTGGAGCTCCCGAAGCTTGCCGGCGTTGCCGCTTGCCAGTACGACTCTCTGTGCTGATTGCGTAGTCAATTTCCCGCTCCTGCTTAGCCTCGAGCTATGTGATAGAGAGCGATTTCGCCCAGCAGATTGGGCAGCAGGCGCATAGACATGCTGCCCTCGTGTTTGAGGTCTACGACCCGCCGCTCAAGAATGCGAATGTTCTTTTGCGCGCACAGCGCATCGAAATCCTTCACGGTGCAGAAATGAATGTTTGGCGTGTCATACCACGCGTGGGGCATGAACTTGGACACCGGCATGCGGCCTTTGGTCGACAGGTAAAGCCTGCTTTTCCAGTTGCCGAAGTTCGGGAACGTGACAATGCCGCGCCGACCTATGCGCAGCATTTCGTCTATCAACTGGTCTGGGTGGCTGAGTGCCTGCAGCGTCTGAGCGAGCAGCACGGTGTCGAAACTGTCGGGCTGAAAATTACTCAGACCCTTGTCCAAATCCTGTTCAATGACATTGATTCCACGCTCTACGCAGCGCTGTATCTTATCGGCGTCGATCTCGAGCCCAATGCCGCGCACGTTTTTGGTCTGTCGAATGTTCTCGAGCAGCGTGCCGTCGCCGCAGCCAAGATCGAGCACGCGACTGTCCTTCGTGATCCAACGCTGAATGATTTCTTGATCAGGACGCATCGCGGGTAGTCTCTTCTAAGGCGTTATTCAAATAGCCACGTAGCGCGTCGACATAGCGGGGTAGGGGCATGAGGAAAGCGTCGTGGCCCTGATCTGCCTCAACCTCTAAGTAGGTGACTTCGCGCCCCGCCCGAAGCAGTGTTTCGACCAGTTCGCGTGAGCGCTCCGGCGGGAAGCGCCAGTCGGTGCTGAACGACACCAAGAAAAACTTGCAGTCACTGTTCTCGAAGGCCTTTGCAAGGTCGCCGCCGAAATCGACCGAAGGATCAAAATAGTCCAGCGCCTTGGTCATCAGCAAATAGGAATTGGCATCGAAATTCGCGCTGAAGCGCTCGCCCTGATAATGCAAATAGCTTTCGACTTCGAAGTCGACATTAAGGCCAAAGCTCAGCTTGCCGCTACGCAGATCGCGGCCAAGATTGCCCCTTGTCGTGCTCTCGAGCTCGGCGCTTGCGCTGCCAAATTTCGCCCGCATCGCGCTGTCTGATAAATAAGTTATATGCCCAACCATGCGAGCGAGCATGAGGCCCTGCTTGGGGTAGGTCCCATGCTCGAGATAGCGGCCATCGTGGAAGTTGGGGTCGCTAGTAATCGAATAGCGTGCCACTTCGTTAAAGGCAATGTTCTGCGCCGAAAGCTTTGGCGCCGAGGCGATGCATACGGCATTAGCAACGCATTCGGGATAGCTAATCGCCCAGCGTTGAACCTGCATGCCACCCAGACTGCCGCCCACTACCGCGGCCCACTTGCTGATGCCCAGCCGCTGCATGAGCCTGTGTTGACTCTTTACCCAGTCGCGCACGGTGACCACGGGGAAATCGGGGCCAAAGGGCTTGCCCGTAGAGGGGTCTATAGACGTTGGGCCGGTGCTGCCAGCGCAGCCGCCTAGGTTGTTTAGCGCAACAACAAAGAACTTCGCTGTGTCGATAGCCTTACCCGGACCGATGGCAGAATCCCACCAGCCGGGCTTCTTATCGTCGACGCTGTGATAGCCCGCAGCATGGTGATCGCCGCTGAGCGCGTGGCAAATCAGAATCGCATTGCTGCGCGCCGCGTTGAGCTCGCCATAGGTCTCGACCATGAGGTCGTAGGCGTTAAGCGTTTTGCCACTGCGCAGCTCAAGGGGTTCGTCGAAGTGATAAAGCGCAGGCGTGACTAAGCCCACCGAGTCGGCCGCGAAAGAGTGTTCTGTGCGGGTCTCCTGCGAGACTTGCTGCTTAGACATGCTGTCTTCTATTGTTCGCTAATGCGCTTAAAGTGAAGCGTCTATTTATTTATCGCCTATCGCGCGCGTTGTTAGATTTGTTAGCGGGCGTGTTAGTGGCGCACTTCTGCTAAATGCCGAGTACGACAGCCGCCATACCTTTCGTAACACCAAAGGTTTCGATTATAAAGTCTTGCAGTATTTGGATGCCCAAGAAAATAACGATGGGAGAGAAATCCAAGCCACCCATCGAAGGGATTATAGAACGCACGGGCGCCATAACCGGTTCGGTCAACTGCCAAACGAGCAGCAGCAGGGGGTGCGGCGTGGGATTGCCACTGAACATCATGATGAACGACATAATGATGGAGCCGATGATGGCAAAGTAATAGATTTGGATAATGAATAGCAGGTTGCCGATCACACCCCAGGCAACGATGTTGCCGAGCGACGGCCGTGTAGCGCCGTAGAGTGAGATCAGTACTAAAATCGCCAGACACTGAACGAGCAGCGCGGCGAACAGCGTGGCGAAGTCGATGCCGCGGTAGCCAGGGATAATCATGCGCAGCGGCTTAACTAGCGGATCGGTGAATCGTACGATCGACTGCGAGACCGGGTTGTAGAAGTCCGCGCGGGCAGTTTGCAGCAGGAAACGCAGCAGCATCATCAGTAGGTAGATGCCACCAAAGGTGCTGACCAGCGTGATGCCTGTGTTGCCAATAAAATTCATTCGACTCTCCTAGAAACTCTGGGCGGGGACTAGTTTTCTTCCGCTAATTCTATCGATCGCGCATGGGCGGCCTTGAGCGCGCTGTCTACGAGCCCGCGCAGGTCGCCGTCTTCGAAGGCGTTGATGGCGCGCTCGGTGGTGCCGTTAGGCGAGGTCACGTTGCGCCTAAGCTGCTCTGTCGTCTCGGAACTTGCCAGCGCAAGCTGGGCGGCGCCCAGCGCCGTTTGATAGCTAAGTGCCTTGGCGACCTCGGCGCTAAGCCCGAGTTTGACGGCGCTGTCCTGCATCGCTTCGAGCATGAGAAAAAAATAGGCCGGTCCGCTGCCCGACAGGGCGGTGACGCTGTCGATTTGCGCTTCGGTGTCGACCCACAGAGCCAGGCCTACGGCGCTCATCAGGGCGTTCGCAATCTCACGTTGATCGCTATCGACCTGGGTATTAGCGAACAGCCCACTTGCGCCGCTGCCTACTAGGGCTGGAGTATTGGGCATGCAGCGCACTAGGCTGGCGTCGCTGCCAAACCAGCCCGTGAGCGCCGAGAGATTTATTCCCGCTGCGATTGAGATGAGCAGCGGGCGGCGTTCCCCAAGGCTTGCGGCGAGTTCTTGGCAGACCGCGGCCATAACCTGCGGCTTTACCGCCAGAACGATGACGTCTGCCTGCTGAGCGATCTCAGTATTCGAGGCAGCCTTCAGGCCGGTAGAGGTGGCGAGCGCGGCGAGCTTAGCTGCGTCTAGATCCGAGGCGAAGAGCTTCGCCGGCGGTTGACCTTGGCCGATGAGTCCGCCGATGATGCTAGCGGCCATGTTGCCCGCGCCAATAAAGCCAATTTTCGTTTCCTGCACGATCTCACTCCGCTCGTAAACTCGCGGCAATAGGCTCGAGAGGGCCGGACGAGCCGCATTAAGCTGTGGAGTTTACCGACTTGGGAGGGCGAGCGCTAACGCCGCTGACCAAAAAGCGCTGTGCCAATGCGCACCAAGGTCGAGCCTTCGGCGATTGCCGCCTCGAAGTCGCCGCTCATGCCGATCGACAGCGTATCTAAGCTTGGGAATTGAGTTTGAAGACGCTCGAATTCCCCGCGCAGCGGGGCGAAGCAGGCTCGCTGCGCTTCATAGGACTCCAAAGCCTCGGGTATGGCCATAAGGCCGCGCAGCCTTAGAGACGGCAGCGTGCTGACAAGCTGACATAGCGCCTCTACCTCGTTCAGCGCGACACCCGACTTGCTCGCCTCGCCCGACAGGTTCACCTGAACGCAGACATTCAACGCGGGCAGGTGAGACTCACGCTGTGCTGAGAGGCGCTGGGCGACTTTAGGGCGGTCGACGCTGTGCACCCAAGAAAAGCCGTTGGCGATATCGCGGGTCTTATTCGATTGAATGGGGCCAATAAAGTGCCAATCGATGGCGAGATCCTTAAGCTCTTCCTGTTTGTCTAGGGCCTCCTGCACATAGTTCTCGCCGAAGGCCGGCAGGCCCGCGTCGTAGACTTCGCGTATGGCCGAGGCCGGCTGCTTCTTGCTTACGGCTAAGAGATGGATGTCACTCGCATCGCGCCCACTCTCGCTTGCCGCCGCTTCGCGCTTGGCCAGCAAATTAGTGAGATTCTGGCGCAGGACCGCGGCGGTTTGTGAACTGAGTTGTGACATAAGATTTCGCCTAATACGCGGATAGCCGCCCTAGTGTAAACGCAGTGCCAAGGTTACCATGCGACTACCTTCTTGCTGCACAGGGATCGCCCGCTATGAAACTAGCCGACCTACTCACGCTCAGCGCTGAACGCGGCGCGTCGGATATGCATCTCACTGCAGGCCTGCCTCCGCTGATACGCGTTGACGGCGATATCGGTCCTCTTTTCGACGAGCCGGTGTCTTCTCTTGCTGGCAGCGGGGAGCTTCTTGGAGAGCAGCAGGTGCTAGCTCTGCTGCACGAAGTGATGCAGGAGGATCAGCGCCGCGAATTCGAATCGAATCTGGAAATCGACTTTTCCTATGAGCTGCCGGGAGTCGCACGGTTTCGTGTCAATGCCTTGCACCAGAACCGCGGCGCCGGTGCAGTATTCCGCACAATCCCTTCCGATGTTGTGACGATGCAGGGGCTTGGGCTCGGGCCAATCTTTCAGACTATCGCCGATGCACCCCGCGGCCTTGTCATCGTGACCGGGCCCACGGGCTCGGGTAAGAGCACCACGCTCGCCGCCATGATCGACTATTTGAACGAGACCAAGGCGCAGCACATTCTCACCATCGAAGACCCCATAGAATTCGTCCATGCCAGCAAGCGCTGTCTGATTAATCAGCGAGAAGTGCACCGTGACACGCATAGTTTTACCGACGCGCTGCGTTCGGCGCTGCGGGAAGATCCGGACATTATTCTAGTGGGTGAGCTGCGCGATCTAGAAACCATTCGCTTGGCGCTCACTGCGGCCGAAACAGGCCATCTGGTCTTCGCGACTCTGCATACGAGCTCCGCCGCGAAGACTATCGATAGGATTATTGATGTATTCCCTGCGGCCGAGAAAGATATGGTTCGCTCCATGCTTTCCGAGTCACTCCAAGCCGTGATTTCTCAAACGCTTCTGAAAAAGATTGGCGGCGGGCGCATCGCCGCCTTCGAGATCATGCGCGGCACGCCTGCTATTCGTAATTTAATTCGTGAAGACAAAGTGGCGCAGATGTATTCGTCGATACAGACCGGGTCTGCAGCCGGCATGAATACCTTAGATCAGGCGTTAAAGGAACTCGTCGACAAGGGACTCGTGCGCGCCGAAACGGCGAAGACCAAGGCGAAATCGCCGGAGCACTTTTAGTCGCGTAAGACTTAGCGCCTAATCCCCCTGGCGCGCGAATTCGCCCAGCCAATTTTCGAGAATGATCTGCGCAGCGACATCGTCTATCGCGGCGTCGTTGGCAGTAGAACCTCCGTCTCCCTTTTGGCGGCTGCGCTTGCTGCTGAGCCGCGAGCTATCCTGCTGCTGACTCATCTCCAGTACCCTCTCGGCCGCCTCTATCGACGAGAGCCGTTCATCGAAGCCATAGCTGGGTTTGTGGAAGCGGCCGTTAAGACGGTGCCCAAACTTTATCGCTCGTAGCAGTAGGGGGCTTTCGCTGCCGTCCAGATTAAACGGCAGGCCGATAACGAAGGCATCGGGCTGCCAGCGCTCGATGAGCGCGGCCACGTCCTGCCAGTCCGGCACGCCATCGCGCGCACGCAGCACCCCAACCGCCTGAGCGGTGCCAGTCAGAGTCTGTCCATAGGCGACGCCAATACGCTGCGTGCCGTAGTCGAAGGCGAGAGCGCTAAGCGTTTTTTGGGTCTGGGGAAAACTCTCGAGTGGGGTCATAGTTTTAGCCGCTAGTAGCTGCGCAGAGAATTGCCTTCGTGAAAGCGCCAGGTGCGTATGATTTCAACCACGTCCGCTTGTTCTCGCAGTGCAGCGGGGAAGGGTTCGTAGGGAGAGGCGAGTTGTACGATGCGCAGAGCTGCCTGATCGAGCACGCTGTGCCCGGATGATTCCAGTATCTCGGTACGCTGCACGGTGCCGTTCGGGAGCAAAGTCACCAGCAGGCGGAGGCTGCCGTAGAGCCGCTCCCTGCGTGCGGCGTCGGGATAATTCAAATTCCCAATCGCCTCGATGCGGCGGCGCCAGCCGTCGAGATAAAGCGCGTCCTCGCTACGCGCAGTGGACGCGGCGGTAAGGATCACGCGCCGCGGACGTTTCGCATACTCCTGCTGTTGGGCATCTAAGCGCGCCATGAGGCTGGCAATCGCGAGCCGTTCGGAGTCGGGAGTAGACAGCGCCTGATCGCCCTCGCTACTAAGCGATAATGTGTCGCTATAAATAGCTTGCTGTGACTGAGTCGTCGTTACGATAGCTTGTTCGGGCGCTTTACGTTGGCCTGTAGTGGGCTGTGTAATAGGCGTTGCCGCCTGCAGGGTTGGCGCGGTGAGGTCGGCTTGAAAAGGGGAGCTTGGCGCCACCGCACGTGCGTCTTGAGCTAGGTCTCCGCTGCCCTGCTGATCGAACTGGGCGCGAAAGTCGGCACGCTTCGGCGCCACTTCGCTCTGATGCGCGGCGAGCGTGATCTCGAGTGTGGGGGGTTCACTAGCGGTTTGTGCAACGCCGAACCCAAGTCCGAATATGAGGATGCCGTGCATGGCTGCGGACAGAAAGACGGTAAACGTAAACCGCTCGCGGCCCTGCTCCTCGCTGGATTCAGACTCGAATGGCTCGATGACCCTGTTCATTCGCTAGGCTGACCGCGCCAAAAGTTTTTGCGCGATGCTGTCCATTAAATCGCCTGCGATATCGAGCCCGTGGGCGCGATCGAGTTCGCGCACGCAGGTAGGGCTAGTGACATTGATCTCCGTGAGGTAATCACCAATGACATCGATGCCCACAAACAGCAGGCCTTTGGCGCGCAGGGTGGGGGCTATCTGCTCGCAGATCCAGCGCTCGCGATCGCTTATCGGTTTAGCGACTCCGCTGCCACCGGCCGCTAGATTGCCGCGGGTCTCTCCGGACTGAGGAATACGCGCCAGCCCGTAGGGCGCCGGTTCGCCATCGACAAGCAGTATGCGCTTGTCACCGTCGACGATCTGCGGCAGGAATTTCTGCGCCATGATCTGTCGCTTACCGTGGTCGGTTAGGGTTTCGATGATCACGCCCAGATTGGGGTCTCCGGCCTGCACTCTGAAGATCGAGGCGCCGCCCATTCCGTCTAGGGGTTTAAAAATGACGTCGCCGTGCTCGGCGTGAAAGGCCTTAAGCCTTTGCGCCGACGCGGCCACGATCAGCGGCGGGCAGCACTCAGGGAACTGGGTGGCGAATAACTTTTCGTTGCAGTCGCGCAAACTCTGGGGGTCGTTAACAACCAGCGTGCCTTCACGCTGAGCGGCCTCGAGGATGTAGGTTGAGTAAATAAAATCCATATCGAATGGAGGATCTTTGCGCATGAGCACGGTGTCGAGCTCGGTCATCGAGATCTCCCGTGGCTCGCCCAGCTCGAACCAGTCTTGGGGGTCGTCTGCGACTCTGAGTTTACGGGAGATAGCGCGAGCCTTGCCCTGATCGAGAAACAGGCTGCTTTGCTCCATATACTCGAGCTCCCAGCCGCGTTTCTGAGCGGCTAGCAGCATGGCTAGCGTCGTATCTTTCTTGACGTTGATGCTGGCGATTGGGTCCATGACCACGCCGAGGACTACTGTCATGCTGTGTTTCCTAGCTAAAGTAAAAGAGGCTGGTTTGTTTTGGGTATGCGCCGCTGGATTAGATCCGTGTCGCTCGCTGCCTGCGACGGCCGCTTGAATCCGGCGCTGCACCGAACCATTAGTCGAACCATTAGGGCCTTCCTAGAATCATAGCTCAGAATCTTGGGTGATACTAAATGTCACCGCCGTTGGGCTTAGCTCAGACTGGGTAAAGA
>JAYOBL010000114.1:4534-5061 GCA_038104835.1 Gammaproteobacteria bacterium | reverse complement strand
GGGTTGCACCCGGTTTGCGGCTTGTGCGCAGGCCTCTCTGAATTCTCATTAAATTGTCGGTGTCTTGATCTACCACCATAGCTGCTGATCCCATCGCCTCCACGCTCGACCATGGTTGATCCTCGGTCAACCAAACCATGTCTGGCGGAGCCGGATGTGAGCCGTCTTCGGCCTTAGGGAATAAGAAAAACATTTCCATAATGGAGCGCTCAGGATCATCACCGTGAGGACGAAAGCGATATCCGGCAGAAAGTCCTACGCCGCCAAATTGTACTAAGTTAGGAAATACAGAGTACTGAATAAGGTCAACAGCCTCAGCATCGGAAATTGCTGAAACATCGCGCCCTGATGACTTTGAAATTTTAGCGCGAGCAATATCGGCGAATCTGGAACGCGGCGACTGATCTTGCTTAAGCGGAGTGGACGACTTGTAAAAAGGTGTGTCGCGCTCCATTAGCGCGCGTGTTTTTTCTGGATCAAAGTCTTTGCCAAGAGAGGGGCTGGGAACTCCCTGTGCGCTTATCATG
>JAYOBL010000114.1:0-4524 GCA_038104835.1 Gammaproteobacteria bacterium | reverse complement strand
GCGCACGCCTGGCCAGGTATCATACTGAGTGTTGCTGTCACCGTAATAAGGCAGCGACTGGGGATGCGCGAAAGGCACGTGATAAGCCTCAATAAATGCCTCTGCACACAGCTTCCAATTGCAGGGCATGACCTTGCCAACATGAATAGCTTTGTAGCGATTCTCAAGATCAAAGTCTTTGAAATGGTCCGGGAGAATCTCAAGATAAGACAGCAGGTCCTCACAATCAGGGTCAAAGTTGATGAAGACAAAGCCTCCCCAAAGGCCAACTCGTGCCTCGGGTAGGGTGAGCTCCTCCCAATTTATGTGCTCGAAGTCCCACGCGCCCGGAACCTCTTTTAAAGTGCCGTCCAGACTCCAAGTAAACCCGTGGAACGGGCAGCGGAACTGCTTTACACAGCCCCCTTCCTTGCGCAGCATAGTCCCGCGGTGGAGGCAGGAGTTCACATACGCGTGTATTTCATCTTGCCCCTCGCCAGTGCGAACGACAATTAGAGAGTCATTCACAATGTTGTAGACAACGTGATCCCCAACGTTGGGGATATCCTCCAGACGACAGGCCCACTGCCATGTCTTGCGCCAAACTTTGACAACCTCCTCGTCATGATAGTCTTTGGAGAAATAGCGCTCGACAGGTATGTCTTCATTTCCCATATCGACCCGCGACTCTTCACGCATGTGCCCCGGGGGTGGTATTCGGTCTTTGTTGTAAATCGCTTGCAGTGAGGGCTTGGGCCGCCCCGATGGGCTTTTCGCGATGAGTCTATTAGGCTCGCTGCCGTTATTTTGCGCCATAAAGGTTCGCCTCTTTACTCAATTTGGGTAGGATGTCCTATCAACTTAAAAACAGTGTAGTCTGTATGTTAAAAAAGAGTCAATCAAACCAAGCCGCAACTGCCCCCGTTAGGGAGGCCATTCACCAAACGCAGGAACAGCGAACCGGCGCGATGCGGGCCCGCTTATTAGAAGCCACACTCGAACTGATTGCTGAGCAGGGGTGGGCTCAGACCAGCACTCTTAAGATTTGTCAGCGGGCCGAGGTGTCACGGGGTGCACAGACACATCATTTCCCGACAAAAGACAGCCTTTTGATAGCGGCAGTGAAAGAGATCGTCGCTCGCTATCAACAAGAGCTCGAAAGCGCTACGGAGCAACCTGCAAGCCGCGAAAGAAGCTTGGAAGGGCTATTCGACTTTTTATGGGACGCGTGTTTCGAGGGGAATCTTTTAAACTGTTGGATGGAGGTGATGGTCGCGGCGCGAACAGACGATGCGCTAAGGCCCGCTGTTCGCGAAACTGACTCTAACGCAATCGAATCAATGCGCGCGCTTGGAGCGCGATGTGAAGCCCATGGTGTGCCGACTAAGTTCTCCGCTGCAGACCTTACAGAGCTTACTGTGTATCTGCTTAGGGGCATGGTTGTTCATCGAGGAGTTCATGTCGCGATGGGTGACAAACAAAGGCTATTCAAAATCTGGAAAACCCTTGTTTTATAGAGGGATCTGATCTTACTGGCCGACCGTAGTCCGTCGAAACGCTTGCAATAATGGCAGTAAACGGCAAAATTGCTTCCTCCCTCTATCTTTCGTGTAAAACCTACGATGCGAGCATTAAAGGCACTTGCCCTCACCCTGTCACGGCCTGCCCTGGCAGCCTCTTTACTTGCGCTCGGCGGAACAGGCTTTGCTGCCACCACAACGCCTATCGCGACCATAGAGTCGGCTACCACAGACGGCTCTGCGTCTAGCAGTGTCTTTCAGCTGTCCGTAACCTCAGGCCAACTGGCTAATGCGCTAACCACCTCGAGCGACATTGAGCTCTCGGTGTCTATCGCACCACAGGAGTCGCATCGTGGTCTTGTAGGCGATGTGTACTCGGTTGTTGTGGCCGATGGCAAGTTTTTCAAACTTACCCAAGATGGCTCCTACAGTCCTTGGGATGGATCCATCGAGGATCTCACTCCCTTTGCTACAAACCAGAACCTAGCAAGCACGAATTCATTTACCCTGTTAGATGGCAAAATGGCCGCGCCGGGTAGCTACCTTTACTTCGTTGCCTACGGCGTTGAAGGTGAGTCGCGCCTTTTGTACACGCCAGATCCCGCGCAATTTGTTGTAACGGAATCTTCAAGCCTGCCAGATGACAGCACGTCGCGGGCTGCGGAAACCTTTGAAGCCGAGCTTGAAACCGCGGTAGTGCAAGAGAAATGCATCCTGTGTCACGTCGAAGGTGGTCTAGCTCGTAATTCCTCCCTGCAGTTTCAGCGTTCCAATACTGCTTCAGCGCTAAACAACTTTGCCGCGCTATCCGCCTTCGTAGAAGAGAAGGGTGCCGATCTGTTGCTCGCTAAAATCACAGGCGGCGAGGGTCACGCCGGCGGGATGCAGCTGAGCCAAGACAGTGATGGCTATCAGGCATTTGAGCGCGTGCTTGCAGAAATAAACAAGTTAGAGAATCCCACCTATTATGCGTTTAACGGCGCAGGCGATGGAGCAGGTGCGAGACAGGCAAGTTTTCTAACCGAGGTGACACTAGAGCCACGCGCAGCGACGCTTCGCAGGGCGACGCTGCTTCTACAAGGCAGGTTGCCTACGCAGCTTGAGCAAGAGGCGGTGGTGTCTGACGCATCGCTTCGCACTGCGCTGCGGAATCTCATGCAGGGCCCGGCATTTAGGGGATTTATCGTTACGAGCGTGAATGACCGTCTGCTAACAGAGGGCTCGTCTAATACACTCAATACTGCCTATAGCCATTTCCTGAAGCTCCATAACCACAAAGCCTCCGAGTCGATAAATGACACGGGTTCGCTTGTTGAAGGGAAGGTTCATGAAGGCCTGCGACGAGCAAGCGGAGAGCTTGTGGCTTATGTTATTGAGAACGAATTGCCCTACTCGGAGATCCTTACCGCCGATTACATGATGATGAACAACACCATGAACACGTGGTTAGAGGGCACCGCGTCATTCTCACCCGATGAAGGCGACGAAATATTTAGACCCTCTGTGGTACAGGGCTATTACCATAACGACGCCCTCGAGGAGGTCGAATTCCGAGAGAACTCGAATAGTATTTATCGAGCAATTGGTGAACCGCTACAGAACTTTCCCCACGCGGGTCTCCTGACAGATTTTGGTTTTCTCTCGCGATATCCCACCACGGCAACAAACCGTAACCGAGCACGCGCGCGCTGGACCTTTTATCATTTTTTAGGGATCGATATTGAAAAATCCTCTCAAAGGCCCACCGACGAAGCCTCACTGAGCGACCGCAACAATCCCACAATGAACAACCCAAACTGCACTGTGTGTCACGCACTACTTGACCCAGTGGCTGGCGCTTTTCAAAACTGGGATGAAGACAACTTTTATCGCGGTAACGGAACCGACGCACTGGACGGATTCTACAAGTATCCGCAAGACGGCTCTCGCTCTCCTTACAGGCAGGGGGACCTTTGGTATCGCGATATGCGCGCTCCGGGACTGTTCGATCAGAAAATCACCGAACGCGAGACAACGCTGCGCTCGCTCGCGGAACTTATTGTTGAAGAACCAGCGTTTGAAACCGCCTCCGCCGCATTCTGGTGGTCGCCCGTATTTGGAAAGCCTCTCCTTGATAAACCTGCAGTTGAGTCCGACAACGGCTATGCCGCAAAGCTTGCAGCTTACAGGGCGCAGCAAGACGCGATCGAGAGCTTTAGCGGCGCGCTAGGGCCGCAAATGAATGCGAAAGACATGTTGGTCGACATGTTTATGTCGCCGTGGTTCAGCGGTGAAACAGTGACTAGCTACGCCTTTGACAGCGCTCACTTTGAGTCGAAGTTTGGTAGCGATCAGTTGCTCACACCGAAGCAGCTAGCCCGTAAAACCCGCGCATTAACTGGTGTTGCCTGGCGGGCGAAACCTAGGCCTAGCGGGAGAGAAGATTCATACTACGACGAGCTAGCCGTTCTGCTGGGCGGCATTGATTCGGAGGCAGTCACCTCGCGCGCCATTGAATTGACGCCTACCATGACCTCTATCTTAATGACTCACGCCACCGAGAGCGCCTGCGTGGCTGTTGCCAGACAATTTGCAAGGCCCGCAGGGGAAAGATCGCTTCTTTCGCTGATTGAAGAATCTACTCAGCCCCAAGTAGACGCCTTTGAGCAGCTGACGCTGCCCTCAAAAAATGAAAATGATTGGCAAACGGTAGCCATGGACGCGGAGCTCACTCCTGGTCTGCGAGAAGTGGCGCTCACATTCACTAACCCAGAATGCGACTGGGATGGCTCGCAGTGCGTTGAACAACGCGTGCTATGGATCTCGTCTTTGACGGTTATAGCCCCTTCGGGTCAGCGCTTAAGCTATCAAGGGAACGACACCCGAATATATCCGCCTAATGAGTGGAGGAATGGGGGAAACCAAAACTGCCACACGGGTGGAGATGGTCTTGGCCATTGCTACGGTGGCGAGATTAATTTTGAGTTAAATCCGCGTGAAAGCGGGAAATATCGCATCGAAGCGGTCTTAGCCGGCCGCCTTATGC
>JAYOBL010000024.1:15869-26059 GCA_038104835.1 Gammaproteobacteria bacterium | reverse complement strand
TATAGGCGGCTTGCCGCGCGGGCGTATCGTGGAGATTTATGGCCCTGAGTCCTCGGGTAAAACCACCCTGACGTTGCAGGTCATCGCAGAGGCGCAAAAGGCGGGTGGAAGCTGCGCATTTATCGACGCCGAGCACGCTCTAGACCCCATCTACGCCGAGGCACTCGGGGTCGACGTAGATAATCTCTTGGTAAGCCAGCCAGACACAGGTGAACAGGCTTTGGAGATCTGCGACATGGTGGTGCGCTCTGGTGCGCTCGACGTAGTGGTGGTCGACTCCGTCGCTGCTCTCACGCCTAAGGCTGAGATCGAAGGTGACATGGGTGACAGCCACATGGGGCTGCAGGCCCGCTTGATGTCGCAGGCTCTTCGCAAGATGACCGGTAACATTAAGAATTCGAATACGCTGGTTATTTTCATCAACCAAATTCGCATGAAGATCGGTGTGATGTTTGGCTCCCCAGAAACCACAACCGGGGGTAACGCGCTGAAGTTTTACTCCTCAGTTCGACTCGATATCCGCCGCATCGGTTCTATCAAGGAAGGGGACGAGGTGGTCGGTAACGAAACCCGCGTCAAAGTTGTTAAGAATAAAGTTGCGCCGCCTTTCCGGCAGACTGAATTCCAGATCATGTACGGCAAGGGCATTCATCGACTGGGTGAGGTTATCGACCTGGGCGTGAAGTTAGACCTCGTAGAGAAGTCCGGTGCCTGGTACGCCTATAAAGGCGATAAGATTGGTCAAGGCAAGAAAAATGCTTCGGTTTATTTGAGTGAAAACCCTGAAGTAGCGGCTGAGATTGAAGCGCAGATTCGTCAAAAATTGCTGGCAGATCCTAAGGCGCAGGCAGCAGCCGAAGCCGCGGCACGCGCGGAAGCCCGCGCATCTGCAAGCGATGGAGCCGTTGAGGCGGATGCGGCGGACGGCTAGAGCGGCGAGCAGGCGTGATGCGGGCGATGTGGCTGGCGAGGCCGGAGAGGCTGGAGAGGCTGCATCGCTGCAATACTCCGCTCTCTCCGAACGCGTTGCTCAGTCCAAACGCGTAGCTCAGTCCGAACGCTCTGCTTACCCAGAGCGCTCTGCTAGGCCCAAGAGACGCCGAAGCGAAGAGCCTCTGCCAGTGCGTGTCCGCCGTGCGGCGATGGATGCGCTCGCCAGACGCGAGCACTCGTTTGCCGAACTAAAGCGCAAGCTACAGCAGAAGTTTAGCGAGCAGTTGGCTTTTTCTTCATTGCGGGAAACGGCTGTGCCTGATGTTCGGCCCATTGATGCTCAGCCCTCTAGCCTAGACACATTGGCCACAGGGTTTTCCTCAGTAGTGCAACTAGAGTCGAATTCGGAGTCGAGAGCAGAGACGAGCTCAGAACCGAATCTAGACCCAAACTCCGACCGCACACGCCAAGTCCATAATTCTAAGTTTTCTGAAGAAACTGAAGCCTCAGAAGCGGCGGGGTTAGCTGAGCTGCTGTATTCTGAAACAGCAATTTCCGAAGAGGGGCTCAGTGAGTTGATCGATGAGCAGCTATCGCGTCTACGCGATGAAGGTTTGCAGTCCGATGCTCGCTTCACCGAGTCGTTTGTGCGCTATAGAAAGACCAGAGGGTTCGCCTATCAGCACATTAAAGCCGACTTGCTGGGAAGAGGGGTGCGCGGTGATTTGATTGAAGAATCTCTACTGATCGACGACCCTGACTGGGCAGACATGGCCGAGGCGCTCGTCACTAAGAGGCTGGCCGGCGTCTCGGATCGCCAGTTTGGTGGCAAGACGCATAGGAAGCTTGTTCGTTTCTTAGAGTCTAGAGGCTACCCTCGCGCAATCATACGTGCTGTTCTTGACTCTAAGTTTTCGCAGAGCTCTCGCCGCACGACCTGAGGCTTCGCTCTTGGTGTTGTCCGCTATTTATTCCCTTTGCGGTTTTTCATCACACACATCTTCAACGAAGCCTCTTATCTTTCGTCTACCTAATCGGGCGCGCAGGGGTTTTCACCGCGGCTCGCCTGCTCGGCGCGATAGCTCTTCTTTTTTTTGTCTATTTATCTATCTATCTATCTGTCTGCCTGCATATCTCTCTGCCCCTATGATCCTTTAGCTCACAAAGCTACAAAACTCACAAAGCGATGGGCCAAGATCACTCAAGCGCTTGCCTTGTTCTTGAGCGTTTAAGTCGTCACACGCTCGTGCGATAATTGAAAGGTAACCCACCCAAACCTGTGTACTAAAACCTGATAGGAACTGCTATGTCCCTTATTCGACCTTTCCGCGGTATTCGCCCTCTTGCCTCTCTCGCCTCTAAGGTCGCATCGCATCCCTACGATGTGCTCAATAGGGAAGAAGCCTTTGAGCTTGCTAAAGGCAATGAGCACAGCTTCCTGCATATCAACAAGCCTGAGATTGATATGCCCGCAGACCTTAGCGTTTATGATCCGAGTGTTTACGCAAAGGGGCGGGAGAATCTTGACCGGTTCCTAGCCGAGGGCACACTGGCCCAAGACGATGAAGCAACCCTCTATGTCTATAAGCAGATAATGGGGAGTCATGAGCAGATCGGTCTTGTAGCCGCAGCGTCAGTTGACGCCTATGACCAAGACCGCATCAAGAAGCATGAGTTCACCCGGCCAGTTAAGGAAGACGACAGGGTCAATCACATGGCCGCGCTGGACGCCCAGGTTGGCCCGGTCTTTCTGACCTATAGGGCTCAGGCCGAAATTGATTCCTTGATTGCGCGTGTAGTCGCCGGCACGCCTTGCTACGACTTCGAGGCCGATGATGAAACGCGGCATGTATTCTGGGTAATCGATGATGCAGAGCTCGTTACTCAGATCGAATCGGCAATTAACAGCCTGGACTGTCTCTATGTTGCCGATGGTCACCACCGTTCGGCGGCTGCGTCGCGAGTGAAAAAGCTGCGCCAGGATGCAAACCCTGAGCACACCGGCGACGAAGCCTATAATTTTTTCCTCACTGTGCTGTTCCCCCATGAGCAAATGCAGATCCTCGACTATAATCGACTTGTCGCTGATCTCAATGGTCATAGCGCTAATGAGCTGCTTGCGGCGCTCGCTGAAAATTTTGATATTGAGCTTTGTGATTCGCAAGCTAAGCCGGGGCAGGCGAGAGAATTCGGCTTTTATGCTGACGGTCAGTGGTATCGTCTCAGCGCTAACTCTCAGCTACTGGGAAAAATCGATGAAACTGATCCTGTCGCAAGTCTAGATGTCAGTATTCTGCAAGACTTCGTGTTCTCGCCTCTGCTCAATATCCAAGATCAGCGCACCGATAGCCGTGTCGATTTTGTTGGCGGCATTCGCGGTCTGGGTGAGCTTGAACGGCGCGTGGCGACCAACGACTGGCAGGCCGCTTTCGCTCTTTACCCAACCTCCATAGAGAGTCTAATGGCCATCGCCGATGCGGGTGAGGTTATGCCGCCAAAGTCGACATGGTTTGAGCCTAAACTTAAAAGCGGTCTGGTTATTCATTCTTTGCGCGAGGGCTAGATCACGCAGTGAGCGCGTGGGTAGCGGTGCGTATCATTAAGCAAAGTTAAAATTGGCGACAAAAAGAAACCCCGGCCAGCGCATGCTGACCGGGGTTTTTTATTGGCTTCTTACGAATACTGCTTAAACAATCTACTCTAGGCAACAGATTGTTTTTGTACGCTTGTAAGCTTGGGACGCTCGACGCCATTAATTGGGATCTGCTTCGGGCGCATCGCCTCCGGAATAACCCTAACGAGGTCGATGTAAAGCAGACCATTGGCTAGATTGGCGCCAACGACTTCAACGTGATCGGCAAGCTGAAACCGGCGCTCGAAGTTGCGAGCCGCAATGCCCTGATGAAGGTAATTGCGGTTGCCGTCGGCTTCCTCTTTTTTACCTTTGACGGTGAGGGTCTGCTTTTCTGACTGCAGCTCGAGCTCGCTCTCAACGAATCCGGCTACGGCCATCGTAATTTGGTATTTGTCTTTTTCTACTGCCTCGATGTTATAGGGCGGGTAGCTTGGCTGGCTGGCGTCGTTGCGGTTAACTGCATCGAGCAGGTTCGACAGGTGGTCGAAGCCAACGGTGGAGCGATAAAGGGGTGAAAAATCAAAGTTACGCATGTCATATCCTCGCAATTAAGCAATATGTTTATTTAGCAGTCCATCCTTTCACTTTACGGTATTAGACTAGACTGGAGCGACCTCCCATGAGCCTCGCCTAAGTTCTATGTGGAGTGCGTTTGTCCTTTTTCAAGTTTTTTAAGTAAAAAAAACGGCCTCGCATTGATGGCGAGGCCGTTTACTGTGCCGCTGTGCGGCGTGCCGTTTGAACGGAGATTAAATAACGAGTAGCTCCATGAACTCGTTAACCGGCGTTGCCTCCAACTTGGCTTGATCTTTACAGAGGTCAAAGATCGCCTGTGAGCGCTTGGCGGGGAAGCGAGTAGCAAGGTTCGCTTTGAACTTCTCCTCCAAGAGAGGAATACCTTCCTCACGGCGACGGCGATGCCCAACTGGATAGTTGATCTCAACCTTCTCCGTGCTGCTACCGTCTTTAAAATGAACCTGAAGGGCATTCGCAATCGAACGCTTGTCCGCTTCGAGGTATTCCTGCGTGTAAGTTGGATTCTCATGAATCTCCATCTTGTCACGCAGCTGGTCGATTATCGGATTAGCTTCGTGGAAGCTGTCTTCATAATGCTCTGCTACCAAGTTGCCAAAGGCGAGTGGTACAGCTGTCATGTACTGAAGACAGTGGTCGCGGTCGGCTGGGTTGTTCAGAGGGCCCGACTTACTAATGATGCGAATAGCAGACTCGTGGGTATGAATCACGATCTTCTCGATCTCGTCTAGACGGTCTTTTACGCTCGGGTGTAGACGAACGGCAGCCTCGGCTGCGGTTTGTGAATGGAACTCTGCCGGGAAGGAAATCTTAAACAGAATATTCTCCATCACGTAGCTGCCGTAAGGGCGCGTGAACTCGAATTCCTTGCCCTTAAACGAGACGTCATAGAAGCCCCAGGTGGGCGCGCTAAGCACGCTCGGGTAGCCAATTTCGCCGCGCATGGTGAAGTCGGCGAGTCGCACTGCTCGTGATGTGGCATCTCCTGCTGCCCAAGATTTGCGCGGTCCCGCGTTGGGCGAGTGACGGTAGGTTCGCAGGCTAGAGCCGTCGAGCCAGGCTTGAGAGAGGGCATCGATAATTTGCTCGCGCGTGCCTCCTAGCATCTTGGTGGCTACCGCGGTTGAAGCGACACGTACCAGCAGGACGTGACACAGACCTACGCGATTGAAACTGTTTTCTAGTGCGATAACGCCTTGGATCTCGTGCGCTTTAATCATGGCGGTTAACACGTCACGCATAGTGAGTGGCGCTTTACCTGCTGCAATATTCTGCTGTGAAAGATAGTCGGCTACCGCGAGGATTGCTCCAAGATTGTCCGAAGGGTGTCCCCATTCGGCGGCGAGCCAAGTGTCGTTATAGTCGAGCCAGCGCACAATGCAGCCAATGTCCCAGGCCGCTTTGACGGGGTCGAGGCGAAACTGCGTGCCAGGCACGCGCGCACCGTTGGGCACGATCGTGCCTTCGGCCAGCGGTCCTAGGAGTTTGGTGCATTCGGGGAAGCGCAGGGCTAGGAGGCCGCAGCCCAGTGTGTCCATTAGGCAGTTGCGCGCGGTGTCGTACGCTTCGTTGGAATCGATTTCGTAGTCGCACACATAGTTAGCGATATCGACGAGGACCTGATCGGGTTCGGGGCGGTTATTGAGTTCTACGTTCGCTGACACAGAGATTTCCTTTATAAAAATGAATGGTTTGTTGATGGCTCGGGCGCACGCCTCTGCGCGCGCCGATTGCTTGAGCTGGATTTAATTCTTCGACTAACGATCGGCGATATCGACCCAAGTCGAAGTTTCAGGACCGGTGTAATCTGCACTAGGCCGAATAATGCGGTTGTTCGCACGCTGTTCTTTTACGTGAGCAGCCCATCCGGTGAGGCGTGACATGACAAAGATTGGCGTGAAGAGTTTGGTCGGGATACCCATGAAATGGTACGCCGAGGCATGGAAGAAATCCGCATTGCAGAAGAGTTTCTTCTCGCGCCACATCACCTCTTCACAACGCACAGAAACGGGATAGAGTGTCGTGTCGCCCACTTCCGCTGCGAGCTTCTCGCTCCATTGCTTGATGATTACATTGCGAGGGTCAGATTCGCTGTAGATGGCGTGACCAAAACCCATGATTTTGTCTTTGCGTGCCAGCATGCCCATGATCTCGTCCTCGGCCTGCTCTGCACTCGTCCAATTCTCAATCATCTCCATGGCCGCTTCGTTAGCTCCGCCGTGCAGAGGACCGCGCAGCGAACCAATAGCTGCGGTAATGCAGGAATGCATATCCGACAGGGTAGAGGCGCAGACGCGTGCGGTGAAGGTTGAGGCATTGAACTCATGCTCTGCATAGAGGATTAGCGAGACGTTCATTACCTGTGAAAATAGTTCGCTGGGAACTTCGCCCCCGAGCATGTGCAGGAAGTGCGCGCCAATCGATTCATCGTCTAGCGCAGTGTCGATTCTTACGCCTTCGTGAGAGAACTTATACCAGTAGCAGATAATCGCAGGCAGAGTGGCAAGCAGGCGGTCGATGGCGTCATCCTGCTGGGCGAAATCAGTCTCGGTCTCTAGATTACCCAGCATGGAGCAGCCAGTGCGCATAACATCCATGGGATGTGCGTCGGCGGGAATGCGTTCTAGCACCTCCCTTAGAGCAGCGGGAAGAGTGCGGAGTGATTTCAGTTTTGCGACATAGGCATCGAGTTCCGGCTGAGTTGGCAGGTGGCCTTTGAGCAGAAGGAATGCGACCTCTTCGAACTGGGCCTTTTCAGCGAGTTCGCTGATGTCGTAGCCACGATAAGTGAGGCCGGTGCCGGTTTTGCCGACGGTACACAGCGCGGTTTCTCCTGCGACTTGCCCCCGAAGTCCTGCGCCGCTGAGTTTCTTCTCTGCCATAGGTTTTCTCCTGTATTGGTGCGATTAAATTCCTGGGCACTACATAGCCCACTGCTAGCTGGTTTTATTTTGCTTCGGCGTCGAAAAGCGCGTCGAGCTTGTCTTCATAGGCATGGTAGCCGAGCACGTCGTAGAGTTCTTTGCGCGTTTGCATGCTCTCGACCACTTCCGTTTGGTCGCCATTGGTCGCGATAGACTGATAGACACCCAGAGCGGCTTTGCTCATCGCTCTGAATGCGCTAAGCGGATAAAGCACCATGCCGACTCCTTGCTCGCCAAGCTCTTGGCAATTGAACAGAGGCGTCTGCCCGAACTCAGTAATATTCGCGAGAATAGGCACGTCTACCGCGTTGGCAAACTGCTTGTACTGCGCCAGCTCGTTTATCGCCTCGGGGAAAATAGCATCGGCGCCAGCCTCGACACAGGCTATGGCCCTCTCTATGGCCGAGTCCATGCCTTCAACCGCGAGCGCGTCGGTTCGGGCCATGATGACGAAGTCGTCATCCTGTCTTGCGTCCACCGCGGCCTTTATTCGATCAACCATTTCCGCCTGCGACACGATGGCCTTGTTTGGGCGATGCCCGCAGCGCTTTTGCGCAACCTGATCCTCTAAATGCACCGCCGCGGCTCCGGCTTTCTCCATAGCGCGAATGGTGCGGGCGATGTTAAATGCGCCGCCCCAGCCGGTATCGATATCCACAAGGAGTGGCGCCGAGCTTGCGTTACTAATGCGTTCGACATCGGCAATCACATCGTTGAGGCTGGTTATGCCCAAATCCGGGAGGCCATAGGAGGCGTTCGCCACGCCTCCGCCGGACAGATAGAGGGCCTGATGCCCGGACTGCTCTGCGAGCATGGCGCAGTAGGCGTTAATCGCACCTACAATTTGCAGTGGGCTGTTGTCTTTGAGTGCTTGGCGGAACTTGGCGCCTTGAGACTGTTTCATGGGGACTCCGTGGTGATTAAATAATTGGCTGGCGTGCGTGGTTTGGGTGCAAAAGCTGTCTAGATCGGCTCCTCAAGTTGTTCGAGAAGCGTAAGCTTCGCGCTGGCGATGTGTCTGCGCATGAGCAGCTCTGCTAGCTCGCTATCCTTGTCTTCTATTGCGTCGACGATCCTGTGGTGTTCCTTGAAGGCCTGGGCGGGGCGCGAAGGCTGACTACTGGTTTGCACGCGATAAAGGCGCAGCAGATGATAGAGCTCGTCGCACAGCAGCTTGAAGAGCCTGGCGTTGCCGCTCAGCGAAACGATGAGGTAGTGAAAGTCCAGATCGCCTTCCTTCTGGTAGTACACCTTGCCGTCTTCAGACTCGATCTCGCGCTCATGGCGGTCGAGTAGGGTGCGGAGCTGCTCACAGTCCGGAGCGCTGGCATGGCGAGCTGCGAGGCCGCAGGCGAGACCCTCGAGGGATTCGCGGATCTCGTAGATCTCGATCGCCTGGCGCAGCTCTAGCGAGACCACGCGCGCTCCGACATTGGCGGTAATCTCGACGAGCTTGCAACCTTCTAAACGGCGTATGGCCTCGCGTAGCGGCCCTCGACTGATGCCGTACAGCTTGCTCAGGGCGGGCTCGTTAATCTTTGAGCCCGGCGCAAGTTCGCCGCGAACGATAGAGGCGCGCAGCTGATCGAACACCGAATCTGCGCGCGTGGCTACTGGGATCGCTAAGCTTGTCTCATTCGGCTTATTGTTGACAATATTTTGCATCAGCGCGAATTATTGTGAATTTTTCGTCAGAAAGCAATATTATTGTCTACAATATACTAAAACGCCTTCGCGCAAGACTCCCCGCGGCCAATAGCGAAGTACCGAAATCCCTTCTCTCGCATCTCGGCGGGATCGTATAGATTGCGGCCATCAAAGATGACGAGCGTGGAGAGACTCTGGGCTATCTTCGCCATATCAGGGGCCTTGAAGTGTTGCCATTCTGTGCAGATCACTAGCGCATCGGCGCCTATCAGCGCCTGATCCTTGGTGCCGGCGAGGCTGAGCTGCGGATTGTCGGGATACAAAGACTCGGCGGTGTGCATTGCCTCTGGGTCGTAGGCCTGCACTTTCGCTCCCGCTTGCCACAGCGCCTCCATCAGGGTGCGAGCGGGGGCCTCGCGCATATCGTCGGTGCGTGGCTTGAAGGCTAGTCCCCACAGGGCGAAGGTCTTGCCCTCGAGCTCAATGCCAAAAAAATCCGTGATCAGCTCGAACAGGCGGTTTTTCTGTGCGCTATTGGCCTGTTCTACCGCTTCTAGGACGCCCAGCTTCACATCAGCCTTGGCCGCCATGCGGCGCAGTGCGCTGACATCCTTGGGGAAGCAGGAGCCGCCATAGCCGCAGCCTGGGTAAATGAACTGGTAGCCGATGCGCGGATCCGAGCCTATGCCTTGCCGAACCTGCTCGACATCGACGCCGAGTTTTTCAGCTAGATTGGCAATCTCATTGATAAAGCTAATCTTGCTGGCGAGCATGGCGTTGGCTGCATACTTGGTCAGCTCCGAGGCTCTCAGGTCCATGCAGAACAAACGGTCATGGTTGCGATTAAAGGGCGCGTAGAGCTTGCGCATGGTTTCGCGACCCGCCTCGCCCTGTGTGCCGATGATAATTCTATCGGGGCGCATGAAATCGGAGACCGCAGCCCCTTCCTTTAAAAACTCCGGATTGGATATCACGGTTACCGAGGCATCGATGCCGCGATGGTGGCAGCCCTCAGTCACTAGGTTGCGTATGCGCTCCGAGGTGCCTACGGGTACTGTGGACTTAGTGACTATCGTAAGCTCTCCTCCGGCTAGCAGGCCAATTTGCGTTGCTACCGCTTCCACGCCCGAGAGGTCAGGCTCGCCATCTTCCATCGAAGGCGTTCCCACTGCGATAAAAAGTAGTGAGCTGAAATCGACGGCCTCCTGAGGAGAGTCGCTAAACAGCAGATTGCCGCTTTCGAGGTTGCGTTTAACTATTTCTTCGAGGCCGGGCTCGTAGATCGGGATCTCGCCGCGTGTGAGCGCTGCGACCTTCTGGCTGTTTATGTCCATACAGAGGACGCGGTGGCCCACGTCAGCAAGGCATGCACCTGTTACGAGGCCAACATAGCCGGTTCCGAAGATAGTCAATTCCACAATAATTCCGCTCCTGCTTGTCAAAAGCTCCTAAACTAGCGAGCGATGATGACAAGACGATGAAGCTGAGATGACAGAACTGAAGCAATAGGGCCAAAG
>JAYOBL010000024.1:9209-15859 GCA_038104835.1 Gammaproteobacteria bacterium | reverse complement strand
AACAGGGGGTGAGCGAATAGAGGATAAAAGGTGAGGGCAAGAGTGCGGAGCTAAGAGAGTCGGAACTAAAAAAGGCGCCTAGGCGCCTTTTTTAAACTGCTGCTGGGCTTCAGAGGCCGTAGGGCTCCATGATCGCTTGGTAGAGCAGGCGACGAGAGGTGCCGCGCACGTCGGGAATGCCGTTGCCAAACTGTTGGATCATGCCGACGAAGACAATGTTCTCCACCGGATCTATCCAGAACCACGTGCCGGCAGCGCCGCCCCAATAGTATTCACCCTTGGAGTAGCCTTCTGCTTCTACCGGGTCCTCTATGATGGCGAAGTCGAGCCCGAAGCTCGTGCCATTGGCGCCAAGTATGCTGTTATCGAG
This sequence comes from Gammaproteobacteria bacterium, assembly GCA_038104835.1. Lineage (GTDB taxonomy): Bacteria > Pseudomonadota > Gammaproteobacteria > Pseudomonadales > Pseudohongiellaceae > UBA9145. The sequence goes on along the minus strand of JAYOBL010000024.1, from coordinate 15,489 downwards.
GCCCTTTGGCAGCTGATTGCGGTGCATAAGTTCTACTGTGAGCGGGGCGAGAATGCGCACTCCATCGAGCTCTCCGCCATTCAGCAGCATCTGACTGAAGCGAATGTAGTCCATCGCCGAGCCAACAAGGCCGCCGCCACCGCCTTCGAACTCATGCTCAACTAGGTAGCTGGGTCCGCCGGTAAACCCTTCGCTGGCGAATAGCGAGCCGTCGGGGCCATAGGCATAAACCTCGGCGAGCCTGTCTGCCTTCTCGGCAGGCACGAAGAAGTCGGTGTCTACCATGCCCAGCGGCTCGAAGATTCTCTCCTCAAGGAAATCAGAGAAGCGCTGTCCTGAAAGTTTTTCGACCAGATAGCCCTGCACGTCTACCGAGACACTATAGTGCCAGAGAGAGCCAGGCTGCTGTCGTAGGGGAATCTTGGCGAGCTTATCAATCATGTCCTGCAGATTAGAGGCGGGGTCGAGCACGGCAGCTTCATTGTAAAGATCGTCAACCGGTGACTGTGAAAAAAGACCGTAGGTTAATCCGCCGGTGTGGCTCATCAATTCGCGCATCGTCATTGGATGGTCGGCGGGCTCAGTTAGCATCGTGCCATCGTCTGCCATGCCCGCGTAAACCTGCAGGTCGGTAAATTCGGGTATGTGCATTGCGACAGGGTCAGACAGCTTAAACTTGCCTTCTTCATACAGGATCATCAGCGCCACACCCGTAATGGGTTTGGTCATGGAGTAAATGCGGAACAGATCGTCGTTCTCCATGGGGTCGCCGCTCGCGAGATCGCGCTGGCCGACTGACTCGAAGTGGAAAATCTTGCCGTCGCGGGCGGCCGCGGTGACGACGCCGGCTAACTTGCCCTCGTCTACAAAGCCTTGCATCGCCTGAGTGAGGCGTTCTAAGCGCGTCGAATCGATACCAACGGATTCTGGGCTGGAGTAATCCAGGCCTAGGGTGTTGCGCACACTCGCTGACGGGGCGGCGCAGGACGTCAGCAGGAAAATACCCAGGAGCAGCGCGTAGCGGCTGAGAGCAGCGTTAGGAAGTTTTGTCATGCGTAGGTACCTCGCAGGAGAGAAGCTGGTTAAAAAGGGGTGTAGTGAGAATAGGGTGCGCCTTTGCACTTGTCTACAAGGCTAAAACTCTTCCGGCGTTTAAAACCTTGGTAAAAATATTTAAACCATGGTTTAATTATTGGTGTCGCAGCAAGACAGCACCTACAAGCTTTTGGAGAATCCCATGCCGGAGAATCATCAGTCCGCAGAAAACCAAACTGTAAACGAGCCGCCAAAGCACTATGCGTTCAAGGGTTGTGAACTGCTTGCCGAAGGCGATCGCCAGTCCTTGGCGCTTCATCTCAAAGCCAGCGGCGAAGCGGAGGCGCTCAATAGGGGAGAGATACTGGTGTTCGACTCCACAGACGGTCGCCAAATCGATCTGCACATTACAGGGACAAATGAAGAGGTGGCTCGGCGTTATGCCAGCGCGCAGTTCGTTTCTGCTCCCCAGGGAATTAGCGCGGGCGCGGTAAAGCGAGGAAGAGGTCGGCCGCGGCTCGGTGTGGTGGGTCGTGAGGTGACTCTGCTGCCTCGCCACTGGGAATGGCTTGATGGTCAGCGCGGAGGCGCCTCGGCCACGCTGCGCCGCCTAATCGATGAGACCCGTAAATCGCAGGTAGGTGTGGATGCGATGCGGGCGAGTCAAGATAGGAGCAATCGCTTTATGTCTGCGCTGGCGGGAGACCTACCTGGGTTCGAAGAGGCGACACGGGCACTCTACGCCCGAGACAAAGAGGCCTTCGACCTTGCGACGTCGACGTGGGGTGCAGATATACGGCGTGTGGCTCACGCTTTGTCGGCAGAGGCTTTTGTGTAGGCGCTTTGTATGGCGGGTTTGGGCTTGGTTTTCAGGGGCTCGTATTTCACGGGCCTTGTCTTAGGGACTCGTCTCAGGGTCTTGGGCTCTGGACCTGGTCTCTAGGGTTTAGCCTCAGGACCTTTGCTTGCTAGCCGTGCGACGCCATATGCTGAATCACGCCGGGTTTCTGGCTTTCGATTTTGGATATCTTGAAGTGATAGGAAGAGGCGTTAGGGTCAAGACAGGTCGCTTCATCGATCGCAGATTTCAGGTCAGCCTGCGCCGCCTGCTGGGTAAGATAGGGGCCTGAAATCCGCACCTGTAGAGTTTCGTCCTGAGGTGCTTGAGCGACTATGTAAAAATTCTCACTGTTCACAATTGCTCCCCTTGCAATCCTGCGCGCTGCGTTACTGCCTGTCTTCGAAGGCACAGTCCCGCTGCTGATCTGTTATTGCTTTGACTATGCGGCTGCTGTCGGGCAATTTGCCCACTTAGCTTGCTATCGGCGGCTAGGCTAAACGCAACATCGCTATTTGTTAATTTTAGCGCGGCTCAATTTCGCACTGCTAGCGTTTTCTGAGGCTAAAGCCCATGCCAGACCTGTTCTCGATCATTATGCCGGTCCACAACGAAGCCGGCTCGCTGGCGGCGACCCTGCGTCGGCTGCAATCATGGCGCGCTGCAGGTCACGAACTTATTGTTGTCGATGGTCGCAGCACAGATGCGAGTGTCGAGATCGCGACGGGCCTGGCCGATGCTGTGCTGTCCTGTGACAGGGGGCGAGCTCGACAGATGCATGTGGGCGCGCTGCACGCCCGCGGTCGCGTTCTGCTGTTCCTCCACGCCGACACTCAGCTTCCAGGCGATGCTATAGAGGCTCTGTCAGCTCAGCTTGATCGCGGGGCGCAGTGGGGCTGGTTCGATGTGGGCTTCGACTCCGCTTCGCTTGCTATGCGCGTTATCGCTTTTGCAATGAACACGCGTGCTCGGCTGAGCCGCGTCTGCACGGGCGATCAGTGCCTGTTCGTGGCGCGAGAAACGTACTTCGCCGCGGGCGGCTTTCCTCTGCAGCCGCTGATGGAGGATGTCGAATTGAGCAAGCGACTGCGGGCGCTGTCGCGGCCTGCGCCTATCGAAACCAAGGTGATTACTGCCGCCCGCAGGTGGCGCGAGCACGGCGTTATTCGCACGGTACTTTTAATGTGGGATTTGCGGCTGCGCTACTTTTTTGGCGCTTCGCCACAGGCGCTACATCGGCGTTATTACCCTGCCAAGCGTTCCGCTGCCCCTTGGCGTTATCCCCATGCCCAAGTTATCGCCTTCGCCAAGTCGCCCGTCGCGGGGCAGGTTAAGACCCGGCTTATTCCAGCGCTAGGCGCTCAGGGCGCGCTGGAGTTGCAGCTGGCGATGCTTAACCGCCTCGGGAGTTTGCTGAGCACGGCCAGGCTTTGTCCTTGGCACTTCGCCGTTGCCGGTAAGCTCGAGGTAGGACTGTTTTACGCCTATGGAAGCGAACCGCGGTTGCAGCGTGGTGAAGATCTTGGTGAGCGGATGCGGTATGCCGCAGAGGACTGCTTCGCAGGCGGAACAGAGCTCGTCCTGCTTGTCGGCGGCGACGTGCCGGCCCTCAGCGCTGAACTGCTTGAGCTTGCAATCAAAGCCTTGGAAGGTGCTAGCGACGTCGTATTCGTTCCTGCGCAGGACGGAGGCTATGTTCTGCTTGGTATGCGCAGAATGATTCCAGAGTTATTCGCAGGGCCGGAATGGGGTGGCGAGAACGTGCTGGCTAAGAGTCTGGAGATCCTTAAAGACCTGGGGCTGCGAGCGGAGTGCTTGGAAACGCTTTGGGATGTTGACGTGCCTGCAGACCTGGCACTGCTAGAACAGCTCGATCCGCCTCTGGAATGGGCCTGCTAGTCCTTCGAAGGCAGCTCGGGATGTTCTATGGCCTGAGAAGAATCACGATCGAAATTGAGCATCTTGTCGGCCAGAGAGCGACTGTCTATGGCGAATTTGCCCTTCTCCAGCCTGTCATTGAGTTCGATAACTCGAGTCATGTCCATTTCGGGTAACCCTTCTAGTGCCGTGCGCATCTCTTCGGTTAGGCGCTCGAGTTTGGCAAGGCCAGAGGCGAGATCCTGCGCCGAGCGAGCAGATTCCTGACGCTGCGCTCTGGCATCTTTAATTGTGGCGAGCACGGCCGCGAGCTCTTCCGTCGTCGCGTTTAGTGCGCTGTCGTTGCTTTCCAAGGGCCTGCTCTCACCTGAATGGATTTTTTTGGCTAAATTGGCTCTTCTTTCCAGTGAAAGGGGGCATGATCTGCGACATCGCTACACTCCGTAGCGGGCGCGGCCTGCTACTGCCCGAGCCTAAGTATTAACGTCCCAGCGACAGATATCTTTAAGACTATAAGCGGTGGCCTGGCATCAATTACACGGAGAATGAGTGTCTGCTAACGTGGTATAGGCCTGTATCATTGACTCTGAAATCGCCGCGATGTCTAATAAAAATATGTCATCGCCTCCCAACTCCGCGTCTTCGCCCCCCCCGAATTCCGCTGCTCCTTCCGCATCCTTAGCCGCAGGGACAATACTTGTCGTGCAGCAGGACGGTCATGGGGCGGGGCAGCTTAAGACAATCTTAGGTTTCCTTGGCGAGGCAAGCTTGCACGCCAGCCCCGAGAACTGCTTGACGGTGCTTTCGGAGCAAAAGGCTCTTGGCCGGCCTCTCTCTTTCGTCTTAATAGCCGGCGATGAACCAGAGCGACGCGGGAATGAGCCAGAGCAGCCCAGCAATGAGATAGAGCGCTTGGCCGCCGGGCTCGAAGCGATCGCGAAATCGGATGCGCAGCTCCCATTTCTACTCTACGGCGGAGCGGCTGCAGTCGAATCGCTCCTGTATGAATCTCGCATAGTCGCTCGCCTTGCCAGTGACTGCGGTTTTCAGGCGCTGCTAGACGCCGTGCACAAATGCAAGCTCTATACCCGGCATTCACGCCGACTTCGTGAATCGACAGTAGTCAGTGACTATAATATGTTTCGCAGCCTCGTTGGGGAGAGCGAAAAAATTGAACTCGTCCGGAAGATGATGGGGCAGGTCGCGAACACCGAGGTCAGCGTGCTCATCACCGGTGAATCGGGGACGGGGAAAGAAGTCGTTGCCCGCAATCTGCACAATAATTCGTCCCGGGCCCAAGGGGCTTTCGTCCCGATTAACTGCGGTGCCATCCCCCGCGAGCTACTCGAAAGCGAGCTATTCGGCCATGAAAAAGGGGCGTTCACCGGTGCGGTCACGGCGCGCAGTGGACGCTTCGAACTTGCCGATGGAGGCACGCTGTTTCTCGATGAGATCGGCGATATGCCGCTGGATATGCAGGTTAAGCTCCTGCGTGTACTTCAAGAGAGGAGTTTCGAGAGGGTTGGAGGCGTTGAAACGCTCGCAGCGGATGTGCGCATAGTTGCCGCGACGCATCGTGATTTAGAGCAGATGATCGCGAAGGGTGAGTTTCGTCAAGACTTGTACTACCGGCTCAACGTCTTTCCAATTGAGATGCCGGCTCTGCGGGAACGGCCTAGTGATATCCCACTCCTTTTGAATGAGCTCATCGCCAATCTTGAAGCAGAGGGCCGTGGCTCGGTGAGGTTTAACTCCAGTGCGATTCATGCACTCTGCCTGCACGCATGGCCAGGGAATGTTCGTGAGCTTGCCAATTTGGTTGAGCGTATGGCGATCCTTCATCCTCACGGCATCGTGGGCTTGAATGACTTGCCGGAAAAGCTGCGAGCCCTGGGAGAAGAGGGTGTAGGCGGCGAAGAATCGCAGGTCCTCGGGGAACGAGGCTTAAAGGAGCACGGCCTAGAGGTGCAAACACTCGAGGACCAAGTGTTAGAGAGTCCTGCGCTGGAGTCGCAGGCCGCCGTTAAAACCCTGCCAATCAGCGGTTTGGACTTGAAGGAATACCTCGCTCGACTAGAGCGCGATCTTATCGAGAAGGCCTTAGATGACAGCCGCGGCGTGGTGTCCCGTGCTGCTGATAGATTGAGTATCGGGCGAACGACTTTGGTGGAGAAGATGCGCAAGTACAAGCTGCCGAGGGCAGGGGCATCTTCGGTATTCGATGACTCAGAATTACAGGAAAATGACGCCGCGCGAGATCCTTCAGCCCGCCTGCAGTAGCTCGCAGAGCCACTGTAACCTAGGCCTCTAGATCAACCGGCAATCCTAGCCGCGAATGGAGCGCTTGACCCGCCGTGAGGCTGAGTTCCCCTCGCGCGAACCACTCCACTACTTCAGGATACAGTTTGTGCTCCTCAGTCAGCACTTTGGCGGCCAAGGATTCGGCAGTGTCATCTGCCGTTACCGACACTTTGCGGCGCGCGATGACTGGGCCGCCGTCTAGCTCTTCTGTCACGAAATGAACGCTAA
>JAYOBL010000024.1:0-9199 GCA_038104835.1 Gammaproteobacteria bacterium | reverse complement strand
AGGCCAGTGCGCGCTGATGGGTGGTCATGCCTGGAAACTCCGGCAACAGCGATGGATGGATGTTAACGAGGCGACCTGCGAAGAGAGCCACGAAAGGCGCAGTGAGTATGCGCATGAAGCCTGCGAGAACCACCAGATCAGGCTTAAAGCTATCGACAAGCTTTGCGAGCTTAGAGTCAAAAGATTCGCGACTCGCAAAGTCGCGATGCGAAAGCGTCTCGGTAGCGATCCCGTGCTTGGCTGCGCGCTGTAGTCCAAAGGCATCCTGTTTATTCGAGATCACCGCGACTATTTCATAGCTGCTTGACGCCTGCGCATCGATGAGCGCCTGCAGGTTACTGCCACTGCCCGAGAGGAGCACGACGACTCGGCAGCGCTGAGCAGTGATTGTGGGAGCGCTCATTAGCTAGTCGGCGTAAACGACGGCGTCTTCGCCCGCCTGCTTGGCTTCGATGCGGCCAATCTCGTAAGCCTTGATAGGCGAATCGGCAAGAAGGTCGAGCGCAGTTGCAGCTTGTTCCTTTGGCAAACAGACAATCATGCCGATGCCGCAGTTGAATGTGCGCAGCATCTCAGCGTCGTCTACGTTTCCTTCTGTTTGCAGCCAATCGAAGATGGCAGGGCGCTGCCAAGCCGAGAGGTCAATTATTGCCTTGGTATCGTCGGGGAGGACGCGGGGAATATTCTCTGTGAAGCCGCCGCCGGTGATGTGGGCTAGAGCGTTGAGCCTGACGCTTTGTGCTAGCTGCGCGATGCCCTTCACGTAAATTTCGGTTGGCGCCAAGAGGGTTTCACCCAGCGTTGAGTCCCCAAAGCTCGCCGAGAGATCGGCATTGGCGTGATCGATGATTTTGCGTATAAGCGAGTAACCATTGGAATGTGGCCCGGAGGACGCGAGTCCAATGAGTACGTCGCCAACAGCAACCCTTGACGGATCGATTATCTCGGATTTTTCGACCACGCCTACAGAGAAGCCTGCGAGGTCGTAGTCGCCGTCGCTGTACATGCCAGGCATCTCGGCAGTCTCTCCGCCGATTAGTGCGCAACCCGCCAGCTCGCAGCCGCGGCCAATGCCGGTAACCACCTGAGTAGCCACATCGATATCCAAGCCGCCGGTGGCGTAGTAGTCAAGGAAAAACAGCGGCTCAGCGCCGCAAACAATCAAATCGTTAACGCACATGGCCACGAGATCGATGCCTATCGTGTCGTGCTTGCCCATAGCCATGGCTAGCTTAAGCTTAGTGCCTACGCCGTCTGTGGCCGAGACGAGAACGGGCTTTTTGTATCCCTCAGGAATTTCGCATAGCGCGCCAAAGCCGCCGATCTGCGACATGACTTCGGGGCGGTGAGTGCGTTTGGTTACGCTCTTTATATTGTCGACCAAGGCGTTGCCTGCATCGATATCGACGCCCGCATCGCGGTAGCTCAAGCTGGGGCGTGTAGAGTCATGTGAGGCTGCCATCGAGGGCTCCTTCGGGTCAAAAAGCAGGGCGCAGTTTAACAAAGACTCGGCAAGCAGTCAGGGATATTTCAAAGCAATTCAGCCTTTGCTTGCTGTTCACTCAGGTTCGCTCAGCACAGGGGTTTACAGTATCATCCCGCGCTATGTTCTCTTTCGCTTACAAACGTTTTAGTGCCGAGGCACCGGCTTCTTTCCGGCATTTAGTCGGCCTCGTATTCTGGCTCTGCCTTGCGGGTTCTAGCTCAGTTTACGCGCTGCAGGTCCCTGGCCTGTACAGCCATAGTGTTGTTGTCGCCAATGAGTCCCAGAGTGAGAGATCTCGTGCGTTTTCGGAAGGCCTAAGCGCCGTGCTGATAAAGCTTACGGGCAAGCCTGAAGCCCTTGAGCTCGCCGGAGTCGCTCGAGCGATTTCCAACGCAGCGAGTTTCGTGGAGGGGGTGAGCTATGCAGACTCAGGAAGTGCAGGGCAGCGCCAGCTGACCGTCGACTTCTCACCAACTTTGGTTGATGAGTTGCTTGAAAGGCAGGGAGTTCCAGTGTGGAACAGCAATCGTCCGAGTGTCCTCGTTTGGATGGCGCTACAGGAAGAGTCCGGAGGAAGGCGATTATTCGACCCTGAGTTAGACGCCGAACTTTTCAGCACGCTGCGTAGTTTCTCTGAATCTCGAGGCTTGCCATTGATCTTCCCTGTACTCGATTTCGAAGACCGTCGCGGCCTATCCAGTGATCAGCTCTGGGATCTCGAGGTTGCCGCTATCGAAAGGGCTAGCGAGCGCTACAGCCCCGATAGCATCTTAGCTGGGCGTCTCCTGGTTACCCCTTCAGGTGAGCTCGTTGGGCTTTGGCGTTTCCAGTTTCGGGACGAAGCGAGGCTGATCGACGGCCTAGATACAGAGCTAGCTGCCTATTTAGAGTCGCCACTGCGGGAGGTTACCTCGCAGTTCGTCGAAACTTTCGCTGCGTCGCAGGCAACTCTCATGCAGCAGGCGCTTACGCTCCGGGTCGATGGTATTCGTGACTTAGCAGACTATGCGGCTCTCAATGCTTATCTGCTACAACTAGGCGCGGTAAACGCTTTGACCCTGAGTGCGCTCGACGCCGACCGTTTAGAACTCAATCTAAATGTAGCAGGGGGCGAGCAGAGACTGCGGGACCTTATTGCGCTAGACCGCAATCTGAGAGCTATCGATTCGTCGGCCACCGAGCCGGGCCTGCTGCATTTTCGCTGGACACGCTAATGATCAGTGATCAACTTTCGCTAGCCCTAACGCTCGATGATTCTGCGCTGTTCTCCAACTACATCATCGCCCAAGAGAACAAGCTCGCGGTTGCTGCGCTGAAGTCCTTAGCAGAACCTGATCGCGGACGCGTTGAGGATTTTATTTATCTTTGGGGAGAGGGCTCGCCGGGGCTCACTCATTTGTTGCAGGCGCTGTGCCATGAGCTGGCGGAAGCGGATCGAACTGCGCTTTATCTTCCGGTGGCGGAGTTAATAGAGCTCTCACCCGAGATTCTCGAAGGTGTCGAGAATTACGCGGTGGTTTGTCTAGATGGGATTGATAAGATCGCCGGCGAGCCAGCTTGGGAGGCAGCGCTTTTCACCGCGTTCAATCGACTAAGGGCCGAGGGGAGCGAGTTGGTCATAGCAGCGAAGAAAGCGCCGTCGGCTTTACCTTGGGGCTTGCTCGATCTAGGTTCTCGGATGCGCTCGGGGCTCACTCTTAGATTGAATCAGCTTGGCGATCGCGATAAGCGTGCTCTGCTTCAACAGCGCGCTCTTGCTCGTGGCGTGCAGCTCGATGGAGCAGTGGCGGACTTTATTATGCTGCGCGCACCGCGCGACACACCGGCGTTACTCGCTCTATTCGATCGCTTGGACAAGGCCTCACTGAAGACCAAGCGCCCAATCACCATTCCCTTCGTTAAACAGATTCTCGATTGGTAGAGTTTCGAGTCGAGGCCAATGCCTCATCGCCTTGCTAATTAATTTCCTGCTTCGATGCTCGCGGCGTTCAAAGCGGTGTTTTGTAATGTTCGCGATACTGGCGAATGAACAAAATAAGGAAGGTGAAAAGTGCCACGCAGAGCAGGACTTCAATAAGCCCCTGAGTGAGTTGCTCCGGCCTAAAGGCGACGAGAACACCGTGGGTAAAGTAGAGCAGCACAACGAAACTCATCCAGCCATACGTGCGCAGGCGAGTGCGCTGCAATCCAGGCGCAAAAATCAGCAGCGGCAGAGTCTGTAGCAGTGCGATGCTTAGTGTGCCGAAGCTGAGTGAGCTAAGCATTATCGGGGTAGAGACAAAGAAAAACCCGACGAGCGCGTAATAGGATGCGAGCACTCCAAGTCTAAAATTCGCAATCATGGAGGGTAAGGATTGAGGGCTCATTTCGAATCCTGACCGAGGCGCAACTGCATGGCCAAACGTCCAACACGCTTGCCGAGCGCTACGCAGAGATCCTCTTCATCATTGCTCAGCGGCAGCGAGCCGTCAGCGCCGGTGACATGGCTTGCTCCGTAGGGCGTGCCGCCGCTCGTTGTTGTGCTAAGCGCGGGCTCGGAATAGGGCAGGCCGCAGTAGAGCATGCCATGGTGTAAGAGAGGGAGTGCCATGCTTAGCTGCGTCGTCTCTTGGCCTCCATGCATTGACGAGGTCGAGGTGAAGGTTGCGAAGGGTTTGTCGATCAAATCCCCGCCACTCCACAGAGCTCCAGTGCCGTCTAGGAAGTGCTTTAACGCCCCTGCCATGTTTCCAAAGCGTGTTGGGCTGCCAAGGATGATGCCGCTGCAATCGCGAAGATCTTCCTCGGTGCAGTATACGGCGCCCTCGGTCGGTATCGCAGGCTCGCTCGCCTCGTTATTTGGGGAGACAGCGGGCACTGTTCGCAGGCGTGCTTCAATGGAGAAGTTTTGTAATTGCGCTTGCTCCACGCCGCGGGCAATGGCCTGTGCCATTTTTGCAGTCGCACCGTAGCGGCTATAGTAGAGAATGAGTACGAAGGGAGTGGTCAAGAATTGCCTCGGAATGTGCCTAGATGAGCTCTAGTACGCGTTCAGGTGGGCGAGCGATCAGCGCTCGATTACCGGCTACCGCTATGGGTCGCTGAATTAGAATGGGGTTCTTGAGAACCAGTTCGTACACGATGTCTTCGCTGAGCGTTTCATCGCCTAGAGCAAATTGTTCGTACTCAGTCTCGCTCTTGCGTAATAGGTCGCGAAGGGGGAGGCCTAACTGATCCAACAGGTTTTCAAGCTCGCTGCGCTCCAATGGCTCTTCGAGATAGTAGACGATCGTGATTTGCGCGTCGTTCTCTTCCAGTAGCGCGAGTGCGGCTCTGGATTTTGAGCAATCTGGATTATGGTAGAGAGTGATGGCAGTCATGCTGGTGCCTCCCGAGGCGACAGTGTTGGCATGCACGGTGTGTTTAAACTCCCGAACGAAGCTCCTCAACTTTTTTTGCAGCTTCTTCAATTGTCAAAAGCTGCTTGTCCTCGGCTCCGCGGCGCTTATATTCGACAACGTTGTCAGCGAGAGAGCGCGGAGAAATGACTAGACGATGGGGAATGCCTAGCAGTTCCGATTCAGCGAACTTAACCCCGGGGCTCGTTTTCTTATCGCGGTCGTCCAGTAAGACTTCAATGCCAAGCTGCTGAGCTTGCGCATAAAGCGCTTCCGAGGTCTCACGAACTAGCTCCGACTTGTGCGCATCGATTTGAACTATGACGAGGCTAAAGGGTGCAATATTCTCGGGCCAAATTATGCCGTGTTCGTCATGGTTCTGTTCAATACATGAGGCCACCACGCGGGTTACACCGATGCCATAGCAGCCCATCTGCATGGTCACGCTTTTGCCGTTTTCGTCCAGCGCGGTTGCGTTGAGCGCAGTGCTGTACTTGTCGCCAAGCTGGAATATGTGGCCGACTTCAATGCCGCGCTTAATGGCTAGAACTCCCTTGCCGTCGGGGCTGATATCCCCCTCCTGAACACAGCGGAGATCGATCTTCTCGTCATATCTGATCTCGTCATCCCAATTCGCGTTAACGAGGTGTTTGCCTGCTTCATTCGCGCCGCAAACGAAATTCCGCAGGTCCACAACACTAAGGTCGGCATACACATAGAGGCTTTTATCTGATGGCCGAGAGGGCCCAAGATTTCCTGCGCTACAGCCGTAAACCGCGAGTATTTCCTCATCGCTGGCAAAAGTGAGCGGCGACGCGACTCGGTCGAGCTTCTGCGCCTTAATTTCGTTTAGGTTCTGATCGCCTCGCAGGAGCAGGGCGACGAGCTCGCCGTTGCTCTCGCCTTCGCCGTCGCAGCCATGGACGACTAAGGTCTTGACGCAGCGCGTGGGCTGGATATTGAGCGCGGCGCACAGGGCGTCTATCGAGTGGGCTTCGCCTGTCTCTGCGATGCTGCGGGGCAAGGTGTCGCTATCCTGAGGCAGCGGCGGCAGAGTGCCTGTGGCCATCTCCATGTTCGCGGCGTAGTCGCTTTGAGTGCTGAACACGATTTCGTCCTCGCCCGATTCGGCAAGTACGTGGAACTCATGGGAAGCGCTGCCGCCGATGGCGCCCGTGTCCGCCGCGACGGGTCTAAAGTCCAGTCCAAGGCGCTGGAAAATGGTGCTGTAGGCACTGTGCATGCGGGAATAGGTTGCGTCGAGGCTCGCCTGGTCCATATGGAAAGAATAAGCATCCTTCATCGTGAACTCTCGTGCCCGCATCACGCCGAAGCGCGGGCGGCGCTCGTCGCGAAACTTGGTTTGAATCTGATATAGATTGATAGGTAGTTGGCGGTAGCTATTGATTTCATTGCGAATAAGATCAGTTATAACCTCTTCGTGCGTCGGGCCTAAGCAGAAATCTCGCTCATGTCTGTCGGTGAAGCGCAGCAGTTCAGGCCCCATGGCCTGCCATCGGCCTGTGTCCTGCCAAAGTTCTGCCGGTTGAACTACTGGCATAGACACTTCAAGCGCGCCGGCCCTGTCCATTTCCTCGCGCACGATGTTAGAGACTTTGCGCAGTACTCGTAGCCCCATGGGCAGCCAAGTGTAAAGTCCTGTAGCTAGTTTGCGGATTAGTCCCGCTCGAACCATGAGCTGATGACTCGCCGTCTCAGCATCAGACGGGGTTTCTTTGACTGTGGCGAGTAGATACTGACTAGCGCGCATTGCGGCGTTCCTTAACTATCGAAGCGAAGGCTGCATTCTACTGAGGTGCACGCTTCGCTGAAAGAAAAAAGGCAGCCCAAGGGCTGCCTTTTTGTCTGCATCGCTTATTAGCAGAGCGAATCTGCTCGGACGACGAATGCCCTAGAGGGCGAAGTCTTTTAGCTTCTTAAGAGGAAGCACTTTGACTCGAGTAGTCGCAGGCTTGCGCGCAACGTCCATTAGCTCACCCGGCTTGAACGGATTGGGTACGTTCTTGCGTGCGGGACGAGCAGGGCGGACTACAGACTTGATCTTGAGTAGGCCGGGTAGTGTGAATTCGCCAACTGCGCGCTTCTTCACGTGGCGCTCGATAAGTATTGAGAGCTCATCGATTACCGCGGCAACGTCTTTCTTGCTGAGGTCGGTGTTCGTCGCGATCTCATTCAGGATTTCTGTCTTAGTGTATTTCTTCGAAATAGCAGGCGCCTTGCGAGGCGCTGGTGCTGCTTTAGCTTTTGCTGCAGCTTTTTTAGGTGATTTCTTAACAGCCATGCCCATACTCTTCTGTGTAGTCATTGGAAAAGGTTAATTGAAGTTCGCGCTATTACTTCGTTTTAAAAGCGACGAACTAACACCCGCTTTATAGATCATCTATAAGTCACCCGCAAGCATTCGACTCGGGAAAAAGCGGTTAAATTTCGGAATTCGCGCAATTATTGCTCGCCTCGGGAGCAATGGCTTCCAAACGTGTAGTTCGGTAACCCCGGCGACATAGAAAACTGCTGGAGCAGCTATTCGATGCGGCGACGCGCAGCGGCCTCTAGGGTGCTGCTGTTCGAGTTTCTAGGTTATAATTCGTGGTTGGTCAGAACAGCATTGCGCAGCCTAACCGCCGCACCAAGCATTCACATGACGCACGAGTTCGCTAGTGAGCTCGTGCGGGTCGGTGGCATGAAAGCCAGGGCGCGCCGATCGAGATCTGATCAAGGCGGTAGCTCCGGCTGCCAATAGGTAAGTTTTCAGTAGCAGAGTAGGTCAATGCCAATCTACGAATATCAGTGTGATCACTGCGGCCATAGCTTAGAAGCGCTGCAGCGAATGAGTGACGAACCCTTGGTTCAATGTCCTAGCTGTTCACAGGACAAGCTATTAAAGAAAGTCTCGGCTGCGAGCTTTCGCCTCAAGGGCGGCGGCTGGTACGAGACGGATTTCAAGACGGGAGCAAAGAAGCAGCTCGCGGCTTCTGATTCTGCTGCACCTGCGAAAACAGAGAGCAAGCCGACCAGCTAGCTTGCTGCAGTAACATCCTAATACACACATACAAGGCACATGACCGCGGCGGTCTGGCCCCCAAACCGAGTAAGGAAGAGTGATGCGCAGCAACTATTGCGGAGAGTTAAACGAGTCTTTTGTAGGGCAGCAGGTAGAGATCTGTGGCTGGGTGCATCGACGCCGCGATCACGGAGGGGTTATTTTCCTCGATCTGCGAGACCGCGAGGGCCTGGCTCAGGTGGTCTTCGACCCCGATACGGTCGAAGCATTTGCCCTTGCAGAAACTGTGCGCAATGAGTTCGTCGTTAAAGTCACTGGCCTTGTGCGTCCTCGCCCCGACGGCACGTCGAACAGCGGCTTAGGCACTGGCGCCATCGAAGTGCTTGGCAAACAGCTGGAAATTCTCAATGCGGCAGCCACGCCGCCTTTCCAGTTAGACGAGCATGCCAGCGTAGGCGAAGACATCCGCCTGCGCTATCGCTACGTCGATCTGCGTCGACCCGAGATGACTGAGCGCCTGCGCTTCCGTTCGAAGGTCACGAATACGGTGCGCAATTTCCTCGACGACAATGGCTTTGTCGACGTTGAAACGCCGCTGCTCACTAAGGCGACCCCCGAAGGGGCTCGCGACTATCTCGTGCCGAGCCGCACGCACCCAAACCGCTTCTTCGCGCTGCCGCAGTCGCCGCAGCTATTTAAGCAAATCCTAATGGCAGCGGGCATGGATCGTTACTATCAAATCGCCAAATGCTTCCGCGACGAAGATCTGCGTGCAGATCGTCAGCCCGAATTTACTCAAATCGATATCGAAACCTCATTCATGGATGAGGAGCAGATCATGTCGACGATGGAAGGCATGATTAAAGGAATCTTTAAAAAGCACCTGGATGTCGAGCTTGGGGAATTCCCCCGTATGCCATTCGCCGAGGCGATGAATCGCTACGGCTCAGACAAGCCCGACCTGCGTATCGACTTAGAGCTGGTCGATATTGCTGATCTTATGAAAGATGTCGACTTCAAAGTGTTCAGCGGCCCCGCCAACGACGCCGGCAGCCGCGTTGTCGCGCTACGTGTACCGAAAGGTGCCGAGATTAGCCGCAAGATTATCGACGAGTACACTAAATATGTGTCTATATTCGGAGCCAAAGGCTTAGCTTGGGTTAAAGTCAACGATCGCGCCGCAGGGCTCGAAGGTCTGCAGTCGCCTATTTTAAAGTTCATGCCCGAGGCTACTGTTCACGCTTTGCTGGAAAAGCTCGACGCGCAAACCGGAGATATTCTGTTCTTTGGTGCCGATAAAGAAAAGATCGTCAA
>JAYOBL010000113.1:3262-5158 GCA_038104835.1 Gammaproteobacteria bacterium | reverse complement strand
GGCTGGAGCAAAAAAAGCGCCTGCTAAGAAGCCCGCCGCCAAGAAGAAGACTGCGGCATCGAGCAAAGCCAAGCCTGCAGCTAAGAAGAAGCCCGCGGCAGCTAAATAGCCTTGGCGGCAAATAGCGCAGTTTGAAAACGATTTTCGCGAGCAGGGCGGGAAGCGTCCGCTTTGCAACTAAAAACAAAAAGGCGCCGTGGCGCCTTTTTTGTTATTTGATGCTTGTAGCTAGCCTTCGCCGAAGGCCTATTATCGCTCGCGGCTTTTTACCGTGCTCATGGCTACTTATTCCGCTCATGGCTGTTCATCATGCCCATCGAAACGTGCCCATCAAAACGATCCTGCTGATAGTTTCTGCTAAAAATATTTTGGCGTTTCATTTGGGGCGGCATGCCGTTGAGTTTTAGTGCCTGCGAATAACTCCAACGCTGAGCCCTTCGATGGCGAAATTACTCACCCTCAGGTCCACCTCAATCGGTGAGTAGTCTGGGTTTTCTGCGATTAGGCTTAGCCTGTGTGCTGAGCGCCCCTTCTTCAGACGCTTGACGGTGACCTCGTCGTCTATACGCGCCACGATAATGTCGCCGTCATTCGCTCGATCGGTTTTATGTACCGCCAGCAGATCGTCTTCGAAAATGCCCACGTCGATCATACTTGTGCCCTTAACCGTGAGAAGGTAATCCGCAGCAGGAGTAAAGAGAGTCGGCGGTATATCGCAGTATTCAGAAATAGATTCCTGCGCCAGAATCGGGCTGCCTGCGGCGACCTGACCAATAATCGGCAGCCCCATTTGCTCATTGATGGGTAAGCGAAGGCCACGCGAAGCGCCAGGTTGAATCTCAATTGCGCCCTTGCGTGCCAGCGCACGTAGATGGTCTTCGGCCGCGTTGGGCGAGCGGAAGCCCATTTTATGGGCGATTTCGGAACGGGTTGGCGGGTAACCGGTCTCCGCTAGGTAGTCTTTGATATAGTTAAGTATTTGTTGCTGGCGCAATGTGAGCTTAAGCATGGTGACTCCTTCTGTTTAGAAGCTAAAGAGCTTCTGTGTTTTTACGCCGGTGCCAGTCAACCTAATAGCCCAATCAGTTTATTCAGCTCGGCTGGCTCGGCTAGCTTAGTTGGCGTCTCGAGCTACTGTTAATATCAACAGCTGTTATTTTATACAGTAAAAGTCTGCGCGCAAGCTTTTTCTTCGGTTCTCCCCACGTAAGCCCTGTGGGATAATCTGCGCCTTTGATAGGGGGTGCTTTGAGTCAATTTCAACAGGAAAAGCAGAGCGTTGGGCCGCTAATGCTAAGCATTGAGGGTCTGACTTTGAGCGACGCCGAGCATCAACTGCTGCGCCGTCCCAGTGTTGGCGGGCTAATCCTATTCAGCCGTAACTACACCGATAAAGCTCAGCTAAGCGCGCTGATGTCGCAGATAAGAGCTGCGAAACCAGGCATTCTTGTAGCTGTGGATCAGGAAGGCGGGCGTGTACAACGGTTTAAGTCGGACTTTCTCCGGCATCCTCCACTGCGGGTTTTCGAAGCGCGTTATCTTGAAAGTCCAGAGCAGGCTCTAGGAGACGCGCGACTCTGTGGTTGGGCCATGGCCTTTGAACTACTGGAGTTTGGCATCGACTTTAGTTTTGCTCCGGTGCTCGATGTTTTCGATCCCCAGAGCCGCGTTATCGGAGATAGAGCGTTTTCCGCTGAACCGAAATTGATCGAAGCGCTCGGGCGGGAATATATTGCCGGGATGCGCGAAGCGGGCATGGCCTCTACAGGCAAACATTTTCCCGGCCATGGCACGGTAGCCGGCGATTCCCATGTAGAACTCCCAATCGACGAGCGCAGCCTGAATGAGATTGCTACAAAAGATCTGCTGCCTTTTGCTGCCCTAGCGGGCGAGCTC
>JAYOBL010000113.1:2102-3252 GCA_038104835.1 Gammaproteobacteria bacterium | reverse complement strand
TGCGGTTATGCCTGCGCATGTGATCTATCCGCAGATTGATTCGTGCTGTGCGGGCTTCTCGTCTGTCTGGATTCAAGAAATCCTGCGGGGCCAGCTAGGCTTCGAGGGTGTGGTGTTCAGCGACGACTTAACAATGGATGCAGCCCACAGTGCGGGATCGATCCAAACTCGCTGCGAGCTCGCTATGAGCGCAGGCTGCGACATGGTTTTGGTGTGCAACGACAACCAGGCCGCAGCAGAAATTTGCGATTTCCTGGAGGCAAACCTCGGTCGCCATGCCGTTGAATCCCAGGAGCGCCTACTGCGGATGCGCGGGAAACGCCCAGTGGCTAATGCGGTTACCGCTGCGCGGTCGCGTTATGAAAAGGCTGCGAGCCTACTCGCTACGCTGTCTTAGCGAAGCAAAGTGATCAGCGTGAGCTGAGAGGATAACAATGGATACGCTACTAACATTCGAGCTTTTACAAGATCTAGAGTGGGGGCCCGAGCTACTGCTCATCGTAACTCTAACGTTTCTAGGTCGCTTCACTGCCATGCGATTGCTCAAGGTCCTAGCAAAACACTTTGCTAAGACGACTAATGTCTGGGATGACGCCCTCTTAGAGGCTGCTCGGCGGCCTCTCAGCTGGCTTATCCTGAGCTTCGGTTTGCTCTTAGCAATTGGGATTAGCGACGGCTATGTCGATCAGACTCTTTTTTCTGCGAACAATCTGAATCTGGCCCGCCAAGTTACCCTCGTGGTGCTGATTGCCTGGTTTCTTGTGCGCTTCATTTCACTGGCCGAGGAGCGCGTCCGTCAGCGAATCTTAGCGGGGGAGGTGGGCTCTGAGAGCGGACTTGATCCCACAACCGTGGTCGCTCTGGCGAAACTGCTGCGCCTCTCGGTCGTGGTGTCAGCGGTGCTTGTTTTATTGCCGACTCTGGGAATTCAAATAACTGCGTTGCTCGCCTTTGGTGGAGTTGGCGGTATTGCTGTTGGCTTCGCCGCTCAGGATTTGCTGGCGAATTTCTTCGGTGGCTTCATGATTTACTTGGATCGTCCCTTTGCGATTGGCGATTGGATTCGCTCCCCAGACCGAGAGATAGAAGGGACAGTAGAGACCATTGGCTGGCGCTTAACCGTGGTGAGGACCTTCGATAAGAGGCCGCT
>JAYOBL010000113.1:0-2092 GCA_038104835.1 Gammaproteobacteria bacterium | reverse complement strand
CCCTCTATGTGCCGAACTCGGTGTTCTCAACCGTCGCGCTAGAGAATCCGTCGCGCATGAGCAACCGACGCATCAAAGAGACTATTGGGATTCGTTACAGCGATGCGTCTAAGATGGCGGTAATCGTGGCGGACGTTAAAGCTATGCTGCAAAACCACGAAGCGATTGATACGAGGCAGACACTTATTGTCAATTTTGTCGCCTATTCGTCCTCATCACTGGACTTCTTTATTTACACTTTCACCAAAACCACTAACTGGATCGAATATCACGAGATCAAACAGGACGTGATGCTCAAAATCATCGCCATTGTCCATGAGCATGGTGCCGATTTCGCGTTTCCCACGCGTACATTGGACGGGCTTGAGGCTCTGCGTCAGGTGGCAGGGCCGGATGCATGAGTCTCGAGGCGTTAGAAGCTGATCTGCAGCTGATTAAGAAGCTTCGGGCAGAGTCCCAATGTTTATTTAGTGCGCAGCAGGTAGACGAGGCTATCGCCCGGATGGCGAAGCAGATCAGTTCGGTGCTCTCCGACAGCGATCCGCTATTACTCTGCATTATGAATGGCGGGCTGATTCTTACTGGCAAACTCGCTACGCTGCTCGACTTCCCTCTGCAGATAGACTACCTGCACGCGACTCGCTACCGCGGTGAAACCCGCGGGGCAGAACTTAACTGGTTAGCTTATCCCCGAGAGAGGATCAAAGGGCGCGACATTCTGCTCGTGGACGACATCCTAGACGAAGGTAACACGCTTGCAGCGGTGAAGGCTTATTGTATAGAGCAAGGCGCGAAGAGTGTTTACACGGCTGTGCTCGCCGATAAGAAGCACGCACGTCGACTGCCCGGCATTAGCGCGGACTGCGCGGGTTTGCAGTTAGAAGACAAGTTCGTATTTGGCAGCGGTTTGGACTACAAAGGCTATTTGCGCAACGTGGCTGGCATTTATGCGATTGACGAATCTGCGCTTTCGGAGCAGCCCTAAAACGGAATCTCAACGAGCCGATTAATGTCCAGCAAATAGAGCCCAAGCTTGCTCGCTGGCATGCCGGCTTGGCTCATCAAACTGGCGTAAAGACGCAGCTGTTTTTTATGCTCGCTCGTCTGTAGCGCAATAAACTCATCCTCTGTCAGTTCCTCGGGCTGGTGAGCCGTCTTGTAATCAATGATCCAACGATTACCTTTGTAAAGCAGCGTTCGATCAACTGCAAAGTGACTGTGGAATTCCTCATCTTCCTGCTTGTCGTTGCGTGCAAGGGGCAGCTCGCTGGCAGCGCCTTCTGCCTGCGGATCGAATATCCATGCGAAGTCGCCTGACAGAGCCGTTAATAACTGCTGGCGAGCCTTGTGGCAGGAGGCATGCGCCTCTTCGACGCTCGCTCCTAGTCGCTTAAGCTGTTTGAGCCAACGTGGCTGCAATGCGTCGAGAGTTTTCTCGGCTACTAAAGGATGGCGGCTAAAGGCTTCGAGGAACTCGTGACAAAGCGTTCCCTGCGTTTGCCGCAGCCGCCGCAGGCGCTCGCTCTCCTGTGATTCCTCAGCGCTTTCTTCATTTTCGCTTGGTGTTTCTTCAAGCGCTGCGACTTGTAGCTGCGATTCCAGAGAGGTCTGCTGAGCCTGCGACAGGACGAGAGGCGTGCTTAAACGACGTATTGGCGTGGCCTGCGAGGAGTGCGCGGTCACATCCTCAGCCGCCCCCTGTGGCGCTGGCTTTAGTTGGTGGACGCTTGCCGTGATCCCCGCTGCGCCTAGCGGCTCCCATACGCGAGCTAGTAGGCTCTGCTTAATGGGTTGCAATTGCGTGGCCTCGCCGCTATCCGTGGGCTTGTGTAATAGTGTGCTGAAAAGTCCAACGCTGTAGCGGGCCCGGGTCATAGCAATATAAACCAAGCGCGTTTCTTCGAATTCGCTTTTCAATGCTTTCTCGTTGCGGATGTAGCTATAGAGTTTCTCATGCGCTGCGGTCGCGGCGTCTGACTCGCTGCCTTTAGCGGGAACCGGCGCGATTAAAAGCTTCGCTGCGCCTTCACGGTTAATCCGTTCGTGTAGAACAATAAGATCTTTGTCGTCGGCGTTGCCCTTGCCCCCGAGC
>JAYOBL010000112.1:4910-5213 GCA_038104835.1 Gammaproteobacteria bacterium | reverse complement strand
CAACAAAACGGTGGTGATACCTGCGGATAACGAGCGTGATCTCGCGGAGATTCCAGATAACATCAAGGCAGACCTGCGCATCGTACCGGTGCGCTGGATAGATCAGGTGCTGGAGCTTGCGCTTCAGCATCAGCCCACGCCATTGGCGCCAGAGGCAAAGGTTGCTGGAGAGTCAGTCAAACCTAAGTCTCAAAAAGGCGCACTCAAGAGTCATTAGCCGCGCTTCTCATTGCAAAAGTCGCTAATTACGAGGGTGATTCGATTGACACTCGAATTGCCCTGTTGGTATAAAGGCCCGAGTTT
>JAYOBL010000112.1:2986-4900 GCA_038104835.1 Gammaproteobacteria bacterium | reverse complement strand
CTCCAATCTCGATATAAATCGCCTCACCCTTAGTCGTTGCTCGTTCTGTTAGAGCGAAATAAGGGGAATACAAAGTCGTCTGAAGGCGGCGGCGAGTCATAATTCTAAAATGAAAGAAAAGGGGATATTGTGAATAAATCTGAACTTATTGAAGTGGTCGCTGAAAGCGCTGACCTTCCTAAAGCAGCTGCGGGTCGCGCTATTGATGCGATGATCGATGCGATCACAGACTCGCTCAAGAAGTCTGATCCAGTTGTCCTGGTTGGTTTTGGCACATTCGCGACGAAGGATCGTGCAGCTCGCACGGGTCGTAATCCGCAAACAGGTGCCGCGATCGAAATTAAGGCCGCGAAGGTACCAAGTTTTAAAGCGGGCAAGGCTCTAAAGGATTCAGTTAACTCCTAAGTAGACGCCCATCCGGTCTCGACTCGCTCGGGGCTTAGCTTCGCTTTCTAGCACCGGGTGAGCGGACACCCTAAGCAGTGACAATCTAACCGCAGCACTCCGTTAAGGTTTATGCGGTTGAAAACCCTAAAGGCGCATCTTAGATGCGCCTTTTGTGTTTTTGGGCGTGGTTAAACGGCCTTGAGCTTTATGGGTCATGCTAAATCTGCGTTCTGACTAGGGTCGATTTTCTTGGGTCTGGGACCTGCGATTCTGGGAGAGTACGCGGGTGGGCGCGGATTAAAACCCGCTACGCATAAGGCGCTGTATCGCGTACAATTGCCGGCTAGCAACGCAAGACACATTAGGATGGACGACACATGCTGCAAGATATTCGTGACAACTCTCAGGGTGTCATAGCCAAAGTCATTATCGGTTTAATCGTAGCCATTTTCGTTTTGTTCGGCGCCGACTCCATTATCGGCGGGCTGACCAGGCCGCCGAGCTCGGCTACGGTCAATGGCGAAGAAATTACCGATTTCCAGCTACAGAACGGCGTTCAAGATCTCATAAACTCCATTGGCGGCAATGCCCAAGGAATCGAGCAATCGCTTCTCGAGCAGCTGGCAATGAATCAGCTAGTTGAGCAGACGCTTTTGAAGCAGTCAGCTGAGAATAGCGAGCTTGGGATTTCGAGTTCGCGCATCGATCAGGCTTTGATCGAGAATCCTAACTTCCAAATTGGCGGTGTGTTCGATCCCGAATTCGCCGTGCGGACAATGAACAGTCAGGGCTTTTCAGTACAGTCCTACAAAGAAGCTCTTGGCAATCAAATGCTGCTATCGCAGCTCGTCAACGCCTATTCATCCAGCAGTTTCGCAACCTCTGCAGAACTCGAAACACTCGCCGCGCTGTCTGCCCAGGAGAGAGATTTTCGCTACCTAAGCCATAAGCGACGAGGAGATCGCCGAGTACTACGCAGCGAATCAAGACGATTTCATTCGCCCAGAGAGCGTGAGCGTGAGCTACGTGATCTTAGAGAAGTCCGCGCTAGAAGCCGCTATCGAGCTCGAAGACGGTGCGGTACTCGCACAGTATGAGCTCGAAAAATCCCAGTTCGAAGGCTCCGCAGAGAAGCGGGCTTCACACATTCTGTTTGAGACAGGCGCGCAGCTATCTGAAGAAGAGGCATTGGCGAGCGCCGAAGCGGCGCTCGAAAGACTGGACGCCGGTGAAAGCTTTGAGGCGCTTGCGCTCGAGCTTTCCAGCGACCAGGTGTCAGCTGAAGAGGGAGGAGATATTGGCTTTAGTGACGGGACCGCCTTCCCTGAAGGGATTGAGGAAGCGCTCTTGGAGCTTTCAGTTGGCGACTATTCCGAGCCCGTGACGACTGATTTTGGCGTACACGTAGTGCTTTTGACCGAAGATAACACTAATGTTTTCCAAGAATTTGATGAGGTCAGTGCTCGAATCGAGCGAGAACTTAAGTCTGCGCAGGTTGAACAGCTCTATGCGAGTAAGCTTTCAGAT
>JAYOBL010000112.1:2300-2976 GCA_038104835.1 Gammaproteobacteria bacterium | reverse complement strand
GTCCCGAATCGAGTCAGAGCTTGAGTTGCCCATACTAGTGAGCGGCAGCTTTGATCGTAGCGGCGGTGGTGGGCTGTTCTCCGATCAATCCGTCTTAGACGCAGCCTTTTCTGATTCGGTCTTGCTCGATGGCAATAACAGCGACGTTGTCGAGCTCGGCGAAGACCGCGCGGTCGTTCTTCGCTTGGACACTCAAACGCCGGAGGGTATTTATCCGCTGGATGAGGTAGAGCCAGAGATTGCAGTTGCGCTGCGCGGTGAGATGGAAAGGGAGGCGGTGCGAGAACTAGGGCAGCAGCTGTTGGCGCTGTTAGAAGTTGGCGAAGATGAGTCGGCATTCCTCGAGGAGAACGAGCTCAGCTGGCGCACCGAGACCTCTGCAAGGCGCTCTCTGGCGAGCGTTAATCGCGACATCATAGAAGCCGTGTTCGCCCTCCCTGCACCCGCAAACGATGCAGTAGAGCGTACTGCGATCAATCTCGATAACGGCGCTTTCGTCGTCGCGGAGTTAACCGCCGTTGTTGAAGGTAGTTACGAGCGTCTCGCGGCAGACGAAGCTAACGCAATGCGAGAAGCCTTGCTCCGAGATCAAGGTAGCAATGACCTTCAGGCTTACGTCAATAATCTCCGTGAGAGCGGCAATATCGTGATTAGTAGCACGGACGATGAGGAATTC
>JAYOBL010000112.1:0-2290 GCA_038104835.1 Gammaproteobacteria bacterium | reverse complement strand
GGAGCAAATCAGTTGCAACTACGTTGCTATGTGGTTCGTTGTTAAGCTTGCCTGACCCTCCAAAACTGGCGACAGGCGTGAATTCCTAAGTGCTTGCGATACGCCTGTAAAATTTAACAACTAACAAATAAAAAATGGGGAGCTGCACACACGTGCAACTCCCCATTTTTTTGTGTTCATACCCAGCTCACAGGGCAAAGATTTTGCCATTGCCCACCGAGCGGTCATAGTCTGAGTGCTGAGCCATGAGGCAGACGGAGCTACTCTGCTTGGTCTAGAGATCCCATGGCGGTCGTGTTGAATCCGCCATCTACATAGAGAATTTCACCGCTAATACCAGAGGCCAAATCTGAGCAGAGAAAGCTCGCTGCGTTGCCTACTTCTTCTATCGTGACGTTGCGACGCAGTGGCGTTTGTCTGGCGTTGTGCTCCAGCATTTTGCGAAAGCTCTTGATGCCTGCGGCCGCCAGTGTCTTGATGGGGCCTGCAGAAATCGCATTGACTCGAATCCCCTTGGGGCCAAGAGCAGAGGCCATATAGCGCACATTGGCCTCTAGGCTCGCTTTGGCCAGTCCCATGACATTGTAATTGGGCAGGCTTCGAACTGCGCCGAGATAGCTCAGCGTGAGAATCGACCCCTGACGGCCAGCCATGAGATCTGCGCCGGCTTTGGCTAGCGCGACAAGGCTATATGAACTGATTTCGTGTGCTAGGTTGAAGCCCTCTCTGGTTGCCACATCGACATAGTTGCCGTCGAGTTCGTTGCCGGGGGCAAAGGCGAGACAATGAACGATGCAGTCTATGCCGTCCCAGTGCTTACCGAGGTTCTCAAAGAGATCATTAATCTGATCGTCACTGGTGACATCGCAGGGGAACACGAGTTCGGAGTCCCAGCCGGCTGCGAATTTTTCTACGCGTTCTTTTAGTTTTTCACCCTGATAGGTAAATGCGAGTTCTGCGCCTTCTCGATGCATCGCTTCGGCGATGCCGGAGGCGATCGAGAGTTTACTCGCAACGCCTAGTATGAGTACCTTCTTTCCGCTCATGTATCCCATGTAGCTTCTCCTTGGGCCTTGATTCCTTAGTTATAGATTTTCGTCAGTTTGTTGGTCTGCCGAAGTCAGTCTTTAGCTGCTATGCATGTAGTGTTTTATTATCGGCACCAATGCCAATGCCAGTAGGCCTGCAGCGATGCTGTAGAGTCCTGCGGATTGATAAACGTCCATGTAATTTTGCAGCGCGGCAGCGGGGTCTACTATTTCTCCTCCAATAGTAGCCGAGCCGGTCATGGCCGCAATTGTGCCCGAGACGTAGTTGCCGGCAGCGGAGGCGAGAAACCAGCAGCCCATCATCATGCCCACCACGCTGGGTACTGAGAGCCGTGAAGTCATGGAAAGACCAACGGGAGAGATGCAGAGTTCCCCGGTGGTATGAAGCAGATACAGCAGCACTATCCAAATTACCGCAACCTGCGTTGGATCGCTCGCGAGTCCAGCGCCGTAGACCAGTAGCAAAAAACCGAGACCAAGTTGAACAAGCGAAAGCGCAAACTTCGTTGGAGTCGACGGTTCCCAGCCGCGTCGCGCAAGAGCCAGCCACAGGAAGTTAAATAGCGGCGCAAGCGTGATAATGAAAAAGGCGTTTATCGATTGGAAGGCGGCTGCAGGAATCTCAAAGCCCATTACGACGCGGTCTACGTTGCGATCCGTCATTAGGCTCAATGAGCTTGCGGTTTGCTCAAACAGGGACCAAAAGATGACCTGATAGCTCATGAGAAAGAGGCAAACCAGCATGCGGTCGCGGTCTATAGGTTCGCACTTGGTCAAAGCGTAGAACACTACGAGGCCCACAGCGCTGAGGAGGGCTGCCCCGAGTAGGCCGCCTACCACAGCGGGGGTCTGCATCAGCTGCCAACACACGAAGACGGCAACTAGGCTGGCCAGATATATAGCCCATTCCTGCTTGATACCCATGACGATCGGCGCAGCAAGTTGCTGTGGCTGTTTCGGTTCGCCCGCGTCACCAAAAAGGTGTTTGCCGCGAAGAAAAACTAAGAGGCCAAGCAGCATGCCTACGCCCGCGGCTCCGAAACCCCAGCTGAAACCTTTATATTGCAGTAAGAAACCGCAGATGATCGCGCCTAGGAAGGATCCGAGATTAATTCCCATATAGAAGAGCGTGTAAGCCCCGTCGCGCCGCGGGTCCTCGCGCTGATAGAGTGAGCCGACGAGGGTTGAGATATTGCCCTTAAGAAAGCCCACGCCAACAATGATTAGTGCCAAAGAGACGT
>JAYOBL010000111.1:4971-5216 GCA_038104835.1 Gammaproteobacteria bacterium | reverse complement strand
GCGCGCAACTATGCAGGAATCTATAGTACAAGACCTTACCGAGTCACGGCTCGCTCAGGTCTGCGATCAACTACTCGCTCCCTTCGAGATTGCTGCAGATCAGAGTGAAGAAGCTCCCAGCAATGAGCACGAATCATGAGTGCTGAAAGCGAATTTCAACGCCAGCTCGAAGCTCTCACTGCGCGGACTCTTCACACCGAGGTTGAACGCTTCGGCCGTGTGACTCGAGTTGTCGGGCTCACCGT
>JAYOBL010000111.1:439-4961 GCA_038104835.1 Gammaproteobacteria bacterium | reverse complement strand
CGTTATCGAAACCAGCGGCGTTGGCGAGGCCATCGAAGCCGAAGTTGTCGGCTTCGATGGCAAGCTGCTTTATCTCATGCCAATTCACTATCTTGAAGGGATCAAGGCGGGAAGTCTTGTTCGTTTCAAGCAGGCGCAGTCGCTTTGTGGCGTCGGGCCCAGAATGCTCGGACGAGTCGTAAATGGACTCGGCGAGCCTATCGATGGCAAAGGGCCGATAGCGCACGAGGCGCAGGTCGCGCTCGACGCTAAAGCAGTTAATCCCATGGAGCGCGGCGCAGTTAGGGACGTGCTCGACACTGGCATTAAGGCAATCAACGGCTGTCTCACCTTTGGCAAGGGACAGCGTATGGGGCTGATAGCCGGCTCCGGAGTGGGAAAAAGTGTTCTTATGGGCATGCTGACACGCAACACTGCGGCAGATGTCGTGGTGATTGGTTTAATAGGAGAGCGTGGTCGCGAGGTGCAAGAATTCGTTGAGCGCACGCTTGGCGAGGCGGGCCTCGCGCGGGCCGTGGTTGTGGCTGCGCCGGTAGACGTCTCCCCAGTCATGCGGATCAAGGCGGCAAAGCTGACGCACAGCGTTGCAGAATATTTCGCCAGCAAGGGCAACGACGTACTGCTGTTATTCGACAGCCTAACCCGTGTCGCTCACGCCCAGCGGGAGATTGGCCTTGCCGTTGGCGAGCCGCCAACGACGAAAGGCTACACTCCGTGGTTTTTTTGTGTGTTGCCCAAACTCTTGGCGCGGGTGGGTGGGGGCCCGGGCGCTCTGGGTTATTTTTCGGGGTTTTATCGGGTTCTCGCCGAGGGCGACGACAGGACTGATCCGATCGTGGACATCGCGCGCGCGACGCTGGACGGGCAGATCATGCTGTCGCGGGAACTCGCGGACGCCGCTCATTATCCTGCGATCGACCTAGAAGGTTCGATCTCCCGTATAGCGAGCAGTCTGATCTCGGCCGACCAGCTTCAGTTTGCGCAGCGCCTTCGCCGCCACTGGACTCTTTACGCTCAAAAGCAGGATCTCATTCAGGTAGGAGCTTACGCGGAGAAGACAGACCCTGAGCTCGACGAGGCGATACGCCTAAAGGGCATGATTAATGCATTCCTTACTCAGAGCAGCGACGAGGTCTACGACCTTGCGCAGACTTTCAGTCAACTTAAGCAGACGATGAGCTAGCAATGGTAAAAAATGATATTTGGGATGTGCTGTCCGGCAAGGAAAGCAGTGCTTTAGCGCGGCTCAACAATAAACTCGATGCAACTCTCGCAGAACAAGCACGACTTGAGCAGAAAATCAGCGATATTGAATTGTATATTGAGGAGTATGCAGAGCGTATTCGATGTAACGAAAGCGAGCGTGCGAATTTTCAAATGATGCACCAGAGCATGAAACTTATAGGCCAACTCAACGACGCCAAAGCGCAGCTGCAGCAAGTGCATGCCGAACTTGAGCAAAGTGTTGGCTTGCAACGAAAGAAAATCACTCATCACGAGATGGAAAGGCTCAAATACCGCAAACTCAGTGAACGTCAGGCAGAGAAGGCCAGCGCTGCGCTCGACAAGCGCGAAACGTCGGTTGGCGATGCCGCAGCAATCCAGCAGTTCGGCCGAGTAGCGCTTGGACGTTAGCGCGCAGAGGGATCTAGAGGATTATGGTACAGATATTGCTTAACACTAGTTATTGAAAAAGTAGTGGCAATCGCAAGACTGATAACAGGCAATGAGACTGTATGAATATTTCGTCGAGATATGATTTAAGCGACATCGTAAAAGACCTCTCGGGCACCGGCGATGCAGGAGCCAAGGCTCCCCAGTCGCCGCAGCTTGGGCCGGAGGGCGTGTTCGCAAGCATACTTGCCGGTCTTGCCGTAGCGGGCAGCAAAGGCAAAGTGGCAATCGAAGCGGCAGAAGCGGGCGAAAGCGGCGAGCAGCTGCCGCTTTCTGAGCTCGCTGGAGCCATTCTCGCGCTCGGCGAAGATAAGCTAGAGACATTGGGTCCGCAGGGTTCATCAAAAAGTACCCAGAACCACTTACTGAACGAGTTGGAGAAGAATCTTGGGGCCGCCGGCAGCCAAGCAGTTGCATCCGGTTCGGTGGCGGGTTTAGTCGCGCAGCTCGCAGCAGCCACTAGCCGAATCGAAAGCTCCGCTGAGCCCATGAACAGCACGCAAAACGCAGCGTCGCTTAAATCGCTTAACGGTGCGCCTGATGCGCTCGCGAGCGCCGCAAGCTCAGACGCGAAGCCGTCCAGTGCGCTGCTGACCAGCGATGCACTTCGAATCACCAAGCTGAAGGATTCCCGCACTGTGTTGCTTGGGCCGGGGGCTTCAGCAGGCCAGTCAGACGTTCGAGTCGCTCCAGCAATGAATAGTCATTCGAACAAGTTTGGCGTCGCTGCACCAGGCGAGAAGGGCGTTATTGATGATGTGAAGCAAGGCGGCTATAGTCAAAACACAGATTCAATGGCCGACGATAGCCCAGAATATTGGAACCGAGAGACCGCGCGTTTACTTGCCGAAATGGGTAAGCTCGACGCGCGAGTAGCAGCGAATAGTCAGGGGCCGAATGTCCAAGTTGCTCAATCCGGCTCACCAAGATTGACGACAGGTTTAAGTAAAGGAACAGACGCCGGTTTGAGTTACGCGTCGCGAGCAGAGGCGGCTGGCATAGCAGAAAGTTCTGACACGCGGCCGACTCTAGACGACGCGCTGAAGGGCGAGCGGGCGGCGGTACTGAACGCTAGGGTCAACACGGCCGATACGACGCGCGCAGCGACTAGCCTTCCTGTAACCGCTTCTGAGTCCCAGGGTAGCTTCGTTAACCGACCGCGTAAGTTCGATCTGCCCGTTGAGCAGGCATCACGGCCCGCAATACAAGCCGAGCTTCAAACTTCAACACAGCTTGCGAGAGAACTAGAAAAGGCAACGCAGAGAAAGGGTAAAGCGAGCGGCGATAAAGAACTTTCCATTGAGCTGCCAAATTCCGCCTCTGCGAAAAAGCTCACTACCGAAGGAGCGCTCGCCCGCGCAGCACTTAACTCCGGCACGGTTAGCCCTGCGCAGATAGTGAGTCAGAGCGACAAGCCAGCTGCTATCGCACCGTTACAAAGCCCGCTAGCGGCGCCAAAATCCGCGTCGGCCTCCACAGTAAGCGGTGCCGATACGCAGACTCAAGACGGACCGCTGAACTTCGGACAGGTCTTGGCAGGGCAGAGCGGATCGACTTCGCAGAACAAGAAAGTCTCAGTGGGTAATCTTCCCCAGGGCATAGCGAGTCAGATCAATACTCATCTTGCCAAGGGACTTGGCAGTGGTCCAACTAAGATATCGATCAGCCTATTTCCAGAGAACTATGGTCAGATTGACGTTGAATTTGTCTATTCCGAGGATGCGGGACTGCGCGTACACTTAAGTAGTGAGAATTTAGAAACGGCGCGTCTTCTTCAGTCCAATTCGAGCGCGCTGCGCGAGTCACTGCTTGGCGGCGCACTGGTCGACGTTAATGTCGATGTCAACGACGGCCGTCGTGGCGGAGCGAACTCGAGAACGCCGGAAGAAAGCTCAGTCGCCGCTAACAGTGCCAGCTCGGAGCTGGAGAGCGAGCAAGAAAAAACTCTGAAATCACAGAAGACAACCTCCTCTGATGGACTAGACACCTACGTCTAACACCGGCAGAGCAGAACAAATCAGAATTAAGAGAAGGAGATCGCCATGAGCGACGACGTAGCAGCCGAAGGCGAAGCTAAACCTAAGAAGCCGTGGCTACTCATTATCGGAATCACTTTCGGTGTCATCATACTTACTGCAGGCACCGTGATCGGAACGCTTTTCGCGACGGGCTTCTTTAACGCAGAGGATCAGCTGGAAGCTGAGCTTGCGCAGATAGAAGAAGGCGAGGGGGAGGGCGAGGAAGAGGCGGCAGGCCCAGAGCTTATGGAGACGCCTAACCCGTCGCGACTCGACACACTGTACTACCAAATGCCAACGGCGTTCACCGCCAATCTGCTCAGCTCAAGGAAAGTGATGCAGATCTCGATTACGGTGATGACCCATTACGACCAGTTAGTCATAGACAACGTTACGAAACATGAGCCTTCGATTCGCGCATCGATTCTTGCCAGGCTTTCGCAGGTCACAGAGGAAGAGTCGATGGCGCCAGACTTTAGGGCGACGATTGCAGAGGAGCTAAGGCTCGTAATCAATTCTGAACTCGAAGCCGCTGAAGACTTCGGCGGTATAGAGAAAGTATTGTTCACCGAATTTTTAATGCAGTAAGAAGACTGCGACTAGCGTAAGCAATACGCCTTAAGCATACAGAGCTACACCATGGTTGATGAAAATTTGGGTCTTACGGAAGATGAGCTAGAGGCGATCGCAGAGACGAGCCTTGAGTCCTCGGACGCACCAATAAATGCGCGCTCACGAGACGCTCAGGTCATTGCTCACGATCTGGCGAGCGAAGACAGTTCGCTCGGATTCAATCAGGGCGCTGTCGATCTCGTTAACGAACGTTTCGC
>JAYOBL010000111.1:0-429 GCA_038104835.1 Gammaproteobacteria bacterium | reverse complement strand
ACACCGAAGATCGCACCCGAGAAGGTTGAGATCATGTCGTTCAAAAAAAGTATTGCAGATATGTCGGCGCCCCTGTCGATCAACACGGTAAAGATGGACCCGCTGAGAGGCATGTCGCTGATTGTCATTGAGCCTAAGATCATCTTCTCGGCGCTAGATAGTTTTTTCGGAGGCTTTGGCAAGGGTGTCGACAATATCACCCCCACACGAATCTTTACCCCGACAGAAGCGTCTATTATCGATCTGTTA
This sequence comes from Gammaproteobacteria bacterium, assembly GCA_038104835.1. Lineage (GTDB taxonomy): Bacteria > Pseudomonadota > Gammaproteobacteria > Pseudomonadales > Pseudohongiellaceae > UBA9145. Next base: position 180 of record JAYOBL010000111.1, on the reverse strand, counting down.
ATGAATATCGTCTTTGCTGCCCTGAAAGACGCGTGGTCCCCGATCATGCAGGTAAATTTTCAGCGTGTGGGCTCCGAGGTGAACCCGCAGTTTGCTCAGATAGCCGACGACGATGAGTTGATGTTAGTGAGCAAGTTTAACTTCTCGCTCGCTAACGATGTGGAAGGCTATCTACAGATT
>JAYOBL010000023.1:607-26705 GCA_038104835.1 Gammaproteobacteria bacterium | reverse complement strand
GTCTTCGACAGGAACCAATAGAAACAAGCCATCGCAATAAACAGAAGCGCGACGGTGAAATAAACCGGCGTCCCGCTCGAGAGCAAGGACGCGATGATGAACCCAACGAAGGCGAAAGCCGCGGTCACCAGCGCGTAGGGAAACTGAGTCTCGACGTGGGCCATGTGATTCACACCCGACGACATCGAGGACAGCACGGTTGTATCGGAGATCGGCGAGGTCTGATCGCCAAACAGCCCACCGCTCAGCGCCGCACCGAGACAAATAGGGATGGAGGCATCTAGCGCAGCGGCAAGTGGCACGACGATGGGAATCACCAGCGCAAAGGTCCCCCAGGAAGAACCCGTGGCGAGCGAGAGCGCCGCGCCTATGAGAAAGATCATGCTCGCGAGCATCCATGTGGGGAAGTTAATTGCTTGGAGTAGTGCCGCGATCGCCGCGCCCGTTTCTAGCTCGGTCAACACGTCGCTCAGCGTCCACGCGAGCACGAGAATGCAGAGTATAGGCATGATCTTCCCCATTCCACTGAAGAAGCTCGCCGAACTCTGGGAGAAACTAAACAGCCCGAACCGGCTCAATGCGACGATGGTCACGAGCGTCGCCGTTGTGTACGAGAGCGCGAGCGTCACGCGGATCGTCGGGCCATCGAGGCCGCCCTTCTGCGAGACGAACAGTGAGAATAGCAGCATCATGCTAAGGAACAGCGTCCCCAGTGCGGCGGCCACGATGCGCGCTCCATAGCGCTGCAACGCCGGCGTGAGGCTCTCGTCCGACGTCGTGCTGTCGTCGTAACAATGCTTGCCGGCGAGCAGTGCGCGCTGGGTTGTCGCCATGCTGCCCAGATACACGTTGAACCAGGCGACGAAGAACACACCGCCAAGGGTGAGTAGCGGATAGAGTAGATAGAACCAGACCTCGCGAAATGCGGCGAAGCCATCCTTGTCGATACCCTCGTTCGCGTAGGCCTGCTCCATCAGCCCCATGGTGTAGGCACCCCAGCTGATAATTGGAATCAGCACGCACACGGGCGATGACGTCGAGTCGACGATGTAGGCGAGCTTCTCGCGGCAGATTTTCAGCTTGTCGTAGACAGGCCTGTACACGGGCCCGAGGATGAGAGAATTGCCGGAGTCCGTGAAGAAAATGACGATGCCCGAGAACAGCGTGCTGAGTTTAAGCTTCGCCGCCGAGCGCACGCGGCTACCCATGAGCGTTGAGAAGGCGCGCATCGTGCTGGACGCCTCCAACAAATAGATGAAGCCAGAGATCACCGTGATGACGATGATGATCTGCGCGTTACTGCCCTGCAGCTGTTGAAAGATGCCCTGCTCGAACACCGCGATTGAGGTGGCGAGCGGACGATAACCGCTGAGTATGAAGAACCCCAGCGTTACCGCGCTGAACAACGACAGGATCACCCGCCGCGTCGTAAAGGCCATGACCAGCGCCAGAAGTGAGGGCGCGATCGCGAGGAGTGAATCCATAGGTTTCTCGTCTGCTCGTGTTTTTATTATTAGTCTCAGCGCTTACTGAAGCGGCGAATCACGACGAAAAGCGCAGAGTTGATAATAAAGACGAGCGGCTCGCCTTCCGTGCTCGCCAGTCCAGCGCTTCGCAGTAGGATACCGCGGATTAGCAGGTGATAGTGCGTGAGTTAGAGCAATTCGGCAACACTCTGGGCGATAGGAGGCACGCAAACGAAGGGAAACCCGGGTGCGCAGAGCAGGGAATGCCCTGCGTCCCCGCCCGTTTATTCTGAAGAGTTCTACTGGGCCCTTTCCGGATAATTCTCCAGCATCCTCACGAAAGCGTCATAGAAGGCAGGGGGCAATTGTTACTTGATGCAGATCAAAGGAACGCGTTTAGCAGACGAAAACACGCTCAGGTGCGACATCATGCCGCAGGCGTGATCTTTCAGAGTTTTCTAGAATCCTCCGCAGTCAAATCCTTAGCCTGCTTGGAGAATAAAAAATGCGCCCCATTCGTCATCCGCTTGCCGTTGCCCTAGCACTCGCCTCGGCGGCGAACATCGCGTTCACCACCACAGCCATGGCTCAGGATTCGCAGCGTGTCGAAGAAATAGTCGTGGTTGGCGTGCGCGATACGCACACCGTGATCGTAGATGACACCCTAGTCGCGACACCCGATACCGCACAGCTTCTGCGAAAAATGCCGGGTGCCAACGTCAACAAGAATGGTGAACTCACAGGCATTGCCCAGTATCGCGGCATGTTCGGCGATCGTATCCGTGTCTCCGTCGACGGCGCGCAGATCAATGGCGCTGGCCCTAATGCAATGGACGCGCCGCTGCACTACGCCCCCGTCGCTCTGTTAGAGTCGCTGACGATTAACCGCGGTATCGTGCCTGTAAGTCAGGGCCAGGAAACCATTGGCGGCTATGTCGAAGCCAAAACCTATGCCGGCGATTTTGCGACGGGCAGTGACTTCAAATTCAGAGGCCGCGCCTACACCGGCGTGCAGTCGATTAACAGCGGCAACGTGGTCAGCGGTTTTTTCTCATTGGCGAATGATTCGCACATCTTTCGCGGTTTCGTGATGCAGGAGAGCGGCGACGACCTCGAATTCCCAGAAGGCGAGATCCGACCTTCGGAATACGAACGTGAGCGCTTCGATCTTGGCTACAGTTTTGCGCAAGGCGCCCATGAATTTAGCGTCGATTTCGCGCGCAACAACACCAAGGACGCAGGCACGGCTTCGCTTCCTATGGACATCCTCTCTGTCGACAGCGATCTGTTCCGCTCGCGCTACACCTATTCGGCGGATCAAGGTGAGCTTACGGTTGAACTCTCCGCCAGTGACAACGAACACTGGATGACCAACTACCACCTGCGCCGCCCGCCTCAAAGCGCTACGATGAACGACGATCCTATGCGCTTTCGCCGCAACTGGGCTGTAAGCATGAATTATGGCTTCGCCGTAAAGTACGAACAGTTCACAGACGATGGCAGCTGGCTCTATGGTATCGACGGCAACTTTGCGGAGCATCGCTCCATTATTAGCAACCCAAATGCCGCGAATTTTTTGATCGCGAACTTTAACGACGCAGGGCGTGATGTGATTGGCGCCTTCGCCGAGCGTACTGTGTCTCTTAACGATCAGCTTGGCCTTGAAGCGGGCCTGCGCGTCAACCGCGTAGAAATGGACACAGAACTCGTTTCTGCCAATTTGAATCCGATGAATATGATGATGGGCATGCCCGTTATGATGAACAATATGGCAGGGATGCTGTCCACGGCTTTCAATAACAGCGGCACCGATCAAACCGACACCAACGTCGATGCCTTCGCACGTCTCAGCTACGAAACCGATGGAGATGCCACTTGGTATGTCGGTGCTGCACGCAAGACCCGATCGCCTTCGTATCAAGAGCGATATCTCTGGTCGCCTCTCGAAGCCACGGGCGGCATGGCCGATGGCAAGACCTACATTGGTGATCCGTCTCTCGCCCCCGAGGTCGCTCACGAAATCGAATTCGGCTTAGATTACGAGAACGCCCGCTACGGTATCTATCCCCGCGCCTTTTACAAACGCGTCTCGGACTACATTCAGGGCACGCCTTCAAGCAATATGACCGCGAATAACTTCGCGCAGATGATGGCGAATATGGGCATGGGCAGGCCCGACCCACTGCAGTTCAGCAACGTCAGTGCGCGTTTCTATGGCTTCGACGTGGATTCCTACTTCACGCTCAACGATCAGTTCACGCTTAGAGCAATCGTCAATGTCGTGCGCGCTGATAGGCGTGACATCAATGACGACCTCTACCGCATCGCGCCCGACAATTTGCTAGTAGCCCTAGACTACCAAGGCAACGGCTGGACCGGCACGATCGAGAGTATTACCTACGACGATCAGGATCGCATCGCGGTGACCAACTTAGAACTGCCGACCGACGGCTACTCGCTCATCAATGTCTCCGCACGTACCGAGATTGCTTCGGGTATCGAACTGAGTCTAGGCGCCGAGAACCTTCTAGATGAGAGCTATCTGGATCATCTCGCCGCTTACAACCGCGCCTTTAATCCCGACATCGCCAGCCGCGCGCGCATGCCGGGACTGGGCCGCAACTTTTACGCGCGTGCGATGTGGAATTTCTAGGGCTTCTGTTGAGGCGACTTTAGCTTCTACCAAGACTAGCCAGGAGAGAGCTTGGTCTTGGTAGAAAGACGCGCGACACTCATCCGCCATTGCTGCCTAATAAATCCTTAAGGCATCTCTCACGCGGCGCAGGCTTTGATAGTAGGCCTGGCTCGTCCCCAGCTAAGCTGAATATCCCAAACGCAGCGGCGGATCCGCACAGCTTTTTCATGCCTGCTTAAGTCCCGCAAGCGAACTCTCTCCCCCCTCCCTTCACTACCTCAAGCAGCCTGCGCCCCCTAAAGCACGGGGCTAGGGAAGACCTCACGGGACTCCTCATAATTGATACAAATTTATACATAAGAATGCGCGGATTTAACGGTAACCCGCGGTCTCTTTCACTATGATCAATTTTGCTAGCAATCAAAAACCAAGGAAAAACAGCGCCGTGCGTAAAATCCCAGTACTGCTAACTATTCTGTTCAGCGCCGTCTGGGCGCCTGTGCATGCTGCAGAATTTAGCGTGGGTGTCGTACCTCAATTCACGACACAGAAGATCAACGATATCTGGACGCCACTTCTGCAGGCGCTAGGTGAGAGTACGGGCGACAGCTATTCCCTGGTGATCGAAAGCGATATCAATGAGTTCGAGAGCGCTTTTCAGCGCGGCGACTACGATTTCGCCTACATGAATCCCTGGCACGCCGTCATCGCTAATCGGGAGCAAGGCTACCTGCCCATTCTTCGCGACGGAGCGCGCATGCTCACTGGTATTTTGGTCGTGCAGGCTGACAGCGGCATAAGCGATGTCTCGCAGCTAGTCGATCCCGAGATAGCCTTCCCCTCGCCCAACGCGCTTGGAGCGTCGCTGCTAATGCGTGCCGAACTCGCCGTTGAACACGGAATCGATGTGAGTCCGCTCTATGTGCGCACCCATCCATCGGTGTACTTAAACGTCGCTCTTGGCAAGAGCGTCGCGGGGGGCGGTGTGATGCGCACGCTGCGGGCTCAGCCTCAGTCGATACAGGACGCCCTGCGCGTGATTTACGAAACCCGCGAGGTAGCGCCGCATCCTGTGAGCGCGCATCCGCGGGTCGATGAGAAGGCGGTAGCACGTTTTCAAAAAGCTGCAGTCGAGCTTAGGCGCACGGCTCGGGGGCTTGAACTGTTCGCGGCGGTGCCAATGCAAGCACCGCAGGAAGCGACTATGGAAGACTATACGCCGCTCACCGAATGGCGCTTGGAAGATTTCTATGTCGCCAACTGAGCGCCTCCTAGAAAAAAGACGTCCGACACTCCTGCAGATCTCACTCACAATCTGCGGCTCCTTTGCGCTGATGGTCAGCCTGCTTATGGTGTTTTTCGTAATACCTAGCCAAACCGCCGTCATTGAAGACAGATTAGACGAAGCGGCGCGGCGCTCACTCAGTGGGCTCGGTACGACGATAATTGACCCTCTGCTGACGCGCCAATACGAGTTTATGTACTACCGCATCGATACTCAGCTGGATGCTGACGCAAACTGGCTGCGCATTCGGGTGCGAGATCGAGCAGGTGAACAGCTTTATCCTCTAGGCGAATGGCACCCGGAGCTACTCGATACACAGCGCCTCATTACCGAGCCCATTGGCACGCCGAATAATGAGCTTGGCACAATCGAGCTGGTGATAGATCACGAAGCTGCGGTTGCAGAGTCATTGAAGCTCACCTACATCATGGCATTCATCCTGTTCCTGTTGATTGCCATTACCATGATCGTCGTGATCGTTTTCCTACAGGCTGCCATCTCCAAACCGGTCATAGGGCTCACGACGGCTTTTAAGCAGATGCAAGAGGGTGATTTCGAATCCGAACTGCCCTACGCGCGCAGTCGTGAAGTCTCTTTCCTAGTGCTGGAGTTCTTTCGCTTTCGGCGCGCCACAGAGGACTATCAGAAAAATCTAATTCAGCTAAAAGAAGCCGCTGAACAGGCCAACGCCGCGAAATCGCAGTTCATGTCGCGTATGAGCCACGAGCTGCGCACGCCGCTGAATTCGGTCCTCGGATTTTCCGAGATCGGATTGAACTCCGACTCCACGCCCAGAGATCAGCGCCGCCAGTTTGAAGCGATCAATCAGTCGGGCCAGCATCTCTTGGATCTGGTTAACGAAACACTGGATCTGTCACGCCTAGAAACCGGCAAACTGCAGGTTGAGCTGCAGCCGGTCTCTATCCCAGACATGTTAGATCAATGTCAGGCGATGACCACCTACTTCGCTGAGAGTCACGAGGTTTCTCTGGCTGTGCTGCCAATAGCCCCCGATGTTTGCTGCGTGCTTGCAGACCCCATGCGTCTGAAACAAGTCCTCATCAATCTCATTAGCAATGCGGTTAAATACAATAGGAAAGGCGGAAGGGTTTATCTGGAAGTCGCGGGCCAGGGCAGCGATAAGGTCGCCATTCGCGTGCGAGACACCGGCATCGGTTTCGATAGCGAAGAGAAAGATAAAATCTTTTCTCCCTTTGAGCGCTTAGCGAAAAGCGCAAACTCAGTAGACGGCACAGGCATTGGCCTGTCGATCAGCCAGCGGCTTGTCGAGCTGATGGGCGGGCAAATTGAGGCGCAGTCTGTAGACGGCGTGGGCTCCGAGTTTAGCGTTATTCTAGACGTTGCTGTCGTTCCTAAAGACGAAGCCGGCGAGATCATGGCTAGCGCTTGCTGTCCTCCTTTAGCCCGCAAGCCACAGCAGAAAGCGCCGCCTGATGAGGCTGAGCCAAGCGCACTCAGCGCGACTTCTTCTTCAGAAAAACCGGGCGCCGGCCTGCGGATTTTGGTTGCCGAAGATAACGAAATAAACCAGCTACTGTTTAAAACCCAGCTCGAGTCGCTGGGCTACCATTGCACCTTGAGCTGCGACGGCGTGGAAGCAATGGCGGCATTGGAAGAGGCGACGTTCGATATCTTGTTAACCGACATCAGCATGCCGGAAATGGGTGGGCTCGAGCTAACAGAAAAAATCCGGGCAGGCCACAGTGCGCTGGGCGAGCTCGGTGCTGAGCTCCCCATTATCGCCTGCTCTGCAAATGCGATGGATGAAGATCAGATCAATGGGGCCGCCGCGGGAGTGGATGCTTATTTAACTAAGCCGTTCCAAAAAGCCCAGCTGCAGGAAGTCTTAAGCGAGGCTTACCAAGCCCGACAGTCGGCCCCGGCGTAAGCTGGCCGTGCAGCTGTCATGATCACGCTTCTGTCGCTTTTCACCGTTGCCTTTCTTGCAGCGACTTTCCTCCCGCTGTCCTCGGAAATCTACTTCCTTGCCCTGCTAGCCCAAGGCGCTGAGCCGTTCGCTTTAGTGGCATGGGCTAGCCTAGGCAATACCCTCGGCGCTGCGGTGAACTGGTGGATAGGGAAATTCGCGCGAGGCAGAACGCAGTGGCTCACTACCCGTGCTTGGGTGCGGATCAGTGAAGTAGATATCGATCGCGCAGGCCGAGGATTTCAGCGCTTTGGCAAATGGAGCCTCCTCTTCGCCTGGATGCCGATCGTGGGTGACGCGCTAACACTGTTTGCCGGGCTCGCTCGAGTCCCACTCTGGCAGCTCATCGCGCTCGCCGGGACGGGCAAAACTCTGCGCTATCTCTTCTTAGCGGGCCTGCTAAACAGCCTCTTGTAAACTCGGCTAAGGCGATTGCAGTAGCCGTATAAGCGCCTGCGCGTGCTCAGCGGCTTCAACCCCAAGCGGGGTGAGGTAGCCCCCGTCCGCCTGTGTGGTCAGGCCTTTGGCATGCAGCCGCTCTCCGGCCTGAATGCGCCCCGCGTCTGCTGCATGGTGAATCTTGAGCCCCTCTAGCGTGCTAGTGAGTGAAAAAAGCGTGAGCAGCTCTATTTCCTCTACCGTCGCCTTTGCTAGGTGGGATACCTCTGCTTTCGAATCGGTCATGGTCTTGTCCTTGGCAGGTGTTCAAGACCAAAGTAGCGCCACTGCGCAGGCTTTGCCAGCGTTTTCGCAGCGGCCTAGTTCACCTGAATGAAGATAGGGTTCGAATAGAACCAGAGATCCGACCATGGATCTTCATCGACTGCGTCCTCTGTGGGCTCAAGCTCGTCCCCGTTGGTCCCTCGCAGGCGAACATAGCCTGACTCATCGGCCGTAAACCGCAGCGTGAATTCAGTGAACTCATCCACACGACGCCAATCGGCGGCTTGTGTGCGCTGCGCAACGCGAGTAGTAGGATTAGCATCTTCGGCTCGGTCTTGCACGGGGCCAGTGAGGTCGCCGCGAATCACGTCGACACGTTTAACGCGAGGGTTCTCGCCACGGGCATTGGGCACCTCCGGATCCACAAACCTCACCGTTAGCTCTACTTCGCTGCCCGCTGCAACCTCAAGAGTTTCACCTAAACTTACCGATTGACCGTTGGCTTCGAGAGAAAAGTCGAGAGAAGAGATAAGGTCGCCGGTGGTGACGAAGACCCTGCCGTTGCGAATGCCTTCGAGAATGGAATCGTGATCGTGAGTCGCCCACACGTGCGTCTTAGAATATTCACCCGGCCAAAAATCAGCGCCGCCTTCGGTGTAGTGAACATGGGAATCGGAGTTGGCGGTAACCCACCAGTGTCGACCTTCGCCGAGCATCGAGTCCCAGAAACCGCCGAGTACTGCGGTGAACTGATCGAAGCCGCCCAGAGTCTTTCCGCCTCGGTAATAGCCCCTAGGCCTGCCGCTACCTACGCTTCCATCAGGGTTGAGCGCCGACGCTTGATGCCCTGGCGCAGCCGCCATGCCCACTGCAATATTGGGCGCGGTATCGTTCCAGTCTCGAAGCTCGCTTGGCGTGTAGAGTCCATACTCACCCAAAGCGCTGGCCGAGCGTGAGGGATGGTTGGCGATGAGCAGCGGCGCTCTGTCCTGTGTTTTCATGAATTCGAGCGCATCGAGCATGCGCGGCTCGGTGTTCCAGCTCTCATCAGCGGGCCATGGCTCGCGGCGAGCAAACTGTGACTCGATAGCGAACAGCTGCTGGCTCTCTTCATGGCTATGGGGAATGATCAGGCTTGAATGATCTGCTCCGGGAGTATCGAACTCCATACCCCAGAACTGCACAACCTCGGGCACCACCAAGCGCGACCGCTCAAGCTCGGGGTAGGCCATGTCGAGATTCACCTTGCTGTGGTTAGGCCCACCGTGATCGGTCGAGACCATCCAGCCGAGACCAAAGTATTTCGCCATCAGCGCGTTCATCTGGATCGGATAGATGGCGTCGCCGCCGAGGATGGGCGCCGGCGGCTCCTGCTCGCGGTCCCAGCCGGTGCTATAGCGGCTGTGGATATGGTGATCGCCGGCGATCCAGCGCGGCGATGTTTCTTGAGCGTGACCGGGCGCGGCGTAACTGCCAAGAAGTCCGCCCAGCGAAATTGCTGTGGCTAAAAGGATGCGCGTGCTGTGTTGAGGCGACATAGGGAGTCCAAGGTTCGAATTATAGTTAAAGCCTAAGAATAGACTTCTCAGTTTACGGCGGGATGACAGCAATCTCTAGCTCACCCACGCCAATAAGAGCAGGCTTGCCAGCAGAAGCATCAGGCCAACGGCTTCACGCAGGCTAATGCGCTCCTTGAAGTAGAGAAGGGTTATAAGCAGGGTCACGAAAAATTCTAACTGCCCCAGAGTATTAACCAGCGCAGGGTTTTGCAGGCTATTGGCCGTAAACCAACCGATGGACCCCGCCAACGAGGTAAAGCCAATAAACCAGCAGGCACGCTGATTCGACGCCAGCATTACCCACGATGCGCGATGATAGCGCACCACCCAGACAAGGCAGACAGCGGTTTGCAATGCGACGCAGTACAGCAGCACAGCTGCGGCTGACAGCAGCCTCGGTCCGGCTAGGGTGAGCGATGCCTCGCGGGCGAACCACGAGGTTAGCGCAAAGAAAAGACCTGCACCGAGCCCCAAAACGAGAGCGCGCAGCTCACCCTCTGCGCTCAGCGTAAAACGCCAGTTGCTGGCAATCAGCACGCCCGCGACACCGAGCAGCACCGACAGCGACGCAAGGAGGCCAAGTGGCTCATCAAAGAACAGCACGCCGAGGATCGCCGCGAGCAGCGCTTGGGTTTTAGCGAGCGCAGTGCCTACGGCAAAGTTTCGCAGCATGAGCGTCTTAAGAAGCAAAAACGTCGCCAAAATCTGCGACAGCCCAGCAAGACTCGACAGCAGGAAAAACTGTGAGCTGCTGGTGAAAATCACTTCACCTGAGCCCTGCCACTGAAGGAGGAAATATAGCGCGGCGAAGGGCAAACCAAACAGGTAGCGAACGAGCGTCGCAGCGGGCGCTGAAATCACACCCGTAAGCTGCCTCTGCCCCGCTGTGCGCAGCGGCTGCATAATCACAGCGAGTAGAGTAAAGGCGATCCAGAGGGGCATGATTCATCGGCTTAGTAGTCAGAAATCAACTCTAGCATGAGGGCATGCCCCGCGCCGCAGAATCCGCTAAACTGCTGAGATACCTGAAATCAAGAGATCGCCATGAACGCTCCAGCCCCAACTACCAATCCCACGGCAACCGACCACCCTCTCCGCTTTGTCACCGCAGCGAGCCTTTTCGACGGCCACGACGCGGCAATCAATATTATGCGCCGAATTCTGCAGGCAAGCGGCGCCGAGGTCATACACCTCGCGCACAATAGATCGGTGCAGGAGGTTGTCGAAGCGGCCGTTCAGGAAGACGCCGACGCTATCGCTATTAGCTCCTATCAGGGCGGGCATATCGAGTATTTTAAATACCTGGTCGACAAGCTGCGCGAGCTGGGCGCGGGTCATATCAAGATTTTCGGCGGCGGCGGTGGCGTGATCATTCCCTCAGAGATAGACGAGCTCCATGCTTACGGCGTGACGCGGCTCTACTCCCCCGCCGACGGCCAGGCCATCGGCCTTCAGGGTATGATCGACGACATGCTGGCTCGCTGCCGGGCGGCGACAGATCGCCCCGCCGCACCAAAACTCGACACCTTAGGGGCAGACGATCGCTTAACGCTAACCCGTGCGCTCACAGGAATCGAGAACGGTGCCTACAGCGATACCGAATTGGAAGCGCTGCTGGAACGTGCACAGAGTTCTTCGACACCCGTGCTTGGAATAACTGGCACCGGCGGTGCCGGAAAATCCTCAACCACTGATGAAATAGTAAGGCGGTTTCGCCAAGATGCAGAGGACTCGCTTAAACTTTGCCTCCTCGCCATCGACCCCACGCGGCGCAAAACCGGCGGCGCACTGTTGGGCGATCGCATTCGTATGAACGCGATCAATCATCCCAATATTTTTATGCGCTCGGTAGCAACTCGCGACGCCGCCATGGAAATACCGTCGTCGCTCACAAGCCTAATTGCGGCACTTAAGCTCGGCGGCTTCGATCTCATTATTATCGAGACACCGGGTATCGGTCAGGGCGATGCGGGAATCGTGCCTTTTGTCGATAGCTCGCTTTACGTTATGACGCCTGAATTTGGAGCGGCGAGTCAGTTAGAAAAAATCGACATGCTCGACTATGCCGACGTATTCGCAATCAATAAGTTCGACCGCAAAGGCAGTGAGGATGCCCTGCGGGACGTGTGCAAACAGGTGCAGAGAAATCGCGAGGCGTTCAGCGTCATGCCTGACGCGATGCCGGTTTTTGGCACAATCGCCTCTAAGTTTAACGACGACGGTATAACCGCTCTGTATCAGGCCTTACTTCCCGAATTACGTAAGCATGGCCTGCGCGAGTTTAGTTCTGTGCTGCCACCGGTAAGCACGAAAACCTCGACCCAGCGCACTGTGATAATCCCCGCGCAGAATCAGCGCTACCTCGCAGAGATCGCCGACGAAGTCCGCGGTTACCATACGCTTGTCGAACAGCAGGCTACGCTTGCGCGCGAACGTCAGCAGCTGCGAGCAGCCAAGGCCATGTTAGCGCAGGCGAACACGGAGACAGACGATGAGAGTAGCGCACTGACTGCGCTTATCGATAAGCGCGAGGCCGCTTTAGACAGCCGCGCAGCGAAACTGCTGGAAAATTGGGAGCAGCTCAAAAGCGACTACTCCGGCGATGAGTACGTGGTCAAGATAAGAGACAAAGAGCTGCGCACTGCACTTACGCGCACGACTCTGTCAGGGACCAAAATATCCCGTGTCTCGCTACCCACATTTAGCGACCACGGCGACCTGCTCAAGTGGCTGCTGTTGGAGAACGTGCCAGGGCGCTTCCCCTTCACCGCCGGCGTATTCCCGTTTAAACGCGAATCTGAAGACCCGACGCGTATGTTCGCAGGCGAAGGGGATGCCTTCCGCACCAATCGCCGTTTTAAGCAGCTCTCGGAACACGCCGAGGCTAAACGCCTCAGCACGGCGTTCGATTCAGTGACCCTATACGGCTTCGACCCGGACCATCAGCCAGACATCTACGGCAAGGTCGGCAACTCCGGCGTCTCAATCGCCACACTCGATGATATTAAAGAGCTCTATGCGGGCTTTGACCTGTGTGCCCCCAGTACTTCGGTCTCGATGACGATCAATGGCCCTGCCCCGACTATTCTCGCTATGTATATGAACGCGGCAATCGATCAGCAGCGTGATAAGTTTGTGGCTGAACACGGGCGCGAACCTAGTCAGGATGAGGCGAGCGCAATTCATGCGCACACCCTAGAAAACGTGCGCGGAACGGTACAGGCAGATATTCTTAAGGAGGATCAGGGTCAAAATACCTGCATCTTCTCAACCGAGTTCAGCCTTAAAGTGATGGGGGATATTCAGGAATATTTCACCCAAAACCGAGTGCGTAATTTCTACTCGGTTTCTATTTCCGGTTATCACATCGCCGAAGCTGGGGCGAACCCGATCAGCCAATTAGCCTTCACCTTGTCTAACGGCTTCACCTTCGTCGAGGCCTACCTGGCACGCGGCATGAAGGTTGACGACTTCGCTCACAATCTTTCCTTCTTCTTTTCCAACGGCATGGACCCTGAATACACAGTGCTTGGCCGCGTGGCGCGGCGCATCTGGGCGACCGCAATGCGCTTCCGCTACGGCGCTAACGAGCGTAGCCAAAAATTGAAATACCACATTCAAACTAGCGGTCGTTCGCTGCACGCGCAGGAGATGTCGTTCAACGATATTCGCACAACCCTGCAGGCGCTTATCGCGATTTATGACAACTGTAATTCTTTGCACACCAATGCCTATGACGAGGCGATTACCACCCCTACTGAGGAAAGCGTGCGCCGCGCGATGGCGATACAGCTCATCATCAACAAAGAATGGGGCCTTGCGGTAAACGAAAACTCCAACCAGGGCTCTTATATTATCGAAGAACTCACCGACCTCGTTGAAGAAGCTGTGCTTAAAGAGTTCGAAGCGATCTCCGAACGCGGCGGCGTACTCGGCGCAATGGAAACCGGCTACCAGCGCGGTAAGATTCAAGACGAGTCGATGCTCTACGAACACCGCAAGCACGACGGCAGCCTGCCTCTTATCGGCGTCAATACCTTCCTTAGCGATGAGCCAGAACCGGAGCTCGAGATAGAGCTTGCGCGCTCGACCACAGAAGAGAAGGAAAGCCAGATCTCACGACTAAACGACTTCAAGTCGCGTAACTCAGCCCAAGCCGAGGAAGCACTGCAGCGACTCCGCGCAGCGGCCATCAACGACGACAACGTCTTCGCAGAGCTGATGAATGCGGTGAGAGTATGCTCGCTGGGGCAGATCACCGAAGCCTTCTTCGAAGTCGGAGGGCAGTATCGTCGTAGTATGTAGTCGGGCCAGACATTAGAAACGGAAATGAAAAAGGGCAGCCTGAGCTGCCCTTTTTGTTGGTTCGCTGTTAACGATTACTCCGTTACATTAACCGTCACGTAGCCATCGTGGTACAGACCGCCATCGTCGGCGCGTCCCCAGAGTACGTAGGTGCCCGGCTCTTCGAAGGTAACGTTGACGTCATAGATGCCGTCTTCTGGTATCGGCGGAGGTGTCCAAAGAGCACCCCAAGGCGAGTTCGCGCTTGTGCGCGTGTCTTCCCATACTTTAGGCATTGGTGGATCGAAAGTGACCTTGCCAGCGCCACGGTAAACATTCCATGACATGTACAGGCCGTTCACTTTACCCACGGTGACACGCTGCGGCGGTCGCATAAGGCGACGCTCGTAAACGTTTTCGGCGTTCACTAGCGCAGCGGCGAGTGGTCCACCGGCGAACTCGGCGAATTCACGCGCTTCTTCCAAGACATCGTCCGGCGTAGGCAGCCCGTCGTCGGTTACGAGTGTTTTCAGATTCATAGGCTCGCCAACGCGCACCGTACGAATCTCATCCCCCTGAACAGTAACTACCGGTGGTACATTCGAGCGCGACTCTGGGCTGCTTGTGCCCGCACCGAGTGAACCAGTTTCAGACGCGATAACGATGTTGTCGACTTGATAGTCCTGCTTGAGCGTCGCGTAGGCTTTGCGTTCAACGCCGTTTACCTTGAGCGTCCACACAAGCTCCCGATCACCCCAGTCCGCGGGCACTTTTACCTCGAACGTAAAACGGTTGCGACGCGGCAGAAAGTGAGTGGGCTGACCACGGTCGGCCTCGCCAGGTGAGAACATATTGTTCGGACCAATCTCTACATCCGGCTCTTCTTCCCAGTTTTCATTCTGGTAGCCGAACATAAAACTGAAAGTTCCGTCTTCATTGGGGCGCCAGCCCTCGTACGCAGGCTCGATGTGCTGGCCACGCGTGAAGCTATTAGCGTTTGCGAGCTGAGTCAGGCTCAAAGCCATCAGCGTGGCCAAGCCTAATGCAGCTGCCTTGGCCATTTTGGCCCTTAGCGCCGTTTTTGTCTGATAATACATGGGTTTCTCTCCATTCTAATTCTAACTGCATTGTCTCACGCGTCCTTGAAGCGTAGGCCATTATAGGGGACTTTGGCGCGCGTTCCAGTGCCTATTTTGAGATCGGCATTCGGCGTAACCCCTGCTTTAGAGCACAAATGGGCGGCCAGCCGACTGATCAAAAGAAACCCCCGCCAAGCATATTGATCGGAAGGCCCCTGCTGGGCAGGAAAAAGACAAAAAAAGAGCCGCCGCGAGACCGCGACAGCTCCTCTTTGACCGGTGGCTGCCTAGGCGTCAGCTTCGGCTGCCATCTCCTGCTTCTCTTCGTCGGAGATCTCTTTCATGCTGAGCTTGATGCGACCGCGCGCGTCCAAGTCCAAACACTTAACCAGAATCTCTTGGCCTTCTGAGAGGTGGTCTTCTACGCTCTCGACACGCTCATCGGAGATCTGTGAGATGTGAACGAGACCGTCCTTACCGGGCAGGATAGTCACGAAGGCGCCGAAGTCTACGATGCGCGCGACCTTACCACGGTAGATGCGCCCTACTTCTGCTTCTGCAGTAATCGCGTTGACCATTTCGATCGCAGCGTCGCGAGAGGCGGAATCTTCGCCGTAGATGCGGACGTTGCCGTCGTCGTCGATATCGACAGACGCGCCAGTGTCTTCGGTGATGCCGAGAATAACCGCTCCACCATTACCGAATACGTCACGAATCTAGTAGGGATAGAATTTCAGAAATGCCAAAGAAGCCGACAACTCAGAAACCGTTTCGCGCGACTTCGAGATCACTTTATTCATTTCACCAAGAATGTGCTTACGCGCAGTGTTGGCCTGTTCGAGAGCGATCTCCATGATCTCCTCGGTGATGCCCTGAATCTTGATATCCATCTGCAGCGCCGTAACACCTTCGTCGGTACCGGCTACTTTAAAGTCCATGTCGCCGAGGTGGTCTTCGTCGCCAAGGATGTCGGTAAGCACTGCGAAGCGCTCGCCTTCTTTGATAAGCCCCATCGCGATGCCCGCAACCGGCGCCTTTAGAGGAACACCTGCGTCCATCATCGCAAGACTAGAGCCACATACCGAAGCCATAGAGCTTGAGCCGTTAGACTCGGTGATCTCTGACACTACGCGAATCGCGTAGGGGAAATCTTCTTCCCGCGGCATGACCGCTGCAACACCGCGACGAGCGAGACGGCCGTGACCGATTTCGCGGCGCTTAGGCCCACTCATGAAGCCCGTTTCACCCACCGAGTAGGGAGGGAAGTTGTAGTGCAGCATGAAAGGGTCTTTGCGTGAACCACCGAGGTCTTCAATGATCTGCGAATCACGCAACGCACCTAAAGTGGTCACAACAACGGCCTGAGTTTCGCCACGCGTAAAGAGAGCCGAGCCGTGCGCCTTAGGCAGCAAACCGGTTTCAACTTCAATTGCGCGAACTGTTTTCGTGTCGCGGCCATCGATGCGCGGGGCGCCGTCGAGAATGCGATTACGCACTGTGCTCTTCTCGAGCTTACCGAAGGCAGCTTTGACATCGCCCGCGCTAACGCCGGCTTCTTCGTTCGCTAGGGCTTCAACGGCCTCGGCTTGGATAGCACCGATGCGGTCGTAGCGTGCCATCTTGTCGGAGATCTGATACGCCTCAACCACCGCTGCTTCGAATTTCTCAGCGAGCGCAGTCTTAAGCGATGTGTTCTCTTCTGCCGCAACCCACTCCCACGCAGGCTTGCCCGCTTCGGCTTTCAGCTCTTCGATAGCCGTGATGACAGACTGCATCTCTTGGTGTGCGAAAAGGACAGCGCCAAGCATTTCGTCTTCGCTTAGCTCTTTTGCCTCTGACTCAACCATAAGCACAGCACCCTTGGTGCCGGCGACAACCATGTCGAGCAGCGAATTTTCGAGTTCGCTGTTAGTTGGGTTCAGCACATAGCCTTTCTCAGCGTCGTAACCGACGCGCGCCGCACCAATAGGCTCAGCGAAAGGGATGCCTGAGATAGAAAGCGCAGCCGAGGCGCCAATGAGTGCCGCGATATCCGCGTCTTCGTTCTTGTCCGCAGATATAACGGTACAGACGACCTGAACCTCGTTCATGAATCCTTTAGGAAACAGTGGACGAATTGGACGGTCGATCAAACGAGAGGTTAGCGTTTCTTTTTCAGTGGGACGACCCTCGCGCTTAAAGAAGCCGCCGGGGATCTTGCCTACAGCGTAGGTCTTTTCCTGATAGTTAACGGTGAGCGGAAAGAAATCCTGCCCAGGGTTGGCGCTCTTGCGGCCAACGACCGTTGCGAGAACTTGGCTATTGCCCATTGTTACGATGACCGAGCCGGTAGCCTGGCGCGCAACTTTTCCTGTTTCTAGCGTGACAGTTTGATCGCCATACTGAAACGATTTAACGACTGGATTAAACATATCATTTCCTATTTTCTTTAAAAAACGCAGGCCAACTCATCAGGCACAGCGCTAGTTAATCCGGTAAATTGAGTCTTACTTTTACAACATTTTTCTTACAGTTTTGCAGTACATTTAGTGCCGCTAGAAACCAAACTGCGCAGAAGGGCTTGGCCCCCTGCGCAGTCGGTCACTTCATGGCTGACGCGCTGTTTAGCGACGCAGGCCTAAGCGCTTAATCAAAGAAGAGTAGCGATCGACGCTCTTGCGCTTTAGGTAGTCCAGCAGCTTGCGGCGGCTGTTTACCATGCGGATTAGACCGCGGCGTGAGTGGTGATCGTGGATGTGCTCTTTAAAGTGTGCCTGTAGCTCATTGATATTTGCAGTGAGCAGGGCTACTTGGACTTCGGGAGAACCTGTGTCGCCCTCGCCCTGTGCATATTCCTTGATGATGCCTTCTTTTACTTCAGCTGATAAAGCCATTTTCTTACTCCATAAATATGCGGTTAATGACGCCGCGGCGCGGCTTAACATCCTTTTCAATCAGACTAACCACGCATATTAGTAGTTAGCTGAGGTCTTCCCTGAGTGCTAACCGGTCGAGGTATTCAACCGGTTGAGCAAGGTGCGTCCTGCACCTATTCGAACGGGTCGTTTTACAACTCGTTCAAAATTTTCATAAGGCTCGCGGTATTGTGCAGGCCTGCATACTGTCTGTTATTTGTTGGCGGCGCTCTTAGTCTTTAACAATAAGACGCTTGGGAGCGACCTTGCCGTCGTCATCGATTATCCCGATGCCTAAAAATTCTTCGTCTTCGTAAAGCCGTAGCAGCCCATCCGCTGGCGGCTTGTTAACTTGCACCGCCTGGCCCTGCTTGAGGAACTGGGCTGTGTAAGCGGGTAGATGCACGGCGGGCAAGGTGTCGATCGCCTTGTCCATCGGCATAAGCATAGCGTCGATAGCGGTAAAGCCATCCGCCTGCTTCGCGGCCTCTAGCTCCTCAAGAGACTGGCTATCGGCGAGAGTAAAAGCTCCCGCCTTAAGCCTGCGGAGCGCGATTATATGCGCTCCGCAGCCAATAATCTGCCCCAAATCGTCAGCAATGGTCCGAATATAGGTCCCTTTGCTGCAATCCACCTCGATTTCGAGCTCCTGAGACTGAGGATCGAAGTCCGTCAGCTCTATGGAGTACACCGTAATCGCCCGCGGTTCGCGCTCCACGGTCTTGCCTTCTCTAGCCAGCTTATACAGGGGCTGACCATCGCGCTTAAGTGCCGAATACATCGGTGGCACCTGCTCGATATCCCCTTCGAACTGGATGAGCGCGTTTTTTATCTGCGCCTCGGTAACCGCTCCAGCGTCTGCAGTCGCAATGACTTCGCCTTCGCTGTCGGCTGTGTCGGTACGAACCCCGAGCTTGATTCGCGCTCGATAGGCCTTGTCCGAATCCAGTAAAAATTGCGAGACCTTGGTCGCCTCTCCCAAGCAAAGGGGAAGTACCCCGGTCGCTAAAGGATCTAAGGCGCCGGTATGCCCGGCTTTGTTGGCATCAAAGAGGCGCTTAACCTGCTGCAGCGCGTGATTCGAGCTGCCGCCTAGCGCCTTATCGAGCACGACAATGCCGTGCACGCTTCGCCCTTTGTTCTTTCTTCTTGCCACTAGCTCGCGGGGTCGTCCGAGGTGCCGTCCGCGGGGTCTTCGCTATGCTGCTCGCTGTCGGCCGCGAGCGCGCTGTCGATCAAACTAGACAGCGCAGCGCCGTTTTCGATGCTTGAATCGTAGCGGAACTGCAGCTTAGGTACCGAACGCAGCGCTAAGCGTTTAGCGAGTAGCGTGCGTAGGAAACCGGCGGCCTGATTCAACGCCTTGAGGTTTTCCTCGACCTCGAGTTTATCGAGCCCGCCTGGGCTGCTCAGCGCATCGTTCGCCTCATCGCTTTCAGTCGGTGTATTGAGCACCGTGACGAACACGCGGGCGTGGGATAAATCCCGACTCACATCGACGCCAGTCACCGAGACCAAGCCCACGCGCGGATCGCTCACTTCGAGCTGAATTAGCGTAGCAAGCTCGCGTTGAATTTGATCCGCAACGCGCTGGCCTCTAGGTGATAGGTTTGCCATTCAACTCGCCCTATAAGCTGCGAGCGATCTCGGTGGTTTGATACACCTCGATCTTGTCGCCTACTTTCACGTCGGTGTAATTCTTCACACCGATACCGCATTCAACTCCGTTGCGAACTTCGTTCGCATCGTCTTTGAAGCGGCGCAGGGATTCGAGCTCGCCTTCGTAGATCACTACATCTTCGCGCAGAACGCGGATCGGCTTGCTGCGGTATATAGTGCCTTCGATAACCATGGAGCCTGCAATGAGACCGAACTTGGGCGAGGTGAAGACATCGCGCACTTCGGCAACACCGAGGATCTCTTCGCGAATCTCTGGTGACAACATGCCGCCCATGATCGCTTTCACATCGTCGATGACATTGTAGATCACGCTGTAATAGCGCAGCTGGAGATTTTCATTGTCGATTATCTCTTTCGCTGTTTTATCGGCGCGTACGTTAAAGCCGATGATCATCGCCTTAGATGTAGCGGCAAGGTGAACGTCGTTCTCCGAAATTCCGCCAACGCCTGAAGAGACAACTTTGACCTGTACTTCGTCGGTGTTCATCGCAACCAGCGACGCGGTGAGCGCCTCGAGCGTGCCACGTACGTCGGTCTTCAAGATAATATTGAACGTGCTCATATTCGGCTTGCCGATGCCGGCAAACATATTGTCTACAAGCGACGCCTGCTGCTGCGCCTGCATCGTGTCTTTCAGACGCGTGCGGCGGAACTCGGCAACTTCTTTCGCTTTCTTCTCATCTGGAAGGACAACGAATTCGTCACCCGCGTCAGGCACGCCTGTGAGGCCCAATATTTCAACCGGAATAGAGGGTCCAGCTGTCTTGGTGTTTACGCCGTTCTCGTCGACTAGCGCACGAACGCGGCCATACTCTTTACCCACCAGCACAATATCGCCGGTGCGCAGCGTACCGTTTTGCACAAGCACAGAAGCAACGGCACCGCGCCCCTTGTCGAGACGCGATTCAACGACAACCCCTTGACCCGGGACGTCAGTGTAGGCCGTGAGCTCCATGAGCTCAGCCTGCAGCAGAATGGCTTCGAGAAGCTTATCGATACCGTCGCCTGTGTGGGCTGAGACAGGAATGAACTGAGTATCACCGCCCCAGTCGTCAGGAATAACTTCCAGCGCTGACAACTCGTTCTTAACACGGTCGGGGTCCGCGCCTTCTTTGTCCATCTTGTTCACAGCGACAACCAAAGGAACGCCCGCCGCTTTCGCGTGCTTCACCGCTTCTTCGGTTTGCGGCTTGACGCCGTCGTCGCCGGCCACAACGAGCACGATCACGTCGGTCGCCTTAGCACCGCGCGAGCGCATGGCACTAAATGCTGCGTGCCCCGGCGTGTCGAGGAAGCTAACCATGCCGTGATTGGTGTCTACGTGATAAGCACCTATGTGCTGAGTAATGCCGCCCGCTTCGTGCGAGGCAACGGTAGACTTACGGATATAGTCCAGCAGTGACGTCTTACCGTGGTCAACGTGACCCATTACAGTAATTACTGGCGCGCGCGTAATTTGCTCCTCGCCGACTTTCTCAGCCAGGGATTCAGCTAGCTGCTCTTCCAGTGCGTCTTCGGAAACAAAGTTTGGACGATGGCCCATCTCCTCAACGAGCAGGGTCGCCGTGTCGGCGTCGAGCACGTGATTAATGTTTGCCATAACGCCCATTTTGAACAGCGTCTTTACGACCTCGGCGGCCTTGACAGTCATTTGCTGAGCGAGATCAGTAACCTTGTTCGCTTCGCCGATCTTAACGTCGCGCACCGCGACCTCGGTTGGCTTTTCGAACGCCTGAGTCGCGCCAGTGAGACGGTTGCGTCCGCGACGCGCGCCGCGGCGGCCGCGGCCGCCGTCATCGCCGCCTTCGAGAACGAAGTCGTCATTCACTTTTAAGGTGCGGCTCTGACGCTTGGCAGGTTTGGTCTTGGTATTGCGAGCTTCGCGGCGCTTCTTTTCAGCTTCGTCATCGAGCTCTTTCTTGGTTGGTGCTTTACGCTTAGCGCCGGGCTTGTCGGCGCGGTCGGCCTCCACAGCGGGCGCCGGCGTGGCAGGAGCAGCAGCAGCGGCCTTAGCTGCCTCTTCGGCGGCTTTCGCAGCGGCTGCTCTTTCTTCAGCCTTGGCCGCAGCGAGAGCGGCTTCCGCCGCAGCCACGGGGTCGGGTGCGGGCGCTTCTGGCGCTGCCTCTGCGACTGGCTCTGCGACTGGCTCTTCTTCTACTTCGCTGCGCTTTACGTAGGTGCGCTTCTTGCGGACCTCGACGTTAACCGTCTTGCCGCGACTACCGCTCGAGGCGCTCTTGAGCGTGCCCAGCGTCTTGCGCTTAAGCGTGATCTTGCGCGGAGCAGCAGAACTCTCAGCGTCACCGTGACTGCCTCGAAGCGACTGCAACAAAATATTCTTGTCGTCGTTTGAGATCGTGTCATCAGCTTTGGTATGCGGAAGCCCTGCGTCTTTCACCTGCGATAGCAGCTTCTCGACGTCAACTCCGACCACTTTAGCGAGTTCACTTATGGTTACATCGGCCATTCAATCTACTCCAGTATTTGCAAGCCCTGGGCTTGCACTATGCCGACTACTTTGGATTCGTCGGCTGGCTGCAACGCAGCCCTTTCAAAAATTTAGTTCATTGGTTCGACCTCGAACCCCCTAGGCGAAGAGCCTAGGTCAAACGCTATTCGAACCACGGGGCGCGCGCAGTCATAATTAGCTTACCTGCCCGCTCCTCTGTCATGCCTGCGATTTCCATGAGTTCGTCCGTCGCCTGCTCGGCGAGGTCTTCCATACACAAGACTTCGCGCTTCGCGAGTTCAAGCGCAAGTTCTTTATCCATGCCTTCCATGTTGATTAGATCGTCTGCGACGTTGAGCGATGACAGATCTTCTTCAGACGCAATCGCCTGAGTCAGCAATGCGTCTTTCGCGCGGTTGCGCAGCTCTTCGGCAATTTCTTCATCGAAACCGTCGATCGACAGGATCTCATCCATGGGCACGTACGCGATCTCTTCGAGCGAGGTAAAGCCTTCGCTCACCAGAACCTCGGCCGTTTCATCGTCGACATCGAGCTTGTTCATGAACATCTCGATTAAGCCAACAGATTCCTGCTCCTGCTTCTCCGCGGCGTCTTCTTCGCTCATCACGTTGATCGTCCAGCCTGTAAGCTCGGCTGACAGTCGCACGTTTTGGCCATTGCGACCGATAGCCCGCGAAAGGTTTTCTTCCTCTACCGCGACATCCATCGTATTGCTGTCTTCGTCCATAACGATCGACGCAACTTCCGCCGGTGACATCGCGTTGATTACCAGCTGTGCCGGATTGTCATCCCACAGGATGATATCGATCCGCTCGTTAGAGAGCTCACCCGACACAACTTGTACACGCGAGCCGCGCATACCCACGCAGGCGCCTACGGGGTCTATGCGGCCGTCGTTAGTCGATACCACAATTTTTGCCCGCGAACCGGGGTCACGCGCCGCAGCACGAATGTTAATGATCTGTTCGTTGATCTCCGGCACTTCAATTTTGAATAGCTCTATTAGCATCTGCGGCGATGTGCGGCTGAGAAAGAGCTGCGGGCCGCGCTGCTCGGGACGCACATCAATAAGTAACGCGCGGATGCGGTCGCTCATGCGGAAGGTCTCACGGGGAATCATTTGATCGCGCATGAGAATCGCTTCGGCGTTGCCACCAAGGTCAACGATGATGCTTTCGCGAGTCACTTTCTTAACCGTGCCGGTTACCAGTTCGCCCACACGGTCTTTGTATTCGTTCAGTACGATTTCGCGCTCGGCGTCGCGGACTTTCTGCACGATAACCTGCTTCGCCGTTTGCGCCGCGATACGGCCGAAGGGCACGTTATCAATCTTCTCTTCTATTGTGCTGCCGACCTCTAGTGAAGGGTCTTTATCCGACACCATCTCGAGCATGTACTGAGTAAACTCATTAACGTATTCATCGTCTGCAACCACTGTCCAGATACGGAAAGTTTCGTATTCGCCCGTCTTGCGGTCCACCTCGACGCGGCAGTCGATTTCTTCTTCCTCGTTGAGCTTTTTAGTTGCCATGGCGAGCGCCGATTCGATTGCCTCGAATATCACCTCGCGCGACACGCCTTTCTCGTTAGAGACCGCGTCCGCAACCATCAAAATTTCTTTACTCATCATAGCAGTGTCACCTTACTCAAGCTGCTCGGTGGAGAGTCCACACGGCAAGCGTTGCACTAATAGTCGATATTGGCCTTGTCTATATCGGTCAGCTGTATCGCCACCGACTCGCCATCGACCAGCAGGTCGACGACTCCTTCATTCACGCGTTCAATGACGCCCTTAAACTTTCGGCGCCCCTGCATGGCCGTACGCAAGCGAATATTGACAGTCTCGCCCACGTACAAACCGAATTGCTCCGCTGTAAACAGCGGCCTGTCCATTCCCGGCGAAGAGACTTCGAGCGTGTACTCGCCAGAGATCGGGTCTTCGACGTCGAGCAGCGCGCTCACTTGGCGGCTTACCTTCTCGCAGTCTTCAATACCCACCCCGTCTTCGCGGTTCTCGATATAGATGCGAAGCAGAGAGTACTTCCCCTGCTGCTGCAGCTCGATACCCCACAGTTCAAGGCCCAGAGCCTCAACGGTGGGTGCGATTAACTCCGCGATCTGTTCTGCTGCGTTCTTCACTTAACTTGCACCTAGTTCTCGCGCTGTGATGTCTCTAACCCAAGAATCAAAAATCTTCTAAGTTGTTGAATTCTCTAAAATCAACAAACTCCACCAACAAAAAATGGGCCTAAAGCCCATTCTTGATGCCCTGTCGCCACCCCTGAGCGAGGCGACGCAAAGCGAATGTAATTTCACCTCGAACAGCGCTACGAGTTACTAAAGCAGGCTCTCCGACCATCGATTTGAGGGTTTGAACCCCAAACTGGGAGCGAGAGTCTAACAGAACTCGACATGAAAGTAATTATTTCCGAAGTCTCAGTTAGGCCGCGCTGCCAGAGTCGAAAACTAAGTGAGGAGCTGGCTGTTCGCTACTCAGACCACGCTTAGAAGTGGTGCCTCACGTAAATCAGCCACGCACCCGCTGCCGGTGCAGAACTGGGTGATTCGAAACTCCTCTTGAATTTCTCGGATCTTGGCGACAACGGCTTCGGTGCTGTGGAGCGCTGGTGCCAGGAACGGCTGTGCCATCCCGCCGAGATAACCTCCTAGCCTGATACCTTTGGCCAGATCCAAGCCATTTCGCAGCCCACCTGAAGCAATCAGCCGTAGTGGAAGTTCTGCGCGCTGCAGAGCTAAAAGGCTTGAAACCGCGTCTATACCCCAGTCGGAGAAAATACTCGTGCCTTCGCGCACCCTAGCATGTTCTATCTGTGCCCAACTTGTACCGCCAGATCCTGCCACGTCTAGCCACTTCACTCCTAAGTCAGCGAGGCGTTTTGCGGTTGTTATTCCTAGGCCGTGACCCACTTCTTTCACAAGCAGTGGGACAGGCAGGTCAGCGGCAAGCCGCTCCAGTGAATCGCAAACACCGATCCAGTTGGTGTCGCCGCCGACTTGGAGAGCCTCCTGCAGCGGGTTGAGGTGGACAAACAGGCCGTCGGCTTCTGTCACCTCTACACAGCGCATCGCCATGTCTAATCCGCGCGAACCAATGATTTGCGCTCCGCCGATATTTGCAATCAGCGGCTGCGACTTGAGATAGCGTCGAAGATTGAAACTCGAATTGGCATTACCTTGCTCTAGTGATATGCGCATAGAGCCAAGGGCCAAGGCGACGTTCGTCTCTGCGGCGGCCTCGGCTAAATGAATATTCATTCGATCCGCATTTTCAATACCCCCGCTCATTGACGAGATGAGTAGCGGACATGAAATCACACGGTCCAAAAACTCAAGGGACGAATCGATCGCAGCTAGATCCAGTTCCGGCAGAGCGTTGGGTTCAAACCTAATATGATCCCAGAGACGAGCGCTCAATGATTGTGAACTTGCGAGCTGAGCAACCTCTAAATGTTCAGCTTTGCGCTGGGAGATCTCAGTTTCCATAATTTCTCTTTAAGCCGTCATCTAACGAAAAATCCGCCTGCCAATACTGCGCAGCGCGAGGCAGGAGCACATCAACCAGAAACATATGTGGAATAGTCAGCGCAAAGAGCACGCCAAAAACCGCGTTCAAACTAGCAGCGACACTATTATCACCTAAGTCATAGAACCCATAAGCCAAAAAGACAAATAACCAAGCGATCACCGTGTTAACTAAGAACATAGGCGGCGGAGAGAAAATAGGAACCCGCAAAAACCTCATCGCTCTAAAAAAATGGGGCGCCGAGTGCAACACACAAAAATAGAAACTAAACAATATCAGAGGAGAGAGGACATCTTTCACCGCTACCAAAGCACATAGAAAAACACAAATAATCGCGACTCTGGAAGCCCGAAGATAAAGCATAGACACGAGGGCTGACGCGATCCAGGCGGGCAGTGCTACTAACCCGACGAGTCTGATCACCGCCGGGTCCGCACCAAGCGATCCAAAAAGCAACTGCGCTTGAGACCAATACAACGCGGGAATGAAGATTGTTGCTGCACCGCCCATGAAAAACTGGACGCTAGCAAGTTGCCAATTCTTAGCCGTGCGCCCCTTCGCCAATCCAAAAGGATTCGATCTACCGAAGTG
>JAYOBL010000023.1:0-597 GCA_038104835.1 Gammaproteobacteria bacterium | reverse complement strand
GAAGTGGACAGTGCTGATGGCCAAGAAAACTATCAATGAAGCAGTTGGCAACATTGACCACAGCCAAAATGAACCCAAGGCAAGGACAATGTAGCTAAAGTAGAAGAGCATGCGATTTTTAGATGAATTACTGGCAGCTAAGGACAAGTCGATGTCCAACGCTCCATGAGGAACACCAATCAAAAGTATCGCAAGCAGAGCTATCGTATCTAATTGACTCAAAATCATCATTGAAATAGCGCCCTTAAGAACGGCTTCTTAGGCATGGCCCCGACCACCCTGAGCGCGTCTCCAAGAGAAAACTGATCCGTCATAAAACGCGCGAAAGTGTCACCATCCAGCTCACAACCCATAGAACTGAAGATCTGCTTACCGATTGCTGGATCACGAGACAAAACCCTTAGGAAAAGCTTATCCATCCAGAGAGACTTTCGGGAGTACTGGTTCATGGAAAGAAGATCTAGACCCACGTTCTGGCGGCAATCCGCTATTTGCTTCTCTAAACCAGTCAATGAATACCCCGAACTCATTCGAGCCGATCCCGAGGCTATGCCAATGGGAATCGCATCACTCAACGGCTCAACCGGGCCCATGGGA
>JAYOBL010000110.1:5147-5432 GCA_038104835.1 Gammaproteobacteria bacterium | reverse complement strand
GCTTACAGGAGCCCCCTCACCTCCTTGCTAAATCCGATCTTCTGGCAAAGGGAAGCGTCACGCTAACTACGCTTGCCGAGCTGCTTGCAATAGACTCAGCGCTCTTCACTGAAGCGGAGCAGACAGGCGTGGCAGGTGAGACTTCACGCTCTGCAACTGAGCCGGCGGCCTCGCTCCCAAAGCTGCCTTCACCCATAGACGCGGCCAGTAGTTTCCGCTTCGTTGATCTGCAGCGCGATCCTGATATCGCACTGCCGGCAAGCGAGAGCGACTTTCAGCAAACTA
>JAYOBL010000110.1:0-5137 GCA_038104835.1 Gammaproteobacteria bacterium | reverse complement strand
CTCGAGCGCTCGCCGGACTATCGACTTCTCTACCACGCCGTCTGGCGCGCACCGTTGGCAGAGGAAGGTGAATCCACCGCTCTCAGCATCGATACCGGAGGGCTGGCCGGCACAGTCGACCTGCATTTTAACGCCCGCAGGGACCGCATCGTTTTAGACACTATGCTGGGCTTAGCAGCGGGCACCGACGGCTACTATTTACACAGCCAGTCGCGTGAGATGAGAAGCGGTGAATTCCATTATCTAGACAGCCCCGCTCTCGGGGTTATCTTCCTAGCCCAGCCCTATGAGTTGCCTCCACTTACCGAGCGCGATACTCAAGCAGTCGACTAGGCTTTTCCCAAGCAAAGAACCATAGCTGCGATAGTCTGCTGCAGCCGAGGCTCCGCAGCCGCCACCACCGCATAGATTTCATCGAGCGTAATAGGCTCCTTAACCAGCCCCGCAGCCCAGTTCACGGACAGCGCAAGGCTGGCATAGCTAAGCCCCGCCTCGCGCGCTAGCGCTGCTTCGGGCATCCCTGTCATACCGACCATAGTGCAGCCATCGGCGCGCATTCGGGCTATCTCGGCGGCGGTTTCGAGTCGCGGGCCTTGAGTGCAACCGTAAACACCTGCACGCACAATTTCCGCAGAACCTGCACCCGCCTTTTGGGCAGCTTCGATAAGCTGTTCCCGCAGCACCGCGCAGTAAGGCTCGGCGAAATCACAATGAACAACTTCATCCCCCGCCCCCAGATAAAAGCAGGATTCTCGCCCGTAGCTGTAGTCGATTATTTGGTCCGGAATCGCCAGCACGCCTGGGCCGAGATTATCTGCAATTCCCCCTACCGCGTTCATTGCCACAATCGCCTCGGCGCCAGCACTCTTCAATGCGTCGATATTGGCACGGTAGTTAATACGGTGGGGAGGCACCACATGACCTTTGCCGTGGCGGGGTAAAAAGAAAAACTCGTGTCCTGCGTAGGCAAATACTCCCACGTCTACAGGCTCGTCTGCGTAGCGACTCCTAAACTGCTCTGTCCCACGGCGCTCAAAGCCATCGAGTTTGTCTAAATCGTTTAACCCCGTACCGCCGATAACCGCGAGCATGCTCTCTCCTGTTGTGTATTAGCCCTGCAGGGCTGCCGAGTCGAAGCTTAACGGCACCCAGCCTGCTATGTCACCACCGAACAGAAATTCACCTAGCCTTTAAATCATGCGATCTGCCACAATAAACAACACCATAGCCGCTGTCGCTGCACCCTAAACGCTGGACCTTTTTCCCCGAGGAATCTATTCATGAAACGTGTCTTTTTGTTCCTACTGACCAACCTTGCTGTGATGCTCGTGCTCAGCATCGTACTGGCGATCCTCATGCCAGCGCTGGGACTCGACTCATCGAGCAACGCCGGCCTACTTGTGATCTCCGCGGTTTTCGGGATGGGCGGCTCGCTCATCTCCCTCGCTATGTCTAAGTGGATCGCCAAGCGCAGCGTAGGCGCCTCGGTTATCGAATCACCACGCAACGACAGCGAGAAATGGCTGCTCGAGACAGTCAAGCGCCAGGCAAAAGAAGCCGGCATCGGCATGCCCGAAGTCGCCATCTACGACTCACCCGAAATTAACGCCTTCGCCACTGGCATGAGCCGAAACAATGCTTTGGTCGCTGTCAGCACTGGGCTTCTGCGAAGCATGACCCAGGATGAGGCCGAAGCGGTGCTAGGCCACGAAGTGAGTCATATAGCCAATGGCGACATGATCACCCTCACGCTTATTCAGGGCGTGCTTAACACCTTCGTGTTTTTCTTCGCTCGCATTGCCGCGAGCGCCATTAGTCGCGGCAGCAACAATCGTTTCGTCTATTTTATGACAGTGATGGCCTTCCAAATGGTGTTTGGCCTCCTCGCCAGCGTGATTGTCATGTGGTTCTCACGCCAGCGCGAGTTCCGGGCCGATAGCGGCGGCGCCGCCCTAGCAGGCAAACAGAAGATGATTGCGGCCTTACAGCGCCTTCAGTCAAATCAAATGGAAAGCCAGCTCGACGGTCAGCTCACAGCCTTCGGCATCAGTGGCAAGCGAGCGACTAGCGAAATGTTCATGAGCCACCCGCCGCTGGAAAAACGCATCGCCGCCCTGCGCGGTAGGACAGTTTAGCTCTTGTCCGCACTGCTCATTGGTATCGCGGGCCCTACTAGCTCAGGCAAGAGTTTGCTCCTGGGCCTCCTGCAAGAGGCTCTTGCCCAGCAGGCTTCCACGCGCGCGCTAAGAACCACGGTGCTGTGCGAGGATTCCTACTACTACAGCCAGGCTCACCTCTCGCTCGAAGAGCGCGCCGCACTCAACTTTGATCACCCCGACGCGCTCGATCACACTCTCCTGGCCACGCACCTTGCTACTTTAAAAGCCGGCAAAGCAATTGACGTGCCCGTCTATGACTACGCTAGCCACACCCGGGCCTGCGAAAGCCGGAGGCTCCCTACAGCAGACATCGTTCTCCTAGACGGCTGCCTAATCTTGAGCCAGTCACAAATCCGCTCGCAGCTCGATCTTAGTTTCTTCCTTGCCGCAGATCTCGAGGTCTGTCTGGCTAGACGGATCGCACGAGACACTATGGAGCGTGGTCGGAGCGAGGCAAGTGTTAGAGAACAGTTCGAATCCACCGTCAGACCCATGTATCATGCGTTTCTTGAGCCCAGTTCGCACTATGCCGACATCGCGCTCAGTGGCGAAGTTCCGCCTCAGACTTCGGTCGACACCGCGCTTGCTGCAATCTCCTCTTTGGTGACAACAACAGCCGCCTCGGCCTCTTAGGATTTCTTGCTCTCGACTGCGGCAAAAGGCGCTGCACTTCGAACGATGATCCTTCAGCTACCAGAGAATAGCCCGCTATGAGCGCAGTCATAAGCCTACTCGGCATCATTGTCCTATTTCTAATCGCCTACCTGTCTTCGACGCAGCGCAGCGCAATAAACTGGCGCACTGTCGGCCTGGCCCTCTTACTGCAGTTCTCGCTCGGCGGAATAGTCCTCTACCTGCCTGCGGGGGTAGCGATGCTCAGCGCTGTGTCCAATGCAGTAACCAGCGTGCTGGGCAATGCGCAGGATGGGATCGCCTTCGTGTTTGGTCCTATCGGCGCGTTCGAAATGGGTTTCATCTTTGCTTTCCACGTGCTCCCCGTCATCGTGTTCTTTTCTGCTCTCGTTTCTGTCCTCTACTATCTCGGCATCATGGGTTGGATCATTCGCGTCATCGGCGGCGCGCTGCAGCGCCTGCTGAAAACGAGTAAAGCGGAGTCGATGTCTGCAACGGCCAATATTTTCGTCGGACAAACCGAAGCGCCTTTAGTAGTAAAGCCCTACATCCCATCGATGACTCGCTCCGAGCTATTCGCGGTAATGGTCGGCGGCATGGCGACGGTTGCCGGGTCGGTGCTGGCGGGCTATGTCCTACTGGGGGTCGAGTTGCGCTATCTCTTGGCCGCAAGCTTTATGGCTGCGCCAGGCGGGTTCCTAATGGCCAAAATGATGATTCCCGAAACCGAGGATTTAAAAGAGGACGAGTCGGAAATAGACTTGCAGTTCGACCAGCACGTCAATGTTATCGATGCTGCCGCGGCAGGCGCGAGCAGTGGTATGGGCCTCGCCCTCAATGTAGGCGCAATGGTCTTAGCGTTTGTTGGCCTCATCGCTCTTCTCAATGCGATCTTGGCCTGGGCAGGTGGGCTCTTTGGCTTCGACTCTCTATCCTTACAGCTGCTGCTGGGCTACGCATTCCAGCCTCTTGCCTTCATACTGGGAATCCCTTGGGAAGAGACCAATCTCGCGGGCAGTCTCATAGGTCAGAAACTCGTTTTCAATGAGTTCGTGGCCTTTGTCGCATTCACCGAACAGAGCGCTTCGCTTAGCGCTCACACGCAGGCAGTAGTCACCTTCGCGCTGTGTGGGTTCGCAAACTTTTCTTCAATCGGCATCATGCTGGGCGGCCTGGGCACCATGGCCCCTACCCGCCGCAGCGACATCGCGGAGCTGGGTGTGCGCGCGGTGATTGCTGGTTTTCTCGCGAATCTGATGTCAGGGGCCATTGCGAGCTTCTTCCTCTCGATCGCGTAAGGCCCAATCAGTTCTCGAGCAAACCGATCTCTCGAAGTCTCTGCTGCAGAAACTCGCCGGCGGTAATGGGGGGATATTTAGGTCCGTGCTCGCCCTCACATTGGGGCAGGCAAGCTAAGCTCGCGTTGCTATGAGGGTGCAGGAAAAACGGCATCGAAAAACGTGAGCGGTTCTGCGCGCCCGGATTCACAACGCGGTGGACGGTGGACGGGAATACCTCGTTAGTTAGGCGCGACATCATATCTCCCGTGTCGAGGACGATTTCATCAGCCGTGCTCTCGACCGGAATCCACTCTCCATCTTTGCCCAGGATTTCTAAGCCTGAGTCAGTAGCGCCCAGTAATAAGGTAATGAGATTGATGTCTGCATGCGGTGCAGCGCGCATCGAATTCCGCGTATCCAAGCCCTTTACGGCGGGATAGTGAAGAAGCCGGTAAACGGAATTACCCTGCTCCGTCATCTTGTCAAAGAAATCAGGCGCTAGGCCCAAGGGCTTTGCCAGCACCGCAAGCATACGCCTAGCGAGCTCCTCGAGCTGCCGATAAATCGAGAGCATGTGCGGCTTAAATTCCGGCAGCTCCTGTGGCCATACGTTGTCTTCGTACACGGCCTTGTACGGACTGTCTGCTGGCAGCTCCTGGCCTACGTGCCAGAATTCTTTAAGATCTGCATGAGCGTTGCCTTTAGCATTCTCACGACCGAAAGCGGTGTAGCCGCGCGCGCCGCCTTGCCCGCTGTCGTAGCGTAGCTTCGTCTCCAATGGCTGAGCAAAGAGGCTTTCAATCAGCTCGTAAGCTTTTTTAAGATCAGCTTCGTCGATTCCGTGATCGCGTAGCACCACGAATCCACAGTCGGTCAAACCGTCATAGAGCGATTGGGTGAAGGCGCCGGGATTGCGCTCGAGGTCGAGCACGCTTAGGTTTTTGATAGCAGTCATGCTGCTATTTTAGCGCGATGAGAGCAGGGTTACGACCAAAGGCTTACTACAAAAGCGTACAGGTTTATTGAATGCCTTCGGCATTGCCCCATAGCACTTCACGGTCAATG
>JAYOBL010000109.1:0-5457 GCA_038104835.1 Gammaproteobacteria bacterium | reverse complement strand
ACGATGAGGTGGAAGGTCTTTTTAGCCAGTTCACGCCGCGTTTGGTCGATATTCGCGCGGGGCGTTTTCTAGAAGCTGCGGAAGTGGCGGAGCTCGGGATAGACCTAGCGAGTTACGATCAGCGCACGGTCATCACCGATCCAGAACTCTCTGAGGCGTTGAGCAGCGAAGAAGACCTCGCCGACGTCAAGCGCCGGGCGCTGTATCAAATGGTCTATCTCATGGAAGGCCAAAGTGAAGGCGAACTGGATACCATCGTTTTGCCCGTGAGCGGCTACGGGCTCTGGGGAATTCTATACGGATTCATGGCGCTGGAAGGCGATGCGAATACTGTTAAGGGCTTGGCCTTTTACGAGTTAAAAGAAACTCCTGGCCTTGGCGCCGAGGTGCGTAATCCGCGCTGGCAGGCTCTGTGGCCAGGCAAGAAGGTGTACGCCGACGATGGTGGCGTTGCGCTGACGGTCGTTAAAGGAGCCGGAAGCGGTGAACACGAGATCGATGGTCTCTCGGGCGCCACGCTGACAAGTCGCGGCGTCGCGAATCTGGTTCAATACTGGCTTGGTGACGACGCTTTCGGGCCGCTGCTGAAGCAGCTAGCAATTTAAAGCTAGCGAGTTCGCTGCAAGAAAACCTGAATTTTCACTGATTGACTTGAGTACTGATTAAGGACGAAGTAATGACGAGCGCCAAAGAAGTCGTCTTCAAACCGCTTTTCGACAACAACCCCATCGCGCTGCAGATCCTTGGGGTCTGTTCCGCGCTAGCGGTAACCACCCAGCTGAGTGTGACCTTGGTAATGTGTATCGCTTTAACAAGCGTGACTGCTTTTTCGAATCTGTTCATCTCATTGATCCGCAATTACATGCCATCGAGCATTCGAATAATCATTCAGATGACAATCATCGCGTCGCTGGTTATCGCGGTGGATCAATTCCTTCAGGCCTTCGCCTATGAGATTAGTAAAAGCCTTAGCGTCTTTGTAGGCCTAATTATTACCAACTGCATTGTGATGGGGCGCGCGGAAGCCTTTGCGATGAAAAACCCTCCGCTGCTGAGTTTTCTCGATGGCATTGGCAACGGGCTGGGCTACAGCGTGGTGCTTATCGTTGTCGCAGTATTCAGAGAGCTTTTGGGCTCGGGCTCTCTACTCGGCGTGGAAATCTTACCGCTTGTGAGCAACGGCGGCTGGTATCAGGGCAATGGCCTCATGCTGCTCGCACCTAGCGCCTTCTTTATCATTGGCTTCTTCATTTGGGTATTGAGAGAGGTGAAGACGGAGCAGGTCGAAAGCCCTGAGTTTCGCATTGCCCCCCACGCTAGCCATTCGCAGGAAGGAGCATTTTAAATGGAAGCCCTAGTAAGTCTCTTCGTCAAAGCCGTATTTATCGAGAATATGGCACTGCAGATGTTTCTGGGCATGTGCACCTTCCTTGCCGTTTCGAAGAAAGTAGAGACCGCCATTGGTCTAGGCATCGCGGTTGTCGTGGTCCAGCTCATCACTGTTCCGGTGAATAATTTGATTTTTAATTTCCTCCTGCGCGAAGGAGCTCTAGGGTGGCTCGGGCTTCCCGATTTGTCGCTCGCCTTCCTAGGTTTCCTTTGCTACATCGGCGTGATCGCGGCGATGGTGCAAATGCTTGAGATGTTTCTCGATAAATATGTACCGGCGCTCTACAGCGCGCTCGGCGTATTCCTGCCGCTCATCACGGTGAACTGCGCGATCCTTGGTGCAACGCTGTTTATGGTAGAGCGTGACTACACCTTCCCCGAGAGCGTCGCCTTCGGGCTCGGCTCTGGTTTTGGCTGGGCCCTTGCGATAGTTGCTTTGGCAGGGATCCGTGAAAAACTAAAGTACAGCGATGTGCCGGAAGGTCTGAGAGGCTTGGGTATAACGTTTATAACCGTGGGACTTATGTCGCTTGGTTTCATGTCTCTCAGCGGCGTATCGCTGTAAGACGCTGCCCAGAGCTGACCTCATTGCTCGATAAGTATATTTAATTACGACTAGCGGATTGACGGCTTAATAATGATAGATTTCGGAACAATTCTCGGCGGCGTAGCGCTTTTTACAGTGGTCGTCATGCTCCTCGTTTCACTTATTTTGCTTGCGCGTGCTCGTCTGGTGAGCAGCGGCGATGTACAAATAGAGATTAACGGCGACCCTGAAAAGACGCTCACCGTCCAAGCGGGTGGCAAGCTGCTGAATACTTTGGCAGACGCTGGCATCTACTTGTCCTCGGCCTGCGGCGGTGGCGGTACTTGCGCGCAGTGTAAATGCCAAATTAATGACGGTGGGGGCTCTATGCTGCCCACAGAGGAAGGGCACTTCACACGCGGCCAGCGCCGCGATAACTGGCGGCTCTCCTGTCAGGTTGCTGTAAAGCAGGATATGAAGATTGAGGTCGCGCCTGAATTCTTTGGCGTCAAGCAGTGGGAGTGCACGGTGCTGTCTAACGACAACGTAGCGACTTTCATTAAAGAACTCGTGCTTGAGATTCCCGCGGGCGAGAGCGTCGACTTCCGCGCGGGTGGCTACGTGCAGTTAGAGGTGCCACCTCACGAAGTCAAATACGCTGACTTTGACATTGGTGAAGAATACCGCGGCGACTGGGAGCACTTTGGACTCTTTAAGCACGTTTCCAAGGTCGATGATACGACCATCAGAGCTTACTCGATGGCGAACTACCCCGACGAAAAAGGCGTGATCAAATTCAATATCCGAATTGCGACTCCGCCTCCCGGCACCGATTTACCGCCAGGAAAAATGTCTTCCTACGTATTCGGACTCAAGCCCGGCGATAAAGTGAAGGTTTTTGGTCCTTACGGAGAGTTCTTCGCCAAAGAGACCGAGGCGGAAATGGTTTTCATCGGTGGTGGCGCAGGAATGGCCCCAATGCGCTCGCATATTTTCGATCAGCTTAGAAGGCTGAACAGCAAGCGCAAGATCAGCTTCTGGTACGGCGCTCGCAGCCTGCGTGAGATGTTCTATGAAGAGGACTACAACACGCTAGCCGCGGAGAATGAAAACTTCGACTGGCATGTGGCGTTGTCTGACCCTCAGCCGGAAGACAATTGGGATGGAATGACAGGGTTCATTCACAACGTCGTCCTCGAGAATTACTTGAAGGATCACCCTGCGCCCGAAGACTGTGAATTCTATATGTGCGGACCTCCCATGATGAATGCCGCGGTGATAAAGATGCTCAAAGATCTCGGTGTCGAGGACGATAATATCGCACTCGACGAGTTCTCGTGATCGGCAGTCGCCGAACCCTCCTCGCCGCGGCTGCCGCGCTTACTTTAGTTATTATTCTTGTTTGGGGCGCCGCGGCGCCCCTCGGCAATTCTGAGGGTGTCGCCCCCGTACCGCCGAGTCGTTTTGACGGCCTAACCATGGGTACGAGCTACTCCGTGCAATACGTCGCAGCTTTCACCGCCGAGCAGCAGCAGGCGCTCGAAGAGGAGGTGGGCGAACTCCTTTTCGAGCTAGACAGGGAAGTGTTTTCGACCTACGCGCAGGATTCGGAGTTGTCGCGTTTAAATCGCTCCGCTGATTTAGGCCCAGTAGCTGTGTCACCAGAGCTGTTTAGCGTGCTCGAAGAATCCCTCAGAGTCGCAGAACTCAGCGGCGGCGCCTTCGATATTACACTCGCTCCGGTGGTGGATCTTTGGGGATTTGGTCCGGGTAAGCTAGCGCTGCAGCGCCAAAGGCCGCCTCAGGAGCAACTTGATCAAGCACTATCCAGTGTTGGCTACGGGGCTATTAAATTGAATTCGGCTAATGGCACGGTTGAGAAGGAGAGGCCGCTTACTTTAGATCTAAGCGCCATCGCCAAGGGCTACGGGGTAGATAGGCTTGCTGAGCTTCTGGAGAGCAAGGGTATTAGCGACTACTTTGTTGAAATAGGCGGAGAGCTGCGGATCAGCGGTCATAAAGACGCAAGGCAGCAAGGCTGGGTTCCGGCTATCGAGGCGCCCGTAGACGGCCCCTCGCAGGTCTACGAAGTATTTCGTAGCCGGGGCGAGTCAATTGCGATCGCGGGCTCGGGTGACTATAGAAACTATTTCGAGTCAGAAGGGGTGCGGTACTCTCACGAGATCGACCCACGCAGTGGCCTGCCGATTAATCATGCGCTAGCTGCGGTCTATGTGATTGATGAAAGCGCAATGACTGCCGATGCACTGGCCACGAGCTATATGGTGCTTGGACCTACCGCTGCTCTGGAGCTCGCGGAAGCCACGGGACAGGCGGCGTATTTTATAGTGCGTGATGAGGCTGCACAGCAGCTTAAATTTACGAGCTTCAGTACCCAAGCTTTCGCGGATTTCCTGCAGTAGCGCGGCAGGCAGCAAAAGGAAAATACGGTTATGGCAGTGTGGATAATTACCCTAGGCATCATGGGACTGTTCTTTGTCTTCATGTCCGTGGGGCTTCTTATGGGCGGCAAGCCGATTAAGGGCTCATGTGGCGGTTTAGCAAACGTAGACGGCCTCGAGACCTGTGAGCTATGCGGTGGAAGCCCTCAGAAATGCGAAGAGCTTGGCTCTGAAGCAGTGCAGGAGCGGCCGCGCGCAATCAACGCTATGGAGAGAGGCGAAAAGCGATTATGAAAGGTAAGGATCACTACGACATTATCGTGATCGGCGCCGGTCCAGCGGGTGAGGCGGCAGCGATGAACGCGAAGAAGGCGGGGCGTCACGTCGCGGTGGTGAACGATCTCAAGCAGGTTGGCGGTAACTGTACCCACTGGGCGACGATCCCATCCAAAGCTCTGCGCCACACTGTAAATCAGGTCATGCAGTTTAATTCGAACCCGGTGTTTCGCGACGTTGGCGAAGCGAAGAAGCTCAGCTTTCAGGAAATCCTCAAGCAGGCGGAAAGGGTGGTCTCTGCGCAGGTAACCATGCGCACGGATTTTTACGACCGCAATCATATCCCTGTTATCAGCGGTCGTGGCACGTTTGTCGATAAACACACCCTGAAGCTTGCGGGTAAAAGAACCCGCGTCACTGCAGATCATTTTATTATCGCCACCGGCTCGCGTCCTTATCGCCCGCCCGGCGTGGATTTTTCGCATCCACGCATGTTCGACAGCGACACGATTTTGTCGCTGAATTTTTCTCCGCGCAAGGTGACTATCATCGGTGCTGGCGTGATTGGCTGCGAGTACGCCTCAATCTTCGGTGGCCTTGGTGCAAAAGTAGAGCTGATCAATCCCGCGGCCTCACTGCTCAGCTTTCTTGATTTTGAAATTTCCGGCGCGCTTAGTTATCACCTGCGCGATCTCGGTGTTCGCAGTCGTCACAACGAAGAATACGAGAAGATCGAGTACTTTGATGATTGCGTGGTGACCTACCTCAAATCAGGCAAGAAAATTAAGAGCGATATCGTACTCTGGGCTAATGGTCGTGCCGGTAATACCAACGATATGGGCTTGGACGTGGTCGGGATAGAAG
>JAYOBL010000108.1:4212-5469 GCA_038104835.1 Gammaproteobacteria bacterium | reverse complement strand
CCCGTGCTCCTCGTTCTAGTTCCCTAAAATATTGAAATTTAGTAGGGTTAATCCTGAAATCTACTAATTTACTGAATTTGTTATATTTTATTTATCTCAAGCCCCTCAATCTCGAGCTCTTCGGCTTTGGCGGCGGAAGTAATTACAGCAAGACTAGGTTCTTGATCGACGAAATAACGGGTAGCAACCCGTTTCAAATCCTCTAGTGTAGTCGCAAGTACGAGTTTCCTGAACTCCGTTCTTTGCTCCAAGGTCCTGCCAAACAGGCGATTGTAGAACGCAGTCTTCGCCTCGCCGGCGGGTGAGGAGGGCTTGTCCATAGACGCAATAACACCGAGAACTGCCTCCTCGAGCTGGCTTTCTTGCTGCGCGTCGCCCAGCAGCCATGTAATTGATGCTTTGAAGTCGGCAAGTGTTTCGCCAAGCCGAGGGTCGCGGTAGCTGAAGAATCTAAAGGAGGCAGATGCGGGATCCTGGCTGGCTCCGCCGCCATAGGCGCCGCCCACCTCGCGGATGGCGCTATGCAAGAAGCCGTTTCTTAGATAGCCCGCCAAGACTTGCAGGGTGGCGTGATCAGGATGATCGGAGGCCACCGTCGGGTAGGCGTAGGCGCAAAAGTTAACTTGGGTTGACGTGACCCAGGCCTGCTTCACTGATTCGCGGGTAGAAGGCAAGCTGAATGGAGTCACCTCGGGAGTTTGCGCCTTCTTATCCCAAAAGCTGTCGATTTCGGCGGTGAGTTCTTCTTCTTTTTCTGGTTCAGCAACAAGCAGGAATTGCCTTGGAGCGCTTAAAAGGATTGCATGCAACTCGCGAAACTTTTCCAGCAGTTTACTGCGCTGCGCGGTGTCTTCTAATTTGTCACGCAGTGCCTTGAGGCGCACGAGCCCTTCGAGACCGCCATACTGATGGTGCATTTTGGCAGAAGGCGAGAAGCCGCTGCTTGCGGCGCTCATTGCAAGTGCGTGGCCGGAACCGGTGATACTGCTTAGCTTTCGAGTGGTGATCTGATCCACCAGTTCAGCGATGCGCTGCGTTTCATCGAAGCGCACTTCGGTAAGCGTTTCGTAGATCAGTTCGCTCACCTGTCGATGTTTATTGACCAGGCATTTGGAGGAGAAGCTCACGGTTCCCTGCAGCGTCTGGATATCCCCAACCTGGCCTTTGATCGTGCTAAAACAGTTAAGGCCGCCACAAACTTGGGCCTGCCATGCCTGAGTCTGAGCATAGTCACGTGTGCCAACGCCGAGCTCGGTA
>JAYOBL010000108.1:0-4202 GCA_038104835.1 Gammaproteobacteria bacterium | reverse complement strand
CGGTAATACAGCTTGTGTAAAGCGGCAAGATCTCGATGAGCTCAGTTGTAAGAGCTGGGAGATCGAATACGACTTGCTGGTAAGCAAGGCCGTTCGTGCCTTGAGCGTAGAAGTTGAGCAGATCGCCTGAGCTTAGTGTTAGCTCCTTGTTATGAGGCTCGCTGAGCGAGGCGGGGACGTCTTCAATGCCGACTTTAGGGAGCAAAGTCGCATCATCTTCTGCACTTTGTCGCGCCTGCAGTGCCTTGCTTTTACTGAGTATCTGCTCTTCTTCCTGTGCGCTCAGCGCGCCGCGAATCGTGTCTAGCTTCGCGCGCTCGGCATCGGACTTACGCTTTGCCAGCTCGAAATCGGGGCGTAGCGTCAGGGTGAGTCGATGCTGATTGTTGAGCAGCTGCTCGCGAATGAGACGTGGAATGAATTGGGGGTCAGCAACCTCTGCGCGAAGTTGCTCGAGCACAGGGTCAATATCCATTAATTCGAACGGGTCGCCGCGGTGTAGTGCGCTCGAGAGGCCGCCCAGTATCAGTTGTAGTCCGTAAGGATAGCTGTCGCCGGCTATCTCGCGGTGACTGAGTTCAAGTTGGTGCAGGGCAGCGAGAACCTGCTCTTGATCAACGCCTTCTGCGGCGATTCTCTCGAGTGTCGACAGAACTAGCCGTTCTACCGCCTCGGTGTCTGAGGGCTTGCAGCCTTCTAGGCCGGCCATAAAACTCATTTCTCGATTCGAGTCTTCTAGGCCGCACATGGGTGAGGGGGCGCTCCCAAGCTCGCTTGTCTCGAGCGCGGCGAGAAGCGGGCTGCTGCTATTATCAAGAAGCACTGCGGTCAGTAACTCGGCACGGAATAGGGCGTGACTGTCGATGCTCCTACCGAGCAGCCAGCCGAGTACGATATGTCCTTGTTCTCGCTCATCGGGTTCGGCAGCGAAGGCCTCTTCGACTCTAATCGGTGCGTGGTAGCGCTTTTCATCCGCGATCTCTGCGAGATCGTCCAAGCGCTCGAAGCGGTGCAGCGCAAGTTCTTCGAATCGGGTTTGATGCTCGGCAGCGGAGCGATCGCCGAAGGTCATGAAAACCGCATTGCTGGGATGATAATGGCGCTTATAAAACGCGACGAGCTCTTCGTAGCTTAGGTCGGGGATATCCTCCGGCTCGCCACCGCTGTTGAAGTGGTAAGTTTGCGTAGGAAATAGGTGCTTACTTAAGGTTTGCCAAAGGACGCTGTTGGTTGAACTCATCGCGCCTTTCATTTCGTTGTAAACGACTCCTTTGTACTGCAGCTCGCTAGCCGGGTCGTCTAGCTGCGCAAACTCCAGCCGATGACCTTCTTGGGCAAAGTCCAGCGGGTCGAGGCGTGAGAAGAACGCTGCATCGAGATAGACCTCGAGTAGATTGTCGAAATCTTTCTTGTTCTTGCTCGCGAATGGATAGGCAGTCCAGTCGCTGCTGGTAAACGCGTTCATGAATGTGTTCAAAGAGCGGCGAATCATCATGAAGAATGGGTCGCGCACCGGGTATTTTTCGCTGCCGCAAAGGGCTGTGTGCTCCAATATATGAGCGACTCCGTTGGAGCTCGTGGGCACTGTGCGGAAGCCAACTAAGAAGACGTTCTCATCGTTTTCGCTTGCGAGATGATAATGCGCTGCCCCTGTCGCTTTATGAATGTAGTGCTCCATCGTGACGTTCAATGAGGCGATTTTCTCACTGCGCTGCCATTCGAATGCGGAATGCGGGCTCGGTGCTTTAACTTGATGATTCATGTTCTCTCGCTGGGTTCGTGAATGGGGTCTGGAGATTTGGGTTAAGCTAAATCTCAGGCTGAATCGCTGTCGACTCTTGGTAGCTGCTGTCTACTTGCTGGCCCTCAAGCGGCGGCCGCTCGAGACTAAAGCGCCCGAGTTTGCCGGACCTAAATTCGTTTAGCAAAGCCTCGGAAGCCTTATGCCAGTCGACTCGCCCACCGGCTTTAATGCAAGCCCTCGCGCGGGCAATAGCGCTCATCACTGACTCTGCATCGCGCGCCTCCTCTGGGAGGTCGAAGCGCTGTACAAGCCGGTGTCGGTAGTGCAGCAAAAGTTCTTCGCTGAGGGCCCAGGCTACATCCTCGGCTTCTACAGCAGTATTACGAATGGTGCCTGTTGCCGCTAAACGATACGCAGCTTGTTGGTCTTCCAGTTTAGGCCACATAAGACCGGGGGTGTCGACAAGGTGCCAATGGTCATCGAGCCGTACGCGCTGCTGGGTTTGAGTGACGGCGGGCTCGTTGCCCGTTTTCGCAAGCTTGCGCGCACAGAGCTGATTCAGCAGTGTGGATTTGCCGACGTTTGGGATGCCGCCGATCAGCAGCTGCTGACGTGCGCCAATACTCAGCTCGTTGGCCTCAAACAGCTTGCGTGCGCCGAGGATAAGCTGCTGAGCATCCAGCGGAGCCTCGTAGCCGTTGATCAGGCACAAAGAGCGGGGCTGGCTATTGAAGTAGGTAGCCCATTTTTGAGTAATCGCAGGTTCGGCAAGATCGGCCTTATTTAGGATGCGTATCCTGGGATGCTGCGCTGTGAGCGCGGCGAAATGGGGGTTGGAGCTTGCAAGCGGCGTACGAGCATCGAGGACTTCGATCACTGCCTGTGTGCGCTGAAGGGTCTTCACGACCTCTTTACTGGCTTTGTGCATGTGCCATGGGTACCAGGAAAGCGGCATAGTCTCGGGTGCTCGTTTAGTCTTAAAGGCGACAGTATAGCGGCTATCGACGGGGCGATGTCAGTAGTTTGCAGGCGAGGTATTCGCTATGCTTTGCGCATGAATAAGTTCAATCAGCAGTGGATCTCGCAATGAGCAATAAATTTGTATCAAATAGTGCTGGGCCAGTAGCTCAGGCTATGCAGGAGACTCTCGAAGACTCGCTTGCTCTTGAGTGGGTTCGCTTCGAAAACGAGAGTGCGGGGCATGCAGGTCCTGCGACGGATTCTCACTTCAAACTTGTGGTTGTCGCCGAAGCCTTCGCGGAGCTATCGCGAGTAAAGCGTCACCAGCTGATTTACCGTTTACTAGGCGACTACCTAAAGGCAGGCGTGCACGCGCTCTCTCTGCATCTCTTCACTCCTGCAGAATGGCAGGCATCTGAAGGTGAGGTCCCTAGTTCACCCGATTGC
This sequence comes from Gammaproteobacteria bacterium, assembly GCA_038104835.1. GTDB lineage: Bacteria > Pseudomonadota > Gammaproteobacteria > Pseudomonadales > Pseudohongiellaceae > UBA9145. Next base: position 1,051 of record JAYOBL010000108.1, on the reverse strand, counting down.
GCTGGCGCAGCGAAATGAACAGCATGGGCTGAGAATTTTTAGTCCATCCTTATCCTGAGATCGATGTTTCAACAGATTTCCGAGCTTATAGGGCCGGCGGTTGGTTTCGGTTATCATTGCCCCATGTTAAGTGCCTTCAGTAAAATCTTGGAACGTCTCTTCGCTGCGCTGTCTGTGGCGCACCGATTTGGGCGTCGCCATGCCACAGCTTTACTTTTAGTCACCGGCTTGGTCTTGCTTGTGTCAGCGCTTATTTCCTTCGCGAGCTTGCTACGCAGAGGCGATCTTGGCGCACCAAGTCTATTACAGTCTTCGCAAAGCCTAGAGCAATCTGAGCGAGCCCTTAAGGTTGATAAGCAGCGCACAGTAAACGTAGAAGCAGTCAGTGTGCTTCCAGACTTTACGCAGCTTACCGATACGCAAGTCAGGAAGCAGAAATTTTTCGATTACCTCGATGACTATGTAAGCCGTCAAAACGCGCGAATTCACGGTTTTCGAGAACAGATCGAGGGCTATGCTGATATTGCGAATTCTGGTTTTGCTTTGTCACCGGCGGAGCAGCAGCGACTTCTCACTCTGGCGCGGCGCTATAAAGTTAAAACCGCTTCAGTAACTTCAGAACCAGTTCGATTGAGCAAAAGCTCTCAGCAAGCGTTAATCGCGGAGCTACTCCTGCGAATTGACGCCATTCCGATTTCCCTAGTGCTAGCCCAAGCTGCGAATGAGTCCGCTTGGGGCACGTCGAGGTTTGCAGTGGAAGGCAATAACCTATTTGGGCAGTGGTGCTATCAAGAAGGCTGTGGTTTTGTTCCTTATGAGCGCGTTGACGAGGCTAGTCATGAAGTAGAGCGCTTCGATACCGTGGATGCAGCCGTCACAGCCTACTTCAATAACATTAATACACACCCAAGCTACTCGCATTTCAGGCGCATGCGCGCCCGCATGCGAGAGCAGGAACGCAGCTTAGACCCCATCCAGCTCGCCTACGGACTAGGGAGCTATTCGCAGCGTGGTGACAACTACATTGACGAGGTGCAGACGATCATTCAGC
>JAYOBL010000107.1:0-5502 GCA_038104835.1 Gammaproteobacteria bacterium | reverse complement strand
CCCCTAAACTGTGTTGGACATCTGCAGCTTTTTCGCGGGAACACTAGCGAAATCGCCTTCGCGCTTTTCCGCATTCGCCGTCATGGCCTCCCTGATCTCGCCGTGATTAAGCATGCTCGCATTCCAAATGCTTATGTAGTCTAGGCTGTCGGCGGTGCTATGATCCCGTGAGTAGTTGATGAGCTTCTTGCTTCCGTAGACAGCGAGCGGGGCTTTCTTGGCGATTTCCGCCGCAATCTCCATAACGCCTTCCAAAAGCGCTTCGTGGTTTTCGAAGACTGCATTGACGAATCCGAGTGACTTGGCCTCCTCGGCACCCATGCGACGACCCGTGTAGGCAAGCTCACGGGCGATACCCTCGGGTAAGAGTTTGGTGATACGGGGGAAGGTGCCTACGTCGGCTGTCATACCGATGTTAACCTCGTAGATGGTTAGGAAGCCGTCTTGGCTCATGTAACGCATGTCACATGCGGTGATGAGATCGACGCCGCCGCCGATCGCGCCGCCCTGAATAGCGGCGAGCACTGGCATTCGGCACTCTTCAAGGCAGGTAAAGGTTCGCTGCATCCGCAGAACATTGTCGTAAAAACGAGCACCGTGCTGGCGCCGCCTGTGCTCAATTTCTCGGGGGTCATCGCTGGCTGCATCGCTGCCGGCAAATACCGCGGTATCAATACCCGCTGAGAAGTGAGGGCCTGTAGAAGACAGCACGATGACACGAACGTTTTCGTCTTGTTCAAGCTGATTAACTATCTCAGGCAGTTCGTCCCAAAAAGACGGCACCATGCTGTTTCTTTTCTCGGGACGATTGAGCGTGATATGGGCAATGTGGTTGGCGATAGAGACGGCGAAGCAGCTGGTATTCACGGGATTCCTCGAAGGTTTTTAGGGGACGCGCGGCCGAGTTTGTGTTGGGCCGAAACGGATCGAAAAAGTGTTAGGAGCAGACTACCCCACTCAGCGAGTGTGTCAATTCTGGGGCAGGCTTGCTAAAGGCGTTGATCAACGAGCGCAACAACGGCGTTGTCGATCGATTGCAGCTCGGGCCGCAGCCCAAGCTCATCAAGCTTGCTAGAACGCACATTCGAACTGCCCAGCAGAAGCGTGCGGCCCATCTCTCCGAAGGCCACATTGATCAGCGCCTCGGGCAGGGGAAAAGGCGTCGGCCGCTTTAGCGCTTTACCGAGAGCCGCGGTGAATTGAGCATTGCTTACGGCGTGGTCTGTCACCAGATTGAGTGCGCCGCCGCCTCCCTCGGACTGAAGGCTCTGCGCTATTGAGGGCTGCTCAACAAGCTTGCCGATAATCTGAAGCGCGTCGGGCAGGGCTATCCAGCTCATAAGCTGCTGGCCATTGCCTAATCTGCCGCCCGCACAGAACTTAAACGGCAGGAGAAGCTTGCCGAGTACGCCGCCGTGGGTGCTGAGCACGACACCGAAGCGCAGGTGCAGCGTAGTGATCTGCGCTTCACGGGCGGCGCGCGTAGCTGCCTCCCACTGTGTCGCCACGTCGGCTAAGAAATCGCTTCCCGCCTTGGAGGACTCGTCGAAGGCCGACGAGTCGTCGCTATCCGCGTTTTTTGTTTGTAAGGACGGGCCGTAGAAGCCGATGGCTGAGGCTGACAGGTAGAGCTCTGGCTTGTGCTCGGCAGCGGCGAGTGCTTTGGACAGTGCCTGAGTTAGATCGCGCCTTGATTCCAAAATTTCACGCTTGCGCGCTGGGCTCCAGCGGCCATCGGCGATGCTAGGGCCAGCGAGATTGATCACCGCGTAGAGCGGAGAGGCTTCGGAGAGATGAACCCGTTTTTCAGCGCTGTCATAGTAGAACGGGGAGTTTTTATCGCTTCGGTTTAGAGTAGCGACCTCGTAACCTTGCTGCGTAAGCGCGGTTTGTAGCTGGCTGCCTATAAGGCCGCTTGCGCCAGTAAGTAGTATGAGTTTGCTCACGCGCGCTCCTTGCTCGTGTTGGGAGGTTAATCGAGTGGTTGGGCTAGCGCTGCGAAGTTAGACGTGGGACTTGAAGGCTAGCCGGGTTGATCTCAACGAGGATCTCGTTGCGGCGCATAAAGGGCGGCATAAACGGGGGGTTGTAGACGGCTGTGGAGTACTCGCTCATGCGCTCTATGTTGGCCTCATCAAGATGAGCTTCCAGACGCCGCGTAAACTTATCGACATTCTTCTGTGTCCAGCGTCCGGAGTAGCGAATGCTTGCTACCACGCGCGCGGGCACTTGGCGAATACTGAGCTGGGGATCCGTAGGCACCGGCGCAGTTCCTTGGGTGTACTGACTTGGCAGCATAAAAGCCATGGTTGCGCCCTGATCATTGACAGACTCGAACACCGGCGCTGTCATCGCAATCTTTGTTGCGCGGCTCGATGCTTTCGCGCGAGTTTCGGATTGCATCACCGGAGCCGTCATGGCGATGTCTGCGCCCGGTACATTGGCACCGCTAATGTAGTCGAACAGGCGCATAAAGCCCGCGCGGTCGTCGGGCTCACCCTTGCCATCGACTGACATAGGGGTCTCAACCACGGTGAAGGGCTCGTAGCGGCGGTATTCGATGTTTCCCTCGGCATATAGAACCTCGTAATTAGGTGTCTCGAGCGCATAGCTGCCCGATGCCTTGAAAAGAATCAAAAGCAGGAGAGAACCGCTTAGCAGGTCCTTGAATCCGCGCCGCTTGCGGTACTGGAGAGAGCGCAGGCTGGCTGGATATCGCAGGCTGGCTGGATATCGCAGGCTGACTAAGGGATCGACGTGCTTCATGAGGGTAATCCGGTGTTGATTGGCTTCTGGAAGCTATAACGCCCTGAATTCGCTCTTGGTTTTACTTGAATGATCGGATGAATTAGCCGCTAGCTACGGTTTTGTTCCGAGCAAGCGCACCGAAGCTCTTCGGGGTTGCTACGCTTAATTTCACAATCGATACAGGCAGTTGGAAGAATGGGGCACATACCTTCGCAGGCGGCGTGAAGAGCTGTTGACTAGGAGCGCGAGAGCGAAGCGAAGAAGACAAACGAGGCGAAGCGAGGCAAGCAAGAGAGAGCAAGCCTTCTGAGTGATCTAGGTTGGGAACAGGCGCGTTTAAAAGGTTAGGGCACTATCATCTCTCCTGAGATCACTAGCGAAACCCATCCTCGCTAGTCCCCTTAATGTCCTACTCTAGCTGTAACTCAGTTAGTCCCTAGAAGCTTGAAGGCCGACTTTGTCGGCCTTTTTTTTGTCTCGAAATAGGGCGTTGCTAAGCGCCTTGATAGACCTCGTCTAGCCCACCGCCGGGACCGGCCCAGACGCAGCTGCGCCGAGCGAGCGCTGCCAAGCCTTACCGAAGAGAGGGCCGTACCAAAGTCCACCAAGCAGAAAGCTGGAAAGAGCAGCGAGGAGGATCAGACTTAGTTTTAGCTGTATCGTGACTTCCATGTCGTTCTCCTTTTAGATGTTTTCACCAAACGTGCGTGGCCCTTTGCTTAGCTGCCTAGCAGCCCGCTTTGAGCGATGCCGTCAAAGATAAACTGTACCGCCAGCGCTGATAAAAGGACACCAAAGATACGCGTCACAACGTGCATGCCAGTGACGCCGAAAAGCCGCTGGATTTTGCTGGCGAGCAGGAGCATGCCGAACGTCAATGCAATGATTGCGAGCAAGGCGGCGATCACCGCGGCTTGCAGTGCGAGCTCACCTTCTGTGTTCGCCATCAGCAGTATCACCGCGCCCATCGCCCCGGGTCCTGCGATAAGAGGAGTTGCGATCGGGAAGACCGAGATGTCGCGCTTGCCGAGAGCTTCCTGCTCCTCTTCGTCGGTGGTAGACGTGCTGCCTGAGGCGCGGGCAAACACCATATCAATGCCAATGAGCAAAAGGAGAATGCCGCCGCCCGTGCGTAGAGCCGCCAAGGAGATGCCCAATGCGCTCAGCAAAGATTCACCCACCAACGCGAAGAGGATGAGAATGCTGGTAGCGATGGCGGTGCCACGCACGGCCATGCGGCGACGATGTTTTGCTGTCTCTCCGGCGGTTAGCGCAGCGAAGACCGCTGCAACATCCAGGGGGCCGATGGTTGCGAAGAAGGTCGCAAGACCCACTGTCGCTGTTTCGATCACCAAATTGTCCATCTCTGTAGTCTGCTCCTGCGGGTCGGCGTCGGTCTAGTCTTTGGCCAGTGCGGCGTCTATCGCCGCCTGTGCGTGTATTGCTGTTGTGTCAAAAAGGGGTATCGGCGTGTCTGCCTGCTGCACGAGCAAGGCGATCTCGGTGCAGCCCAAGATGACACCCTGTGCGCCTTGGGCGCTCAATTCGGCTATGGTTTGGCGATAGAAGTCTCGGGAATCTTCCCGCAGGATGCCGAGGCACAGCTCGTCATAGATGATGCTGCTAATCTTAGCGCCCGTGTCGCTTGCCGGGACGACAACCTCGATCCCAAAGCGGTCCTGTAATCGGCCTTTGTAGAATTCTTCTTCCATGGTGAATCGTGTGCCTAGCAGACCCACTCGGCTAACGCCGGCCGCGCGCAATGCCTCTGCCGTTGCGTCGGCGATATGAATGAGCGGAATATCAATGGCAGCCTCTATGGGGCGCGCGACCTTGTGCATGGTGTTGGTGCATATCAGCAGGAAGTCGGCGCCCGCTGCCTCCACGCGCTGGGCCTGCTGCGCGAGAAGTTCGCCGGCCCGTTCCCATTCGCCGCTGCGCTGCAGCGCCTCAACTTCTTCGAAGTCGACGCTGACTAGGCAGAGCTTTGCAGAATGGAGCCCGCCAAGCCTTTTTTTGACGCCCTGATTAATGGCGCGGTAATAGCTCGCGGTGGATTCCCAGCTCATGCCGCCGAGAAGGCCGATGGTTTTCATTGCTAGTGTCCTCTTAAGCTGAATGCGATGCGTATAAAGCACAAAGCCCGCAGGGCGGGCTTTGTGAGGTCTCTTGCACGGATAGCCTAGTTGCTCGGAGCTAGTTGCTCGGTGTAAGACGCAGCACGCCTCGATTTTCCGTAGCGATATAAATCGCGCCGTCCGGGCCTTCATGGATGTCGCGAATGCGACCGATGCCGTTGAGCAGCGTCTCCTCCATCATCGCCATCTTGCCGTCGTCAGTCAGATCGACGCGGGCTAGCTGCTGGCCGCGCAGGCCGCCAACGAAGACATCGCCCTGCCAGTTTGGGAAAAGCTCGCCGCCGTAGATCATGAGTCCCGCCGTAGCGATGGAAGGCACCCAGAAGTGGCGCGGCTGTTCCATACCTTCGCCAGACTGCGAGCTATGGATAGGCAGGCCTGGACCGTAGTTCACGCCGTAGCCGATAACGGGCCAGCCGTAGTTGTTGCCCGCTTCGACAATATTAAGCTCATCGCCGCCCTGGGGGCCATGCTCGTCGGTCCACACGTCTCCGGTGACAGGGTGGATGTCGATGCCTTGGGGATTGCGATGCCCGTAGCTAAAGATTTCAGGCAGCGCACCGCGCTGACCCACGAAAGGGTTGTCGCTTGGCACAGAGCCATCGTCATTCAGGCG
>JAYOBL010000106.1:0-5524 GCA_038104835.1 Gammaproteobacteria bacterium | reverse complement strand
CTTAGAGGGGATACCAGTGTTCCACTCGTATCGAAGGTGAGCTCACCCTTGTCGAGGAAGATGGGCGACCAATAGGGAATATCATTCTCTTCGAAGTCTGCCTTGTCTGTGGTCTCTCCCCAGCTGCCATCTTGGTTCTGCACCACATAGACGTCCGAAGCGCCTTCAGTGTCTGGCGTCAGCTCCACATACGTAGAAGTGCTTCCGAATGCTGCGTCAACGTCTTCTAGACCCCAATCGGAGTGGCCCGTGATCTGAATGAAGGAGTCCGCACCGGTGGTGGCACCTTTAACAGTGAGCGCGCCTTTACCCTCGTCGAAGCCAACCTTAACTCCGCTCACGGAACGGCCAAGGCTGTCTGCCATGAGATTAACTTTGTCCTGCAGGTGCTTAGTGAATGTGCCGATCGAATACTGGCCAAGGTCCAAGTTAATCTGCGAAGAGATGCCGTCAACGATAACCGTGAGGTTCCTGTTCGCGGCAGTTACCGAGAATGATTCCGTCGCGTCTACGCCCATGGCATTGCCGGTCACGGTCGCAGGAAGCGAGTTCTGGCCGCGCAGTGTCGGCAAGTTGTTAACCTGTGAATATTGTGCGGCTACGCTCTGGGTCTCAGAGAAACCGAACAGAGCTGCTGCGAGCGCGGAGGCATCAGTTAAAGTTTCCGCGTCTCCTTCACCTTCTGTATTCAGGGTGATCTCCAAGCTCGATTGATCGCCGGTCTGTCCACTTTTAAACAGGAATTGACCGTCGCTGTATTCAACATTAATGCCGAACCTTTGGTCTGCAGCAGCCAACGCTGAGCCGTTGGGGAGAACACCGCGCATTAGAAGCACGTCTTGTTCTGTGTCGAGTGGAGCCAGAATCTCGCCCGCTGTTGCAAGCTTGAAGATAGCAGCACCATTGGTGCCACCGGGTGTAGCCGTGATCGCACCGACCTTAGTTTTGTCTGTTTGCGTGATTTTGAATCCTTGATTCACCGGATCATAAGCGACAATGATGTCGTCGTAATCAGGGTTCGCGGCAAGCGCCTTAGTAAGCGTGTAGCCCACGGACTCTGCCGTTGCCTCTCCGGTAATTCCCTCAGTGGTCAGCAAGGCTTGGACATCTAGCGTGATCTCTTCCGAATCGCCTCGCTTGAGCTTCAACGTTGTCGCCGTGCCATCATCAGGCGCAGCAAAGTTAAAAGTCTTTCCGTCACCAAATCGCTCGTTCATGATGTTGGTTAGCTCAAAAGCGATCTGTTGACCCGAGAGCTGCTGGTCTCTGCCTGCGAGATGCTCGAGACCAATATCAACGGGCTCAGATCCATCAATCGAGATCTTGAACATGTTTGACAAACGATCGCGGGAGAAGTAATCGCCATCAGCGGTCGCGGGGTCAATTGGAAAAGTATCGACGTAGCCTTCAATGTTGCCTGCTGTGTCTACCTGGGCCGCGAAGTTCACGCCATCTTTATTATTTGTGAGGTTTAAGTTATCGGTAAATATAGAGCCCTCTGGAATCGCAGAGACAATGGTAGCTGGTTGCGAGACTATTGGCTGCGACAGTTGGTCGTAAGAATACTTTTTATAGACCGTGCCCGTCGTGATCAGGTACTGAGCGCTGTCTGCACTCGTGCGCTGTAATGCCTGAAGCTCAGATGACGTCTTTATCTCACCGTATTTGTTAACGAAGAACTGGTCGCCGCCGGAATCCGATGCCTGTACTAACGCAGGATCGACTGCCTGATCGTCGATATACACGTAGGTCTGCCACTTGTTAAAGGGATCGTCAGCGGTCGCGCTTGCGGTCTTCACATAGTAAACGGTCGAGAGATGCGATGAACCTGAAGCCCCGTAAACCGTGAAAGACGTTGTCTTGTGATAAGTCTCAGGCTTGTTCGGGTTAAAGACCGCTGTGATTGGCTCGCTTTGCGAAGGAAGATTTAGTCCTAGCTCAACCTCAGTAGTCGCAGCGAACTCCGATACGGTGGATCGAGGAATAGACATGGCGGTTAAAGGCTCACTAAAGTCCGCCTTATTGGTCGAATCCACCGGCAGTGACATAAGCGCTTGGCCAGCTGCGTTTACCATCTGGTTCTGCTCGTTGAGCATGAAACCACCGTTACGCGTGTAGACACTCGTGCCGTCTGAAGTCTGGAGCGCGAAGAAACCGTCGCCTGTAATTGCAAGGTCGAGTGAGTTTGCAGAGAACTCGATGTTGCCCTGGCTGAATTCCTGCACCACTTCTTTGAGTGATACGCCCGCACCCACAACCGACGAAGCCTTCTGTAGAGGAGACGTTGCGAAAATATCGCCGAAGTCTGCTGTCGATCGTTTAAAGCCAGAAGTACCGGCGTTCGCGATGTTGTTGGAAGTCACCGCGAGTTCAGTTGTCGCAGCGTTTAGGCCTGTAAGCGAGGTATAAAATGACATGCGTATGTTTCCCCTGGTTTAGATTTGTATGCGTTCGATCTCAGCCATATCTAGGATGCGACCGTCTTCGATTTCGAATTTCATTTTGGATGCCGTAGCGTCCCAGCTCACTGCTGTAATGGCCTGCTCGGTGATCATGGGAACAGCGAATCGGTCCCCAGCCTTCTCGCCGGTGAGCGCGAGGTTGTAGGTTCCGTCTGGCATTTCGTCGCCATGAGCGTCTTTGCCGTCCCACTTCAGGGCAAGCTTGCCGGCTGGAACATTCTCGAAGTCTTCGCGATAGATGAGCTGACCGCTTTTCGCGTCGTAGACACTAAACACTGCTGTGTCTGCAGACAGTGGGAATGTGGCTTCGGCGCTAATCTCACGCCCGTCCCCGCCGCGCACGGACTGTGCATCGAGGTTTAGTTTTTTGCCGAGCAGATTAGAGCCAAGCAAGAAGCGCTCGGTCTTCGAATCCGCTGCCATCTCCTCCATAGATCCCTGCACGCCCTTCATCGCTTCAAGCGACGAGAACTGGGCTAGCTGAGCAACGAAGGCCTCGTTGTCCATGGGGCTTAGAGGATTCTGATTTTTCAACTGCGTTGTAAAAAGCTGGAGAAAAGCATCTCGCCCGAGATCATCTTCCTCGGTATTCGCCTGAATCTGCTGATTCTCATACTGATTAGAGGTCAGTATGTTGGCTGGCAGCAGTGCGTCGTTTTGGACTGACATGGTTTAGCTCCTAAACCTTGATCACGTCGAGCGTGCGCGACATGAGCTGTTTCGCCGTTGAAATAACTTCGACGTTGTTCTGATAGGCGCGCGAGGCATCCATCATTTCGATAAGTTCTTCTATCTCGTTGACGTTAGAGGCAAAAACATAGCCGTTCTCATCCGCCAGAGGATTGTTGGGTTCGAACACCTGCTTGACGGGTTTGGGATCGTCGATGATCGAATCCACTCGCACGCCGCCCTCGAAGGATTCCTTACCGAGCATTGCGTTATCGAGGAGGCTCTGAAAAACGGGTCGCTTGGCTCTAAACGCACCCTGATCTGTGCCCGCGACTACGCCGGCATTGGCAAGGTTGCTGGCCGTGGTATTCATGCGAACGAGCTGCGCATTCATGCCAGTCCCTGCGATGCTCATGAGTCTTTCGAATGACATTTCTATTCTCCAAAAAATCCTTGTGCGCGAGTTTATTCGCCGCGTAGTGCCTTTCTCATTCCCGAGATTTTGTTCTCTAGAAACTGAATCGATGCCTGGTAGTCCGCCACTGCACGACCGAAACGCGCCTGCTCGACGCCCATTTCTACCGTGTTGTTGTCGAGGCTTGGGTTCAATGGCACGTAGTAGGTAATGGCAGAGTCCACGTCCCTGAACGCTCCCCGCTCGCCACCGAAATGCTGTGGCCGCGTTGCTGCGGGCGCTGTACCTGACGCTTGGGTGCCTCCAGCCGAGTACTGTTTCAGGAGTTTCGCAAAATCCAAGTCCTTCGCCTTGTAGCCCGGAGTGGATGCATTGATGATATTGCCCGAGATGATCTCTAGCCTCCGGCTCTTTACCGCGGTGGCTGCAGAGCTAAAACCAAAATAACTGTCGAGTGATGGCATACCGTACTTGTTCCGTTGTCAGGGAGACTGTTGCAAGAGTGTTTGCAGGTTTGATGCCAAGTTGGTCTGATCCGCCGGAAATGATTGTTAAGTTCAATAAAAACAGTCACGTAAATTAGAAATTTTGTTACGGCGCTATTTCCTACTCACATCGCAAGGATTGTTTTTGTCGAGGAGCTGAGGCCAAAGCGGCAGCAAAGCGGCAAGTGGCAGACGAAAGCGGCAAGCGCTTTCGTGCCTTGGCGCAAGATCTTTCTTGTTTCTAGCCTTGAGATTGTTTTTTCTCTAGACTCGCCGCCATGTCAGCCTTGTTATTGTCTAAAAAAAATATCCGCTGCGTAGCCAGCCTCGCTATGCCCGCAATACGCTGTGCGGCTTTCGCGCTAACTGCTCTGGCGGTGGTTCCTGCTTCGGCTCAAGAAGGTGAGCGCGAACCTAAAGCGCGACTGGTCGCCGCTATTGTCGAATGGATAGCGCAAAGCGAATCTATTGCCCCCTCGCGCATCGAAGTCCTGGCAGGCGATCGCCGTTTCCGGGTGCCCGCATGCGAAGGACAATTCGCTTTCGACTATGTGACAAAACCCAGAGCAACTGGGACGACTCGAAGCAACGCGACAGTGCGCGCGGCATGTGATTCCACGGAATGGACCGCACAGCTTCGCGTTAATATTACTGCTCAGGCACGGACGCTTGTTTTTACACGTGAATTGCCTAAAGGTTCGATCCTCGCAGCCTCAGACTTGCGTTTCGCCGAGACTTCCGACTCCTTGCCCGCCACACTGCTAGATGAGTGGGTTGGACGCACTTTGAGCGCCCGAATCGAAGCCGGACAGGCAGTCGCCGACGCTACAATCGATACTTCAGTCGAGGTGTTCGCGACGGTTTCACCGCTGCGGCGGGGTGAGGCGATCCCACTGTCGGCCACAGAACCACGATCCCTGCCCTACAGGGAAACTAGCTCGCAGCAGCGGCTGAGTCGCAAGCAGCTCAATGCCGCTGTGGCACGACGCGATATAGCCGAGGGCACGGTGTTGTCTCTCAACGACCTGCAGTTTGCAAACGACGCTCTGGTCGCAAGCACGGTCATTGAGCAAGGCAGTATGTTCGATGCCAGTAATTTCGAAACACAATCGCTGTTTCGGCGTTTGCCAAGCGACGCGGTGCTAGACCCCGACCAGCTGCGCAGAGCCACAACTAAAAGACGCCTAACACCGGGCGACGTGATTCGCTACTCAGATATACAGATGGTTCCGCAAATTAACGCGGGCGAGACGGTAAAACTGACAGTTAAACGCGGATCAATCACCTTAACCGTCGATATGCAGGCATTAGAGGACGGCTACATCGGCGATCGCGTGGAGCTGCGTAACGATGAGTCGGGAGAGACCGTCATGGCGACGGTAACAGGCGTTGGAGCGGCCATCCGCAACTAATGGTGAGCGCGGCCATCCCCTGCTGAGACCCGCGAAGGAGCTTAGGGAGATTTGCGCAAACATTGGCATTTCGACTAAAGT
>JAYOBL010000105.1:0-5701 GCA_038104835.1 Gammaproteobacteria bacterium | reverse complement strand
GTATACAGCTAAGTGCTCACTCACGCGCTATCTCGCCTGTACTCTTCCACTCGCTCTCCTGCATCGTCCTCTCGCGTTGTGCTGCTGTGGGGCCGCTGATAGAATCGAGCGCTTAAATCACGGTGTTTTCGCCCGTTTCAATAACAAAAACAGCCTAACAAGGAAGGGAATCAAATGGCGCAAGCACGCGGACAGTTTAGCTCCAAATTGGGATTCATCCTCGCTGCCGCCGGTTCTGCGGTGGGCCTTGGCAATCTGGTCGCGTTTCCCGTAATGGCGTCGAAAAATGGCGGCGCTGCCTTTCTTATCATGTACCTGCTGTTCGTGGCGTTTATCTGTTACCCGGTGATGATGGCTGAAATCGCCATGGGTCGCCGCGCGAAACGCAATCCTGTCGGAGCCTTCGACACTATCGCTGGGGGCTCGAAGAAGTGGCGCCTCACCGGCATGTTGGCCATCATCACGCCGTTTATGATTGCGGTGTTCTACACGGTAATTACCGTGTGGCTTGTGGTGTATCTTAAAGAACTGGCGGGTGGCGGTCTGGAGCGGCTGGCCCAGGAAGCCACGTTCTCCGAAATCGTTGCGGCGCCTTCGCTGTTTGGCTACGCCGTGTTTTTGCTGATTGGCGTGTTTCTCATTTTGGCGGGCGGCGTGAAGGGCGGCATCGAACGCTTAGCGCGCGTACTGATGCCGACGCTGGCGGTGATGCTAGTCGCGCTCACGCTATTCGTGCTCACGCTTGATGGCGCCAGCGCGGGCATCGCCTACTACCTAGTACCCGACTTCTCCAAGATGAACCTATCCACAATCAACGGCGCGCTGAGTCAGGCGTTCTTCTCGCTGTCCTTGGGCATGGGGATTCTCATTACCTACGGCTCTTATTTCAGTCGTGAGGACAGCATCCCGGGTTCGGCGCGCACGGTAGCGGTGATGGACACCAGCATCGCCTTCTTCGCGGGTCTGCTAATCTTGCCGGCGATCTTCGCCTTCGATCCCAATACCAACACCGACGACCTCTCAACTAGCAGCGTAGGCCTGATCTTCTCCTTCCTGCCCAAGATTTTCCTGTCGATGCAGGCAGCGGTGGGCATGGTGGGTGCTTCGGCGGTGGCCTTCGTCTTCTTCCTGCTCGTGTTCTTCGCAGCGCTAACCTCGCTTGTGTCGATTATCGAAATTCCCATTTCCTACTGGATAGATGAGTTCAAGATGACGCGGCGCAAGGCAGTGCTGACCCAGGCCACGCTGCTCACGCTGTTCGCTATACCGGCCACGCTGTCATTCGGGATGTCGGAGTTCTTCACCGGTTTCACGAGCTACGGCGGTATCAGCAAGTCGTTCTTCGACGTGGTGTACGACGTCTTCTACGAGACCATCCTGCCGCTCGTTGGCTTTACTGTCTGCCTGTTTACGGCCTACCGCTGGAAGATGAGCGGACTGACCTCCGAACTAATAGTCGGCGACGACAGCTACGAAGGCTCACTGCTACAGCGCTATATGAATTTCGCCCTGGGCACGGTGATTCCTGTAGTGCTATTCCTCGTCTTCCTCAGCACCGTGTCGCAGATTTATTTCTAGCGCGATGGCACAGGTCTCTCGCAGTGCGCTGGTGGCCTATTCGGCGCAGCAGATGTTCGATCTTGTAAACGATATCGAATGTTATCCGCAGTTTATGCAGGGGTGCCGCAGTGCGCGAGTTATCTCGCAGTCGCCAACCGAGCTGGTCGGCGAGCTCTGTCTGGCAAAGGCAGGCGTAAGCCAAAGCTTCGTGACCCGCAATACGCTGAATGCGCCGCAGAGTATCGAGATGCGTTTGGAGGAAGGCAATTTTTCCAACTTCTCCGCGCTGTGGCGTTTCGAGGCATTAACGGAAAACGCCTGCAAGGTAAGTTTCGATATGGACTTTTCCTTCGACAACGCGCTGCTTAATCTCACGGCGGGTAAGCTTGTTAGCTCAGCCGCGAACAGCCTCGTCGACGCCTTAGTCGAACGCGCCAAACTAGTGTACGGGTAATGCGCATGAGCGACTCTTCACACACTGGTCACGCTGAAAAAGAGACGTTGTTAGTAGAGGTTGTCTACGCGTCGGTGCAGGAGCAAAAACTCATCGAGCTGCAGGTGCCTAAAGGCTCGACTGCGCTAGACGCGGTGAGGCTGTCGAAGATTGCACAGCACTTCCCCGAAATAGATCTCGAGAACTTAGACCTCGGCGTGTTTGCCAAACCGCTAGACGGCAAAGGCAGGCCGTTGCCCCACGAGTACATCGTGCAGCCCGAGGATCGTGTGGAGATCTTCCGTCCGCTCACTATCGATCCCATGCAGGCGCGCCTCGCGCGGGCCGAGGAGAAACGGCAGGCGCGGGAAGCGGCAAAGGCCTTGCTCGTTGATAAAAGCAAGAGCAAGGGAAAAGGTGAAGCCAAGAATAGCGCCAAGAATCAGAACAGGAATGAGAGCAAGAATAAGAGCGGGGATAAGGGTTAAGCAGGCTGAGTAACCGTTATCTATAAAAGATTAGGAGCGATAGGCGAAAGCGGGCATGGCGCCGCGCTCTAAATGCCATAGGTCCAGAAAACGTTAGAGATATGGCCGGAGAGCCAAGAGAGCGAAGAGAGGCGCAAGAGTCGCGAGATACAGGTTAGATGCCAAAATCTGGAAGAACGCCGAAGGAGGAAAGACGCCAGCGTCCCCCAAAACCGCCGTGCTGTTCAGGGGCTGAGCCATCGGGCCGAGGCCAGGCAAAGGAGCCAAACAACACGACGAGTCGAAGTGTCACCGCGCTCTGAGTTATAGTGATGTTTTCCCGATTAATACCGCAGTGCAAACAGCAGCAGGTAAGGCATGACTGAGTCAGAGAAAAAGACCAAGGCGCTTTCTGCGCTTCGCGACATCTTGCAGCGTGTCGAATCGGGCCTGCACGATTTCTATGTCACCCCCTACCGCCGCTCTTTTGCCCGCGCCCAGCGCGACGAAGAAGACCTGTTCATGCTGCTGATCTTTGCCGAAACGCTAGGCATCCCCAATCCCGCCGCGTTTTACACGATGGAGCTGCTGCCTATCGTCTACGAGCGCTTTCACGAATGGCATACCCGCATGGGTATGGAGCGCTCACCTTTGGACCACGTACATTGCTGTTAGAACTTACCCAGAGCAAAGAAATTCTCTTCTTCGGCGGAAAGGGCGGTGTAGGTAAGACGACCGTATCGGCCGCGGCGGCTCTGGCCCGCGCGAGGGCGGGGGGCAAGGTGCTGCTGGTGTCGACCGACCCTGCGCACAATCTCGGCCATCTCTTCGACCGCACCATTGGCTCAAAACCTGTTCGCTTGGCGCCGGGCCTAGACGGCTTGGAGCTGGACCCCGAAGAAACGGTGCGCCTGCACATGAAAGAGATTAGCAACTCGCTGCATCGACTGATGCCGGTGCACCTGCGCGGCGAAGTCGATAAGCACATGGCGCTGAGTAAAGACGCGCCGGGTATGCAGGAGGCCGCTCTGATGGAGCGCATCGCCGAGGTTGTAGAGCAGGGCGCTAAAGAATACGACCTCGTGGTGTTCGACACTGCGCCTTCGGGGCACACGGCGCGGCTCATGGCGCTGCCGGAAATGATGTCGGCATGGACCGAGGGTCTGATAAAGCGTCAAGAGAAGGCAGACGGCTTCGCGCAGGTGGTGCGCGATTTGAGCCGCGATTCGTCAATGGAGGAGAAAACTTTCAGCGCGGATTCCGCCGATGCTGAGAAGATGCGCGAGTCTGGCATTCGCGGGATTTTGCATCGCCGCAAACTGCGCTTTGCGAATCTGCGAGATGCGCTGAGCGACCATGCGACCACGGCCTTCGTTATCGTGCTGGCGGCCGAGCGATTGCCAGTGCTCGAGACGATCGAGCTTCACGCGCAGCTGCAAGCTGCTAAGGTCAACGTGGCGGCGCTTGTGGTCAATAAGCGCTCCCCGGCAGAGGGTGGCGAATTCATGCGCGCGCGTTTCGAGCAGGAGCAGGCGCATCTTGATGTGCTTACTCGTGCGCTGCCGGACCTCCCGCGGCATGACCTTTTCCTGCTTGCCCAGGATATCGTGGGCGTGGAGGCGCTGAGCGAATTCGCTGCAGCAATGGGGAAAGCGCAAACTGCTTGAGCCGCGATTGCCGTCTGGCGGGGGTTCTAGTTTTCCAAGCCGCGGTGATTCTAAGCGTCTTTCTAGTAATCTAGTAGTCGTTCTAATCGTCGTTCTTATAATTCTCACGAGCGCTAATTCTTTCAAGCGGTTTCTTATCGACTCACTAGTCGTCTCTCTAGTCGTCTCTCTAGTCGCCCCACTAGTCGCTTCTCGAATTGCGTTTCCGCCGAACCGTCCGGCGCTCCAGCTATTCAGTTTTTATAGGTGATAGCTGCAATGACAAGAAGGCAATAAATTCGCTCCGAAGGCTAGGCGTGTTTATGAATTCGCTTGCTTGTTCGAGGCCAGTTGGTTTATACATGCGACGTTGCCAATTCTGTTATGAATAGACATCCATGTCGCAGTCGATGCCAAATTTACCAAAGCCCATGATCTCGCGAGAGCGTTCGGGCTCCAAGCGCCCACTCAGCCTTGCGGCAGCTTGGCTGTTCTCGGCTGTTTTACTGTTCGCTCAGGCTGTAGATCTTTCGCATAACCACGCGGGTGATCTTCAGGCGCAGTTCGATTGCGACATCTGCCTCGTTACAGGATCACTCTCTGACGCGCTCGCGGCTGGAGAGATCGGTCTCGAAGTCTCCAGTGACTCTGTCGCCATTCAAGGCGGAATCACGTCTCTCGTTAGCTACGCTGCTGTACCCCGCCACGCCAGAGCCCCACCCATCTCCTGATTTTCCTCTTATTCGTCTTTTGAGGCTACGAGCGCTCTCGCTCAGCTTCCAACACGTCAAACGTTTAATAGACCGATGTTGTATGCCTGCCATTCCGTTGTACACGGGCTGGGTTAGCGCGAGCGTCGGCTGCTAGTCAGGGAAATTACGATGAAATCAAGATTCAAAAGATCAAAGCTTTCGCTGTGCATTGGCATGGTTATCACAGCGGCTTATCAAAACGCGGCAAGCGCTCAGACACACAGCGAAGACCAAATTGAAGAGGTGGTTGTCACCTCCGCTTTCCGAACCTCCGAGGCCGAGACCGTGATGCCCGTCGTCATCTTGTCAGACGAAGAGCTGCGGGAAAAAGTGGGCAACTCACTCGGTGCGACTCTGCAGAACGAAATTGGTGTGGCGATTGGCTCCTTCGGTACAGGTGTCGGGCAGCCCATCATTCGAGGCCAGTCTGCCAACCGCGTGAAGATTCTTGAAAATAACGTAGATGTTGTCGACGTGGCGGCGCAAAGTGCCGATCATGCTAACGCCGTAGAGCCGCTGCTGGCCGAGAGAATCGAAGTGATAAGAGGCCCTGCGACGCTTCTCTACGGCAGCGGTGCCATTGGCGGTGTGGTCAACGTGATCGACAACCGCATCCCTTCCGCGCTTGTCGAAGGCCCTGAGTTTGCCATCGAGCAGAGTCACAACTCGGTAAACGACGAGGATAAAACGGTTTTCCGACTTGATGCAGCGGTGGGTTCGTTTGGCCTGCACTTAGACGGCTTCACCCGTGAGAGCAACAATGTGCGCATCGACGGTTTCGCCATCAATGAGCCGGGCTTAGAGAGCCTTGAGGAGCACGTCGAGGAGGTCTTAGGCTTAAAC
>JAYOBL010000104.1:0-5722 GCA_038104835.1 Gammaproteobacteria bacterium | reverse complement strand
CTGAAAACCCTTCGGCCTATACCAAACCGTCCCCACCTCGATGCGCACGCTGTTGGGTATAATGTCCCAGCGTGCCCTCAAATCCAGATGCTGACCCATGTAGCTGCCTACTTCGCCGCTTGGGTCCTGAAGTTTGGTCCTGCCTAGAGAGTCGCCCTTGTCAGCTAGCCAAAAATGGCGATAGCTCGCCATTAGGTTAAGCCCCTGAACCGGGTTGAAACTGGCGCGCAGCCCCGGGGTAATGATGTTGCTCGCGTTAAATACGCCATAGAAGCCGGTTGGACCGTAGGCGAAGGCCGTGACACCGAAAAGCGGATTGAATCTTTCCTGCCGACTTGTTGTGCTTTGATCATTGCCGCTGCCGTAGTCTATCTCGAACAGCACGCGCAGGCGCGAGGGAACCTCAAAGCTATAGCCCAACTCAAAGAAGGCATACTCGGCGCGATGATCACCGGCCACCACAGTTCCGTCGCTGGACAGGCGAGTGTTGTCGCCGCGCTGCGCCATGCCTTCTAGCTCGAAATCGAACTGACCTGGCTGAGCGCGCACCTCGGCTCGAAAGCCTAGGGTTTCGACGTCTGAGTCCAAAACCGAGCCGCCGTGCTCGCGTAGCGAGAAATAGTAGAATTCAGTGCGTAGATTCTCGAAGTAGCCGTCTATTAAACCCTCAAGAGGAGCGGGCTGCGTGGTGAAGACCCCGTAGAATCGTCTATTACCACTGGAGCGGTCCCATTCGAAATCATTGTCCAATACCGAGGCTTTGTCATTCGGCAGTCGCTGAACCGGCTGTGTTGCCAGCAGTGCGAACTGATTGCCATCATCGGCGGTATGTTTGAATTCGAAGCCGTCAAAGGCGTTAAAGGTGTTGCGATAAATCGGACGGGCGATGAGCCTGCGGCTGCCATAGTCAGTAGTGAAGCGGCCCATCTTGAGAGAGGTTTTGGGAGAGCCGAGTTCTAGCTTGAGGCTTGCCTGCTGAATATCCAGCGCATTCACATTGCCCGTACCAACAATGCCGTCGGGGTCAGCGAACTCTTGCCGGGAGTCCATCACCTCAAACTGCCACTGGCGCCCATTCTTGCTGTAACGAGCGTCGATCCGTGTTCGCAGTGTGAGAATTTGGTCGTTCTCCGTGCCCTTGCGCAGGCTGTTGTCGGCGTTCTCGAAACGGCTGCGCACTGCGCCGGAAATACTCCATCCCTCGGCCAGAGGAAGCTGATCATCTAACCGCCAAGCCGTTGTCTCTTGCCCTGCGCCCGTTTGCAGAAGCAGGCTAAGAGCAACCGCGCTAAACGCGTGTTTATGCCCGCAGCGGGGCGAGCTTGAGACGGGAGAGCGACGATAACTGAACGGCTTAAAGCTATTAAAGCCTCGAAGCCTGAAGAGTGAGCCAGGGGAGTTGAGAGTCGTAACTGGGTTGATTTTCATTATAATCCAGGCGCTACGCGCGGTTCTCGTAAAGCGAGCTATGATACGGCAACAGACGCGCCAATTCATCCGCGCGGCTAGCACAGGCTTTGCGTCGAAGGAAGGCTCGTTCGCTTCGTCAGCTGATGCTACTCTTGATTCACGATTCAAAATTTCAGAAAGGCAGACATTCTCGGTGCTGTTTTACGCCGCTCAAATCCTCGCCATAGTTAGTGTCGTGCTGCTGGCCGTTGGCTACCTTAAAGCCGAGCCGGCAGCGGCGAGCGCGCGCATTTTTGCAGCCCTCGCGCTTTTTGTTGTGTGCTACCTGCTGATGGGCATGTCGGGGCCAAGCGTAGCAGAGCCTTTCCGTCTCTATTTCGGAACCTGGATGCCCTTGCTCGTCATTGCGAGTAATGGGATATCAGGTCTCTTCATGTTGTACTGTTTCCTCATATTTCAGGAAGCTCGACGCCTTCCGCCTCTGCTGGTTGGACTATTCCTCGCGCAGCTCGCAGCCTCAACAGTCATGGTTCTGACCGGTAACGCAAGGAGTGGAGGCGAGTCGGAGATAATAGTCAGCGTATTAACGCTAATCGATCTCGTGCAGCTCGGCTTTGTCTGTCTGGCGATCTATTGGACGTTCTCGGGGTGGCGCGCAGACCTTGTAGAGGACCGGCGGGTGTTTCGCTGGTTTGTCATCGGCGTGCAGGGCGTATTGATCTTCTTCGTGTTGTTTCTAGAAAACTTCCTGCTTACCGGCGGCGTGCAGGCTTATTCTAGCGCTCGGGAGCTCACAGTTTATGCCATCGCTCTGTTGGCATTTGGCATGCTAGTTGTATCGATGAAATTCGACTATGTCTCGTTAACGCAAGCAATCCGCAAAGTGACAGAGCGCGAGGAGGAGGAAGAACAGACTCGCTCGCCCTTCGATGTAAACAGTTTTAACGCGCTGTTCAGAGGCGGCGCCATGTATCGAGAGGCTGGGCTTACAATAGCAGTGCTTGCGCAAAAGCTTGGCATGCCGGAGTACAGGCTGAGGGCGTTTATCCATCAGGAACTTGGGTATCGCAATTTCAATGCAATGCTGCACGTCTATAGAGTCGATGAGGCGTGCGCAATTCTCGCCGATTCGCAGCAGTCTCACCTCCCGGTGCTCACTGTGGCGCTGTCGGTTGGGTATCAGTCGATAACGCCCTTTAATAATGCGTTTCGAGAACTGAAAGGTGTGACGCAGTATGAGTTCCGTAAGCGCGCATCGGCTACGAGTGTAGAGTAACTGGCCCAGGCAAAAGCCGCTGTAACGCTACACATTGCCACAGGTGTGAAAGTAGAAAGCACGCTACAGCTCAGGTATTCTTCAAACGCTGATTTCAGCGAGTCTTAGTTAGGGGAGAGGCAGTGAACCAACTCATTTACGATATCGCAGTGTGGCTTGATGACACCGCGTGGAGTACCGCAATACACGAGTCCTACTATCTGTATAACTGGATTGAGGCCACGCACGTGTTAACGCTAATGCTGAGCCTTGGGATACTGTTTCTCATCGATATGCGCATGTTGGGCTGGGCGTTGCCCAATGTGCCGGCGACGCGCCTTGCAGAGAAACTCAACGCGCCGATGCTTGCGGGTTTTGTAGTCATGTTCATCACGGGGATCTTGCTCTTTTACGCAGTGCCCGTGCGAAGTGCACAGAGCCTGTGGTTCCGCATTAAAATGGTTTTGTTGGTGGTTTGCGCGGTGAATGCCTATCTGTTTCATAAGCGTATGACGCAGTCCTTGGCAAGCTGGGAGAACGAGCCGAAAGCGCCGTCAGCGCTACGCCGAGGCGCGGCCATTTCTTTAGCTTTCTGGACCGTTATCGTCGTTTGCGGGCGTTTCATCGCCTATGACTGGTACGACTGTGATTACGGCCAGACAGACCTCGTGCGCGCTCTAGCCGGCTGCATCGACGGCCAGACTCGTTTCTAGCGGCCTTACTGAAACCTTCGGGAGTCAATCATGAATTCATCGGTAGTATCATCTCGCTTCGCTGTCCTCGGGCCCTATCCACGCACAGCGGTCGCGGTGCTCCTCCTCGGAGCAGCGCTGCTGTTTTCTTTTGGCGGCATGAGAACGAGTCTTTATCCGGAGCTTCTTTCGGTTTTCGAGTGGATGGAAACGACCTGGTTCGGCTATGTCGGCAAAACCTGGGGCGGGGCTTTCGCCTTAGTCCAGGGTGGCCATTTGGTCTCACTTGGCGTGCTAGGGGGCTCAGTGCTCTTCAGCGATGGTCGGCTACTAGGATTATTTTCCAGCCTGCCGATTCGAGATGTCATTGATGGCGCGCACAAAGTGTTTGTTGGGGCCCTTATTGTTGTTGTTGCGACGGGCGTTTTCATGGTGTGCGGGGTAGCGGTGAAGGTCTATTACCTCCCCGTATTCTGGTACAAGATGCTCACTTTAACGGTGGGTGTGCTTTTCGCCTTTTTCGTGCGGAAACCGCTTCTCGATCGCAATATAGATCAGGTAAACCCATGGGTAGTGCGCCTAGTGGCGGTGTCTAGCGTGATGGTTTGGTTCACTGTCGCAGCTACCGGCCGCTGGATTGGGTTCAGCTAAACGCAGGCCGGCTTGCCGCACCGAAAATCGGAATATCACAGGGAGATCGCAATGAGTAATCAGCAGAAGGAAACAGACAAAACGCTTCGTGATGATACGCTTGCCGCAGTGGTAGTGAGTGGGAGTATCGTCACGTTCTTCATCGTGTACTGGTTTTTTGAAATACAGTCTGTACGCGAACTTCTTGAAATGGCTTACGGATAGCACTAGGTCCGTAGGCTGCAACTTTTCAGTTCTTGAGCGTGTGCAGTGTGAAGCATGACCTTCGTCTCTCGCTAACGTCATGCTTCCCTTGCTATCTCCAGCTCCCCTTAGCCCTCAGCTCGCACGCTTTGTCGCGTGATACGCAAGCGCGGCTGCTCTTATCGAGAATCTAACACAGCGCGTCTAACAGCCAAGCGCCAAACCCAAAGCCTAACTCGCGGATTTTGAGCGCGAGGGAACGATCATCTGCGGCAAGTGTCAGCCCAGTGAAACTATTGTAAGGGTGAGTACTCGGTAGCTCGCAAATACTGACGTTCGATCCCTTGCAGGATAGGACCATTGGCATTTGAAGCTTTAGCGACGCGATCCCATTCGGGGTCAGCAATGAATGCCTGCCACGATGCATCTGCGGCAGAGCGGCTCGCGTGCTCTAGAATGTAGACCAGCGTATCGTCGGCATCGTCTCCCTCGCTGGGGGTCCAATAGCCAACTACCTTCATGCCATGCTTAGCAAATATCCGAGTCGTGTGGTCGCGGAAGCGCGCATGCAGCTTATCGAGGTTTCCTGGTGTGGCGGTATAGGTCCTAAGCTCAAAGACTTTCTGCGCATCGGAGTTTGGAGAAACAGTGAGAAGTGCAGTCGCAAACAGCAAAAGGCAGAGGCCCGTCAGAGTGTGTGAACCGCCTGCTGGCTTGGTGCTAGCCGCGCTTCGTCGTGTAAAAATTTTCGATAGCATGAGATATCTCCATAGATGTTGGCGTTAGATGCGCTCGCCTCGCTCTGCAAACGTCTGCTCTTTATAGGCTAGGTTGCTTGGGCAATGCAAACCTCGGACGGAGAGAAGCGCGCTCGACTTCATGGTATGATTTTCGTCTTGCTTAGCTCACGCACAATTCAATGCTAATAGCTAATGGTCGCATGTTAGTCCGCAAAAGGTCGCGGTTAGACTGTCGTAGGGCGTGGTAAGGGATTAAACGTCGACCGTAAGAACTCCCAATAAGACTCAACGCGAATTTTTTTGAAGGGTGCTTTCTATGAAGGTTCACCCTGCAACATCGTCATTCAGGATGCTCGATCAATGCATGAACTCCCTAAGAATCGCCAACCCCTCGGTATAACAGAGGTGGTTCTGCGCGACGCTCACCAATCGCTACTAGCCACGCGTATGCGTATCGAAGACATGCTGCCAATCGCGGAGAAGCTCGACCAGGTCGGATTTTGGTCTTTGGAATCTTGGGGTGGGGCCACGTTCGATGCCTGCATCCGGTATCTAGGTGAGGACCCTTGGGAGCGGCTGCGAGCTTTTAAGAAAGCGATGCCTAACACTCCGCAGCAGATGCTGATTAGAGGGCAGAACATCCTTGGCTACCGGCACTATGCAGACGATCTGGTCGAAAAATTCATCGAACGCGCGGCAGTGAACGGTGTCGATGTCTTTCGAGTTTTCGATGCCATGAACGATATGCGTAATCTAGAGACAGCTATTAAGGCTGTGCGCAATCAGGGTAA
>JAYOBL010000103.1:0-5914 GCA_038104835.1 Gammaproteobacteria bacterium | reverse complement strand
GATTATTAGCGCCCTACAAAAACCGTTGGAGTAATCATGTTCAAGAAGACCGAAACCGGCGTCGTGGAAAGCTCCGCTAAGCGCGGCCCCTCGCATACCCTCATTTCGCGCGACACCGAGGTCATCGGCGATATCCACTTTAGTGGCGAACTGATCATAGAAGGGCGCGTGCGGGGCTCTATCTTCGCCGAAGACGCGAGCGAATCTATCGTCCGCGTGGCAGATAAAGGCGTTGTTGAGGGCGAGATTAAAGCACCCTCAGCGGTTGTTAACGGCCTGGTCGAAGGCAATGTTCATTGCTCTAAGCACATTGAGTTGGCGAGCAAAGCGATTGTGGTTGGCGACCTACACTATAATTTAATCGAGATGGTGTTGGGCTCCGAGGTCAACGGCAAGCTCGTGCATATTACGGCTACCGAAGGCGGCGCGCCGCGTTTGAGTCGCGACGAGCAGCCGGCGGCGCAGCTTGAAATGGATTCAGATAGCGACGCCTAGGCTCTCAATGTTGCGGCGCGTCAGCGCCCATTGGGCTTGCGCCTTGCCGAGAATCTGAGTCGCTGAACTGCACGTTTCTCCCATTTAAGGAGAGCCAACTCGGATTCTAGGGAATAGAACTCCACCCACCTCGCGAGCTGCCGCAGACTATACTTGACTAGTTTACTGGGTTATTGCGAGAATACCTTCCGTATTATTAGAAGCGTCTGAGCGCTAAAAATATGTCAGTAGTCCAGTCACAGGCCCCGACTATCATGTCGCTGACCGACAACGCGGCGGCGAAGGTTCAGAGCCTCATCACCGAGGAGGGAAATCCCTCGCTCAAGCTGCGCGTCTTTGTGACCGGTGGCGGCTGCTCGGGTTTTCAGTACGGATTTTCCTTTGACGAGGAAGTCGCAGACGACGACACCCTTATCGAGAATAAAGGGGCGCATCTAGTCGTCGACCCCTTGTCTTATCAATATCTCGTGGGATCGAAAGTCGACTACATAGAGGGTTTGGAAGGCTCACGCTTTGTCGTGAATAATCCGCTTGCTACGACAACCTGTGGCTGTGGCGCGTCTTTTTCGATCTAGCCTTCAACTAACCGGCGAGCTTCTTAATTAGATATTTTGCTACTCGATAGCTCGCTATCTCTAATCATCTCAATCCAGATACAGCTGCCTTTTTAAAGTTTCCTATCTGCTCTAAATCTAGTCCTTGTCGGCTTATCCGCGAGCTACACTAGCGCAGCTAGCTTGCTTGTACTCTGCTGAACTCTCCGCCCTTGCCGTGCAATTTGGCGGGACTCAGCCCTGTCGCAGCGAAGCCCTTGAGTTTACTAGTGAGCGCTTGAGGACCCCCTTGACTAGCCCCCTGATTAGACCCCTGAATAGACCCCGCCGAGAACGACCGGCTGGCTCGCGCCAGTAAAAGGTGCTGTATCCAGCGCAGTTCCCTCTATTCTTTGCTTCGCCATCCACGCGAAGGCGATCGCTTCTACCCAGTCGGGGTCCATGCCCACAGCGCGGGTGGACTCTACCGAAAAGCTAGAACAGAGTTGAGCGAGTCTATTGCGCAGCGCAGTGTTGTGCGCGCCGCCCCCGCAGAGATAGATCGCGCCGCTCGCCGCCTGTTGATTCACGGCGTAGGCGATGCTCTGACTGCTAAGCTCCAGCACAGTGGCCTGCACGTCTTGGGCAGAAATAGCTTGCCCGGTCTCACTCTCAACGCTTTGCAGTCTTTCCTCTAGCCACGCACCGTTAAAGAGTTCGCGCCCCGTGCTCTTAGGAGGCGGCTGCGCGAGATAAGGCTCTGCGAGCAGCTTCGACAGCAGGGCAGGGTTTACCTCACCGCTTGCGGCCCACGCGCCGTCGGCGTCGTAGGCAACGTCTTTGTGCCTGGCTATCCAGTAGTCCATCAGCACGTTCGCCGGACCGGTGTCAAAGGCGAGTGCAGAGCCGTCTTTGTGCAGAGCGGTTAGATTCGCGATGCCGCCCACGTTAACGATCATGCGAGTCTGCTCGGAGCTTGTGAAGCAGTGAAGATGCAGCAGCGGGGCGATGGGGGCCCCTTGGCCGCCGGCTGCCATGTCGCGACCCCGAAGGTCAGCAACGGTGGTTATGCCCGTAAGCTGGGCGATGCTGTTGGGATCCCCAATCTGCAGGCTGAACGGAGCCGGCGAATCGGGTCGGTGGAAAACAGTTTGCCCATGGCTGCCGATGACGGAGATTTCAGACGATGCGAATCCAGTGCGGGCCAGCATCTCGTTCACGCAGGCGGCAAAGGCGCGGCCAACCTCAATGTGCAGGCTGCCAAATTTGTCCAAGCTGATTTGCGGCTGCGCGCACAGCGCCAGCAGCTCGTTGCGCAGCGCCGGCGCGTAGGGCGTACAGCGGGCGTCGATCAGTGTCGGCGTGAGACCGGCAACATCGACGAGCGCGCAGTCAATGCCGTCGAGGCTAGTGCCCGACATAAGGCCAATGGCTAGCTGAGGTGAGTCAGACATGCTCGAGTCTCCGGAGCGTGGGGCAGTGCTGCAGGAGGCCGTAGGGCCTCGGCGAATTTACCGCGCGAGTGAGACGAGCGGGGCGTCAGTTTTTCGGCTCGCTAAGGTCTCGAACTGTTGAATGAGGCCAGCGGTTTGGCTCTTGAAAACAGGCAGCTGGGCGGGCTCAACGGATCGGGCCTTAGGCAGCTTATCTACGATAGTGCGCGGGTTCTGATGGACGCCGTTAACTAGGAACTCATAGTGAAGGTGGGGGCCAGTCGCGCTGCCCGTAGACCCTACGTAGCCGATAATATCGCCTTGGCGCACACGCGCGCCTTTTTTGTAGCCTGCAAACTTGTTTAAGTGAGCGTACTTAGTTTCGAAGCCGCCGCTATGCTTAATTACAACGAGGTTGCCGAAAGAGCCGTTGCGTCCGGCGAAGCTAACACGGCCGTCGCTTGTCGCCCTGATTGGCGTTCCAGTTGGCGCGGCGTAGTCGGTGCCCTTGTGTGCGCGGATCGTATTGAGCACAGGATGCCTGCGGCGCGGATTGAAGTTCGAGCTGATGCGGAAGACATCCAGAGGGCTTCGCAGAAACGCCTTGCGCATACTCTCGCCTTCGGGATTGTAGTAGCCCTTCTCGCCGTCGGGGTCGATATAGCGCACCGCAGTGAAGACCTTACCCTGATTAACGAAGCGCGAAGCGAGGATATCGCCATGGCCGATGAATTCGCCATCAAGGTACTTCTCTTCATAAAGGATGCTGAACTGATCACCCGTGCGTGGATCTAAAATGAAGTCGATTACGCCGCCAAAGATGTTGGCCATCTCCATAATAGTTGTCGCTGGGATTTGTTCGCGCTGACCGGCAAGAAACAAGCTGTCACTGATAGTGCCCACCTTAAAGCTGCGGCGAATCTCTGGTTCTCTGACAATCTGCTCTACGGCGTAGCCGTCTGCTACGCGGGTAAACAGCGTGCTCTCGAGGGGGTTCTTTGAGACGCGAAGCTGCTCCAAAGAGCCATCGGGAATGTTGAAGTCTAGTTTGTAGCCGGGATAGACGCGGTTTAGGATTTTCGCCTCGGGGCTGCTGGCGAGCAGGGTAAATAGCTCGCTATCGGTCAGGCCAGCTTTGGCGAAGAGAGACGATAGGCTGTCGCCGGCCGCGATCTCAAAATACTGCCAGTGCGTCGCAGCTCCGGCGGCTTGTGCCGCGGGCTCGGAGGCCGTGTCGGGAATTTGTTGGGAGCCGTGTTGAGAACCGTGTTGAGAGCCGGGGAGGTCAAATGATTTGGCGTCTGCTGATGTTGCCCCCCTCAGGTCTTTAACCGGGGATGTCGCAACCGTGATTTCATTCAGGCCTGTAGCCGGGCCGCCAGCGCTTACAGAGATTGTTCTAAGGACAGGGCCCGCGCTGCTGGACTCACTTGGCAGTGCGGCGAGAACCAGTATGCCTGCGGCTAGACACGCTACCGCGTAGGCATGACCGCGGGGATAGTGTTTAACCACTGACCACTGTTTTGCACAGACATCACGCAGGCGCAGAAAACCCTCCGCTGCACGGGAAGGCAGCTCACGGCAGCGAGAAGCCGCGAAGCGGTAGAAATTGCGAATGGCGTCCAGCAATTGCGAAACCCTTGTTCTTTATACTGTCTTATCGAAGACGGTAGGGTGGTTCCCTAGTTGGTTTAAGCCCAATTGGAAACTCGTAAATCCAAAAATTATAGCAATAAGGCACTTAAAGCGCAGCGCGTTTTAGCGCAGCCTCTGAATCTCGTGTAAAATCGCGCTCCCGCCGGCGCTCCGCGCTCGCGGACTTGAGCGTAATCTAGGACACAAAGCGCAGACAAAAGTTCATCGAAGCAACATAGATGACTGAGAAATAGATGATCGCGAACCCAGCGAAGATTATTCAATAGGTGTTAAGAGAGACTATGACCACTCCCCAAGATATCGTTCACGACCTCGAGAGCCGCGCGCTCGTTACCCAGCTGGCGGGCGGCGATGACCTCAAGGCTCATCTCAACGAGGCGCCAAGGGTGGTTTACTGCGGCTTTGATCCCACGGCAGAGAGCCTCCATATCGGCAACATGGTGCCGCTCCTAGCGCTAAAACGTTTTCAGATGGCGGGTCACAAGCCTATTGCGCTGATCGGCGGCGCCACAGGCATGATAGGCGACCCGAGCTTCAAGGACAGCGAGCGCAAACTGAATTCTACTGACGTTATCGCGGGCTGGGTCGAGCGTATCAAGCCGCAGTTGAGTCAATTTCTCGATTTCGACTGCGGGGATAACTCCGCTGTGCTCGTAAACAATCTCGACTGGACTCAAGGGCTCGATGTGCTGGATTTCCTGAGAGACGTGGGCAAGCACTTCTCGGTCAACGCCATGATTCAGAAGGAATCTGTGAAACAGCGCATCGACCGCGAGGGAGAGGGTATCTCCTTCACCGAGTTCAGCTACATGATTTTGCAGTCTTACGACTTTGCTGAGCTCAACAAGCGCTTCGACTGCACCCTACAGATTGGCGGTAGCGATCAGTGGGGCAATATTACCGGGGGCATCGATCTGACTCGGCGCATGCACCAGAATCAGGTCTACGGCCTAACTATGCCTCTGATTACCAAGTCGGACGGCTCTAAATTCGGCAAGAGCGAAAGCGGCACGGTGTGGATGGACCCCGCCAAGACCTCGCCCTATGCCTTCTATCAGTTCTGGCTCAATACCGCCGATGCTGACGTTTACCGCTTCATGCAGTTCTTCACCTTCTTAGGGCTAGACGAGATAGAGCAAATTCGTGCAGCAGACGAGGCATCGGGCACCAAACCTGAGGCTCAGGGCGTGTTGGCGCGTGAAGTCACTCAGTTGGTGCATGGGGACGAGGGTCTGGCTGCAGCGCAGCGTATTAGCGCAGCGCTATTTTCGGGCGATATAGCCACCCTTACCGAGTCCGACCTGGCTCAGCTAGCGCAGGACGGCCTTCCGACCAGCGAGCTCGCTGGCGGATCCATCGTCGAGGTACTGGTGGCTACTGGATTGGCCAGGTCCAACAAGATGGCTCGCGAGTTTCTTGGCAACAAGGCTGTGAGCATCAATGGCACGGTTGTACATGATACCGAGACCGTCCTCGACGAGAGCTCAGCGTTGCATGGATGCTACTTCGTGATTAGGCGCGGCAAGAAGCTATTTCACCTTGTTCGCATAGGCTAAAGTGACTCGAATTTCCGGCCATGCGACCAAAAGCTGAAAGACTTAAATATTCTTTCATATTTCTGTCGCAAAAGGCTTGCTAAACCATCAAGCGTACGTATAATGCGTCCTCCCTGAGACGAGGTCTCGGTGGAAAAGTTCTTTAAAAATGTAGATTAAGTAATAGAGGTGGGTGCTTGCCGAGGGACTGTCTGTAATCCAAAAGTTATAGATAGACACTCAAGGTAAGCAACTGCGTTAA
>JAYOBL010000102.1:0-6102 GCA_038104835.1 Gammaproteobacteria bacterium | reverse complement strand
TCTCCTTGGTCGTGACGCGGTGCCGCCTGATCCGCAGCTTTTGGGCGCCTGCATAAAGCAGAGGTCTGTGCTGGTTACCGGTGCTGCGGGCTCTATTGGCTCTGAACTTTGCCGCCAAATACTAGCCATTAAACCCGCGCGGCTGATCCTGCTCGATTCTTTTGAGTACGGCCTGTATGAGCTAGAACAGCAGTTGCAGGCTGTATTGAGCGCGGAGGAGGCGCAGGAAGGCGAGAGGGGCGAGCTACCAGAGCTCCATGCGGTGCTAGGATCAGTGGTAAGTGCGGGCTTTGTGCTCGAGGTCATGCGGCGCTATGAGGTGGACACGGTGTACCACGTTGCCGCCTATAAGCAGGTGCCGATGGTGGAGAGTAATGTTGTTGAAGGCGTTAGAAATAATATTTTCGGGACCCTAACAACCGCTCAGGCAGCCCAGTCGCTGGGGGTAAAAGATTTCGTTTTCATCTCGACAGACAAAGCCGTACGCCCAACTAACTATATGGGCGCGACTAAGCGTTTCGCCGAGCAAGTTCTACAGTCCCTCGCTCAGCGTGGGGGCGAGACGCGCTTGAGTATGGTTCGATTCGGTAACGTGCTGGGTTCCTCTGGCTCTGTCGTTCCATTGTTTCGACGTCAGATCAGTCGCGGCGGCCCAGTGACGGTTACTCATCCTGAAGTCACGCGTTACTTCATGACGGTGCAAGAGGCGGCTCAGTTAGTGATTCAGGCCGGGTCCATGGCGAAGGGAGGTGATGTGTTCGTTCTCGACATGCATGAGCCAATTCGCATTGTCGATCTCGCGAAGAAGATGGTTCACCTAATGGGCTATGATGTACGCGACGAAAATTCCTACAGGGGCGACATAGCGATCGAATATACCGGGCTGCGCCCGGGCGAAAAGCTCTTCGAGGAGCTTTTGATAGGCGAGTCGGTCACCGGCACCGACCATCCGAAGATTATGCGCGCAGAGGAAGAAACCCTGAGTTGGTCTCAGCTGCAACCGCTTCTGTCACGCTTGGCTACTGCCTGTGATAACGCCGATAGGGAAGAGGTTAAGGCTGTCCTTTCCGAGGCCGTAGTAGGGTTTGAGCCAGAAGGTGAGCGCGAACCTGAGCTAAAAACTGAGCCCAAATCCGCGGCTCTTGAAGCGACTCGAGGAAAGGTGACCCCGTTATTTTCCTCTCGGCACTCTGGTGAAAGTTAAGGTCTGAGATAAGCTAAGAGTGAAGCTGAGAGTCAAGGCGAGTACAAAGCGAAACCGACGGCATGATTTAACAGGGTCTCGCGCCGGTGGCCCTAAGCAACACGTAAGCCTGCGTTAGCTGCACGGCTCTACTGCTTTTACGAAAATTTCTTTTTGAAAGTGTCTTGGCGAGAGTGCCCCGCGCGCCTTTCGCTCTCCTGTCGTGGGCGATGGCAGGCGGGTTCACTACTTTTTAAGTTAAGGCGATTACTGTCGACGTACGCTAATCATCTTAATGGCTTCCTTAGGGACGTTTTGATGTCCTCGCGCTCGACCCGTGCTCACAGTGGCGATGGCGTCTACAACTTCCATGCCTTCAATGACCTCACCGAAGACCGCGTAGCCGAAGCCGCGTGAGGTTTCATCCTTGTGGTTTAGGAATTCATTGTCGACGAGATTGATGAAGAATTGACTCGTTGCGCTATCGATAACATTGGTGCGAGCCATCGCCAGCGTCCCACGATTGTTGGGTAGTTCTGCTGAGGCTTCGTTCTTGATGCTCTCGAATGGCGATTGCTGCACCATGTCTTCGTTGAAACCGCCGCCTTGAATCATGAAGCCTTCAATGACGCGGTGGAAAATCAGTCCGTCGTAAAACTCGGCATCTGTATAGCGCAGGAAGTTCGCAGCCGAAATCGGTGCTTTGTCAGCCCACAGTTCGATTTTGATCGTGCCTTTATTGGTTTCCATGATGACAACAGGGTTGTCCTGCCCTTGTGCTGAGAGGGGCAGAAGTACAGTGCCAGCGAGTAGGGCGAGGCTAGCTGCAGTGCTAAAAAGTCTTAAGAGTGAACGCATCGTGGTCTCCAAGTGAGTAATGTCGGAAGTGACGAACTATAGCGCATCATAATCCTCCTGCTAAGCCTTGTTATGTGGTGCGCTGCCCATGACCACTTTGCTCAACTAAGACGGTGCACGCTTATGGCAGATAAAGCGATCTCCAGACTCGGCAAGCGGGAGGCGCTGCGGGTAATCAAGACGCCAACGCAGCAAAATGAGTAGCCGACCCTAAAATCGGTTAAGCCTTATCGAAGCGCTTACCAAAAGCTGGTTCGAATGGCTTAGCTAATGACGTGCGCTCGTGGAGCAAGTTCCATTTGTCCCCATTAATAGCAACAAGCGGGATGGATCAAGCAAAAAGTGGCCAAGTCTCAGAAATGAGGGCGCGACACTCACGAAAAGCAGCGGTGAAAGCAAAGAGGTAGGAGTAGCTGATGATAAGCGTAAAAGCGAGAAAGCGAGAAAGTGTAGGAATCTTTGTGTCTAAGGTTGAGGCGGTCTGTCTAGGCGCTTGCATCGAGAAAGAGGGAGGTGTGTTTCAAAAGACTAAGGTGTGTCGAGAACGAATGAGACGTATCGGAAACGAACGCAAAATGTGCATCCGGAGCGAATAAACCCTATCCGAAAACGCTAGCTGTGGGAACGTAGCTAAAATAGCTAAGAGTAGCTAAGAGTAGCTAAGAGTGGCTAAGAGTGGCTAAGAGTGGCTAAGAGTGGCTAGGGAGATCTGAGGGGATTTAGGAAAGTGGCTGCCCAACCTGGACTCGAACCAGGAACCAATTGATTAACAGTCAACTACTCTACCATTGAGCTATTGGGCAATGTCGGAAAAGTCAGCGATCGCTGAACGTTCAACGGGGCGTATACTAATGACTTATCCGCAGGCGGTCAACACTCCCGATGCAGCAAATCTGTCCGTTTGAGTGGCGCTGGTGTAGGCTGTGCGCCTGCACGCGGCATAGCGTTGCCCTATATCCTTAAGCGAAGAAAGAGTATGAGTCGGGCTTTTAAGATCCATTCGCAGTTTAAGCCCGCAGGGCATCAGCCCCAGGCTATAGATGGGTTGCTAGAGGGCCTAGAAGATGGGCTACGTGCACAGACACTGCTAGGGGTCACTGGATCGGGCAAGACCTTTACCATAGCCAATGTCATAGAGCGCTCGCAGCGCCCCGCGCTGGTGATGGCGCCGAACAAAACTCTGGCCGCGCAACTCTACGGGGAGTTTAAAGAATTCTTCCCCGACAACGCAGTCGAGTATTTCGTTTCCTACTACGACTACTATCAGCCTGAAGCTTACGTTCCCGCGTCGGATCTTTTTATCGAGAAAGACTCATCGATAAACGATCACATTGAGCAAATGCGTCTTTCAGCGACCAAGGCGCTGATGGAACGCAGCGACGTGATTGTAGTGGCGACGGTTTCCGCCATTTACGGTTTGGGTGACCCCGGCGCTTACCTACAGATGGTTGTGCATCTAGATCGCGGCGACCGCATCGATCAGCGCACGCTATTAAAGCGGCTAGCAGAGCTTCAGTACACGCGTAACGACATGGAGCTCAAGCGAGCCACCTATAGAGTGCGCGGGGATGTTATCGATATTTACCCCGCGGAGTCAGAGCGCAACGCGATTCGCATACAACTATTCGATGACGAGATCGAGAAGTTGTCCTACTTCGATCCTCTTACTGGCTCTGTGATCAAAGAAGTCCCTCGCTTGACAGTTTTTCCTAAATCACACTACGTCACGCCAAGGGATACGTTACTCAATGCGCTGGATGGGATTAAAGAGGAGCTGCGTGAGCGGCTCGAGTTCCTGCACGCGAATAATCGCCTGGTCGAAGCGCAGCGCCTAGAGCAGCGCACTAAGTTCGATCTCGAGATGATACAAGAGCTGGGCTATTGCAACGGCATCGAGAACTACTCGCGCTATCTTTCCGGGCGCCCACCCGGTGAGCCGCCGCCCACGCTTTACGACTATCTGCCTGACAATGCGATCGTGGTTTCGGATGAGTCCCATGTTTCGGTGCCTCAGCTGGGTGCTATGTACAAAGGCGATCGCTCACGCAAAGAGACGCTTGTGGAATACGGCTTCCGCCTGCCCTCTGCGCTCGATAACCGCCCCTTACGGTTCGAGGAATGGGAGAACCTGCTGCCGCAGATCATCTTCGTTTCGGCAACGCCGGGTAAATATGAGGAAGAACAGGAAGGGGCGAGGGTCGAGCAGGTTGTTAGGCCAACTGGGCTGCTCGATCCTGTTTTGGAGGTTAGGCCTGCGACCACGCAGGTGGACGATTTACTCTCCGAGGTGACTCGGGTTACCAGCAATGGCGAGCGTGTGCTAGTGACTGTGCTGACCAAACGTATGGCGGAGGATCTTACCGACTACTTAAGCGAGCACGGAGTGCGAGTCCGCTACCTTCACTCAGATATCGATACTGTAG
Source organism: Gammaproteobacteria bacterium (assembly GCA_038104835.1). Taxonomy (GTDB): domain Bacteria; phylum Pseudomonadota; class Gammaproteobacteria; order Pseudomonadales; family Pseudohongiellaceae; genus UBA9145. The sequence continues at coordinate 1,638 of JAYOBL010000102.1, read as the reverse complement.
AGAGATCGGAGATTCTTAGAGACCTAAGACTTGGTGCTTTCGATGTTTTAGTAGGCATTAACTTGCTCAGGGAAGGTCTCGATATCCCTGAGGTTGCGCTGGTCGCCATCTTAGATGCAGATAAAGAGGGCTTCCTGCGCTCAGATCGCTCTCTCATTCAGACTATTGGCCGCGCAGCGCGCAATCTAAATGGTAAAGCGATTCTCTACGCCGACAACATTACCGGCTCGATGCAGCGGGCTATCGACGAGTCTAATCGGCGTCGGGAAGTGCAGCTTGCCTATAATGCGGAGCACGGAATTACCCCGACCGGGGTTAGTAAGCGCATTCTGGACGTGATGGAAGGCGCTTTTGCTAATCCTGAGACGCGCGAGCGCACGAAGGGCAGAGGCGAGGCTGAAAAGTCCGGCGCCTATGCCAGCTTAGACTTCAGCGATCCGAAGGCGATAGCCAAGGAAATCGCCCATTTGGAGTCGCTCATGTACGAACACGCGAAGAATCTGGCTTTCGAAGATGCGGCCAAGACGCGAGACCGCATCTCGCAGCTTCGTGAGCAGCTAATTGCTTAAAACAGAAAAGCGTCGACAGCTAGCCCTGAGTTTCCGTATAATCGCGATCCTTTCCGCAGGATGATAGAGGCGCGTAGCTCAGTTGGTTAGAGCGCTACCTTGACATGGTAGAGGTCACCAGTTCGAATCTGGTCGTGCCTACCATTTTGCGCAAACGGTCACAGTACAATCTTTCTTCTAAAGTGAAACCCATGCCTGAAGTTACTCTGCCTGACGGCAGCAAGCGCCAGTACGATGCGCCCTTAAGCGTTGCACAAATTGCTGAATCGATTGGAGCAGGCCTAGCCAAAGCCGCCCTCGCTGGCCGCATCGACGGCGTGCTAGTCGATCTCTCTACTCCTGTTGATCGCGACGCCGAGGTGGCCATCATCACCGAGAGCGATGATGACGGCTTAGAGGTTATCCGCCACAGCTGTGCCCATCTTATGGCGCAGGCCGTTCAAAGACTATTCCCGTCAGCGCAGGTCACTATTGGCCCAGTTATCGAAGACGGTTTTTTCTACGACTTTGCCTTCGAGCGCGCCTTTACCCCGGAAGACCTAGAAGCAATAGAAAAGGTCATGGGCGAGATCGTTAAAGAGGGGCTAGAAGTAGAGCGCTCCGTTATGAGCCGCGCCGATGCAGTGGCTATGTTCAAGGGCATGGGCGAAGACTACAAAGTCGAGATCATCGAGAGCATTCCCGGCGACGAGGATTTGTCTTTTTATCGGCAGGGAGAGTTCATTGACCTCTGCCGCGGCCCCCACGTCCCCAATACCAGTAAATTCAAGGCATTTAAGCTGACGTCCGTTGCCGGTGCCTACTGGCGAGGCGATTCTTCCAACGACATGCTGCAACGCGTTTACGGAACAGCGTGGGCCACGCCGAAAGATCTTAAGCAGTATTTGCAGCGCGTAGAGGAAGCAGAAAAGCGGGATCACCGTAAGCTGGGTAAGCAGTTGAATCTGTTTCACTTCCAAGAGGAAGCACCGGGCATGGTGTTCTGGCATCCCAAGGGCTGGGGGGTGTATCAGGCTGTGCAGCAGTACATGCGCAAGGTGCAGAATGAAAACGGTTACTTAGAGATCAA
>JAYOBL010000022.1:29512-31770 GCA_038104835.1 Gammaproteobacteria bacterium | reverse complement strand
GTGCGGAAATCCCAGAACAACAGGCAACGCTCACCGATCGTCTGCAATTCCGGGCCATCGAAAGCTTCTACGCCCGACCGCCCCAGCCACCGCTGCTGCTGCGTTAGTGCACGCGCCGCCTTTGGCAAAAAAGGAATCAGCCCGTTAGGAGGGTCGATAATCATCGAGGTGCGATATTCATCGCCGATTTTGACGATGGAATTGCCGCGATCAAGCCAGAAGGAATTGTAACCGGCCGCTGTATTGCCATCGCTTGGAGGCGCGCGATCAGGATCGCTCGCTCGGTCACCTCGAATTTGCCGATCACGAGCGCGGGCTTCTCTGGCAAGCGCATCTTCTTCAGTGAAGGCTTGTTGCTCTCCAAGCTGCGCATCGCGCTCCAGTCTCGTTTGAGTAGCATTACTCCAAATCCCCTGGAGGTCTGGGTCACCGAACTCGGTTCTTGGCAACTCCCACTCTTGCGCCTGTGATGATGCAACAGAGAGTGCCGCTATCAAGATTACCGCTAGTCTTTTGAAAGTGATTTTTCGCATATCTTGCTCTCAGAAAGAGATCTGACTCATGCATTCTATTACTGGAATTTAAAGTGAGGTCTTTGGCAGTGAGGGGCACTAGCAAAGCCCTTTATTGCCTCTTACTGATCCTTAGCAAGCCTAACCATTCTCTCCACATCGCCAAGCAACTCTTTGGCATCAAAAACGATACCGTCCTTGATGGTGTAGTTCACGCCCCCGATACGCTTGAGCTCGCCACTGTCCCGATCAAGGAACATATGTCCGGTTCCATAAAGTACTTTAAAGTTGGCTACTGGATTCTCGTCCAGCAGAACAATGTCTGCTTTCTTGCCAGGCACTATCGAGCCTATCTGGTCTTGCATACCTAAAAGTTCGGCCCCGTTAAGCGTTGCCGATTGAATGACTTCCAAGGGATGGAATCCTGCTTCCTGCAGCAGCTCTAATTCGCGGATGTAAGCGAAGCCGAAGAGCTTGAAGATAAATCCTGCATCCGATCCTGTTACGACTCGGCCGCCTGAATTCTTATAGTCGTTTACGAAGTCCATCCAGATACGGAAGCTTTCTCGCCATGCAATCTCATCAGCCGTAGTCCAGTCGAAATGGTAGGAGCCATGCAAAGCGGGGTCGGGCATAAAGAAGGTTTGCAGCGCGGGCAGCGTGTAGGTCTCATGCCATTCGGCGTCCCGTGCGCGCATCACATCTCGGTTCGCTTCGTAGATGGTAAACGTCGGCACCAAAGTGAAGTCGAGGTCTATTAGTTCATCGCGAACTGAATTCCACTTGTCGCTGCCGGCTGCCGCCGCCTGTTGCCACAGGCGCCCGGCCTGACCAAAACGCCACTGCTCGTCAGAGTAGTTGTAGTCAACCGGATAGTCCTGAATCGTCCGGTCGGTGAACAAAGACTCCGGCAGTCCATACCAGTGCTCCATGCTGTCTAGCCCCATGCGGGCGCTGTCCAACACATTAGTGGAATACACTGACGATTGATCGTGATGATTAGAGGTGCCCATGCCAAGCTCTGCAGTGGTTCTGTAGATAGCCTCAGTCGCTGCTCGGGTCGCGCCTCTCAATTTCACGCCATCAGCACCGCGTCGATGCACTTCGCGCACCCAAGCTTCCGCTCCTTCGGCGGTGGTCACACTGCCGCCAGGAAACATGGAGTGCACGATCATTCGCGGAGCGGTGATCTCACCTGCCTCGCTGCGATCACGATGAGCGACGGTCCAGTCCAGTCCCATAGTCGCGCCAACCTCGCGCACCGTGGTAATGCCGTGCGCCAGCCAGAGTTTGAACACATACTCGGGGGGCGTGATCGGACCTGTTAAGCCCTGCCCCGGAGTACCAATGTGGGTGTGGGCGTCAATAAAGCCCGGTAGCGCGTACATGCCATTGCCGTTAATGATTTCGGCGCCCGCGATGTCTGGGGCACTATTGGAGATCGAATCGATCTTGTCTCCAGAGACGACAATCGACACAGGGCCACGCGGTGGCGCGCCCTCGCCATTGATGAGCATGACGTCCTTAATGATGAGGGTGTCGAATGGGCCTTCACCTCTGACTCGGTCGCGAGCGGGAGCAGGAATAGGAATGCCACCTCTGATGGTGTTTGCTGCGCGTTCTTCCCCCGGCAAAACTTCGCTGAAATCTTGCGCGTAAGCTCCATACACAAAAAATAGTAGCAGGCTTAGGGAAAGTTTTTCCAGCCTCAAAGACCTGTGCGTTGTAGGTTTGTGCATTGAGCGG
>JAYOBL010000022.1:0-29502 GCA_038104835.1 Gammaproteobacteria bacterium | reverse complement strand
ATCGTTGTTAGCTGGCGGCCAGCTGTACATAGCGCCAAGCCAAGAGACTGGGAACATGCCTGGCGCGACGAATCTCCTGGGCATTGGTCCCATTCTTGAGCTTTGGGAGCTGCCGATCTATTGGTTCGCAGGATCATTGATTCCCTTACTCGAGTCATCGATAGATTAACTGGAAATGCCACCAAGGTCATGGCCCTAATAACAAAGCCAGTCACCAGCAACTCTGTGCGCGCGTTCGCAACCCGCGCACCACAAATCAAAAGAAGCACCGCAGCTTCGTATATCAGCTCGACCCTCCCCCCTCCCCTTTTCTAAGCAGAGCGTTTAGACTCCATTCACATATTTTTCCCGTAATCCCCATGGGAGCTGCATCGGCGGTTGCCTCACCCGCGATCTGCTATCGGATTCACCGCAGCGCCCAGCGACTGCCGCTTTTACTACACTGGAGAGAACCTTGAACAACGCCTCTGCCTACCCCAAACCCCGCTTTCTCGCTGTCGTTATTGGCCTTATTGGTGCGCTGCTGCTCTGGATGGGCGTGCTCCTGCTTGGCGCGGGTGGCTCGCTCTATTACGCAGGCGCGGGTGTGACTCTGCTGATAACAGGCATTTTGCTGTTTCGCGGCGATTCGCGCGGGGCAACGCTCTACGGGGCGTTTTTGGTCTTTACCTATTTATGGGCACTTTACGAGGCGGGCCTCGATGCCTGGGCACTCGCACCGCGTGTAGCGATGTTTAGCGTGCTCTGATATGTTTATAAGTTGTAGGTCTTTGGTTTCTACTGCCTCGCGTGCGCCGCGGCCTTCTTCAGGCCGAGCCAGCGCCGCTTCTTAGCTTACGCGCAACTCAGCTCTCTGCAGCGGCGCTTGTACTGCTTGTTATAAGCCTGTTCGCGAGCAGCGGCTATGAGGTTGGCACGCCCAGCGCGGCGGGCACGGGCACGGTAAACAATGCCACTGGCGACTGGGCCAACTATGGCTCGTCGAAGTCCGGCACGCGCTACGCGGCGGCGGATCAGATCAATGTCGGCAATGTCGCAGAGCTAGAAAAGGCTTGGGAGATTCGCACGGGCGTGCCGGGCGCGTTTAAGGGCACGCCTATTCAAATAGACGACGGCCTTTACCTCTGCACGGGTCAAAATATTTTGCTCTCGCTCGACCCCGATACGGGTGCGGAGCGCTGGCGCTTCGATCCCGAGCTGGATTCACCGAAGATTGGTTTCTGGGACACCTGCCGCGGCGTCACCTATTACGACGTGCCGGCACCTGAGCCCGAGCAAGACTGCGCGGAGCGCATTTTCACGGCAACAACCGACGCGCGCTTAGTCGCAGTGGATAAAGACACCGGCCTGCCCTGCAGCGACTTTGGTGAGAACGGTCAGATCAGCCTGCTTCCGGGCATGGGAGAGGTGGTTCCTGGCTTTTACTTTGTGACCTCCCCGCCAACCATCTCCAACAACGTGCTCGTACTCGGCGGCTGGGTGCTAGACAACCAGATGACTCAAGAGCCTTCGGGCGTTGTACGCGGCTTTAATCCGCTTAATGGCGAACTGCTTTGGGCATGGGATATGGGCCGCGAAGACCGCATTGGCCTGCCCGAGCCGGGTGAGAGCTACACGCGCGGCACGCCAAACGTGTGGAGCCTCACGAGCGCCGATGAAGAGCTCGGTCTAATTTACGTGCCCACGGGCAATGCGACTCCCGACTACTTCGGCGGCCATCGCAGCGAAGCGATGGAGAAGTATTCAAGCTCCATTGTTGCGCTAGACGATCAAACCGGACGCGTGCGCTGGCACTTCCAGACCACGCACCATGATATCTGGGACTATGACGTGCCTTCGCAGCCCACGCTTGTCGACATTCCTGTAGACGGTGTGCTGCGCAAGGCGGTCGTGGTGCCTACAAAGCGCGCCGAGCTGTTTCTGCTTGACCGTGAAACTGGTGAGCCGCTAGCCGAAGTCGAAGAGCGCGCTACGCCGCAAACGACAATCCCAGAGGACTTTACCAGCCCTACTCAGCCTTTCTCCGTTGGCATGCCGTCTTTCGCGAAACAGCTTACCGAAGCAGACATGTGGGGCATCACGCCGTTCGATCAGGCCGCCTGCCGCCTTCAGTTCAAGCGCATGCGCTATGAAGGCCCGCTCACACCGCCAACAACGGGCTACGGCTCTTTATATTTCCCTGGCGTTGCCGGCGGCATGAACTGGGGTAGCGTTGCGGTAGATGAGGTGAACAACCTCATGGTGGTGAACACCATGAACAATCCTTCGGTGGTAAGGCTGATTCCGCGCGACGAGGTGCAAGAGAACGAACAGTACGGCATTGGCGGCGCGCAGGCAGGCACGCCCTACGCTGTCTACTCCTTCTTCTTCCTATCGCCTATTTTCGCTCCGTGCATCGAGCCCCCCTATGGCGAGCTTGCCGTCGTCGATCTCGCTTCCCGCGAGTTACTGTGGCGCCGACCGCTCGGCACGGCGAAAGAACAAGGTCCCCTTGGAATTCCCAGCAGGCTGCCACTACCTATGGGCATGTTTTATAACGCCGGTTCAATCGTCACCGGTGGCGGCCTGATCTTTAACGCCGGCGTGGTTGATAGCACTGCGCGCGCGATAGACGTAATGACAGGGGAAGAAGTGTGGACCGATAGTCTGCCTGGTTCTTCTACTGCCACACCAATGAGCTACGTAAGCCCCACAACGGGTAAACAGTATGTGCTGGTGACTGTCGCGGAGGGCGGCGGCGCGCTGCAGCTCGAGTCTGCTGTGGACGATGGCGATGAGCCGGAGGATGTCCCTGGCGGCTATGTAATCGCTTACAGCCTGCCGGAATAACAGATAAGGTGAGTCGCCGTGCTACGCGATTGCTAGCCTCGGCGACTCACTCGAAAGCCCTAATCGTTACTACGCAATTCGCCTGCCGCTAGCGCTAGCTGATAACGCAGCGTTGCATTATCCATATTGCGTTCAGAGTCTTCTAGAAAGCGTGTTCGCACAACGAAGCGCCCATTGAGAACGAGTTGATTCCCAATCCTCACAGCCGTTCGCGGATCGCCTGTCGCAGTAAGATTACCGTTAGCCATACCCAAAGCGCAGTGGCCACCCACGAAAGGTAAATACTTATTATTGCCGTTTTCTTGGGTTTCAGCCTCGAATGCCGCCTTGTTCTCCTCGGTGGCGAAACACCAATTCACACCCTTTACCTGCGCCTGATAGGCGCTACAGTCGGCTTCGACTATCGCGTGATTGTCATAGGCTGCAACGAGATCAAAAACCATCAGCTCACCGTCGATCACACGCGAAAAGCCTATACCTTCATTGTGAATAATGGCATCGGGAACATCCTGTGCCGCAGAAGCGCCGCTGAATAATGCAATTTGGGCTGCAAAAAGCAGCGATACGATTCGGGTTATTTTCATTGTGCCTTCCTTGTTGATTAAGACCGGTCTTCGTCGGCCTTCCTGTGTCTACGGTTAAATTTTAGAAAACCAGATCACCGCGAGCAGTCTGCCGCCTAACAGCAGCGAAGCTATTCAGTGAGCTGAGCAGCGCTCAGTGTAGCGATTGGATTTATTTGCGCAAAGCCCATTGCACGAGGTTATTCCCCGGGCTGTTGACCTGACTAGAAACTGCTTTATGCGGCCTCTCTCCACTCTCGCAGCTATGCTAGCCTACAAGCCGGCCCTGACCGATGCGACTCAAACTCGCGGACCTTGCCCTAAGCATCTTCGCGGCTGGCGTACGCCCGAGCGAATCCTTCGCGTGCTTTCAAACGCTTCAGATAGGCTTGAGTTCTCTCCTTAAAGCCCGCGGCCAAACCTAGCGACTCTGCAAAGACTAGGGAATAGCCCACGCAAATATCCGCCAGCGTGAATCTGTCTCCACAAAGGTAGTCGCGGTCAGCAAGCGCCGCCTCAACAGAGCGCAACCTTGCGAAGAACCACTTGGTATAGTCCTCTACTACCTGGGGGTTCTGACGCTCAGCCGGCTCATGTTGGGTGTAGCGCAGCACCAGTGTTAGCGGGAAGGTAAGCGTGGCATCGCTGCGATGCAGCCAGTTAAGGAAAAGGCCATAGTCTGGCTCCGAAGGCGCGAGCGTCAGCGTTGTAGGGCCATATTTTTCAGCGAGATACAGCGTCATAGCGCTCGACTCGGTGAGAGTCACGTCGCCGTCTATCAGCGTCGGTACGGTGCCGAGGTTGTTGATATCAAGATAGCCCGGATAAGTCTGTCGCGGGGGAAATTCCATGGTAATGAGTTCATACTCGAGCCCCATTTCCTCCAGCGCCCACAGCGGACGGACAGAACGTGAACGGGGACAGTGATACAGTGTAATAGCCATAGTGTCTCGCTTAGCGGTTGATTGCAGAGGCGGCTCAGCTCAGCCGAAAGAACTAGGCACAAGATTAATTCGTTACCCTAAAGCATACAACGCCACGCTCAAAACGCGCAGCGATACAAGTTAAACATCGAGTTATAAACTGCGACGCAAAACTGCACCCGCAGTTCGCCACCCATCACCGCACAACAATTGCAAGGAATAGCCCATGGAATCGCTTAAGAACAAAGTTGCCTTTATTACCGGCGGAGGCCATGGCATTGGTCTTTCCATTGGTCGCATCTTCGCCCAGCAAGGTGCTCGCGTGGTGTTAGCGGACATCAACGAGAAACGCCTCGCCAGTGCCAAAGAAACCCTTGCGAGCGCGGACCTCAGCGTAGAGACAGTAGTGTGCGACGTAGCTGATCCCGATGCGCTGCGCAGAGCAGCCGACTTCACGCTCGAGCGTTTCGGCAAGGTGCACATCGTGGTTAACAACGCGGGTGTCAGTCTCGCAGGCAAGCCCGGCAAGATTCCACTTGAGGACTGGCGCTGGATAGTCGACATCAACTTGATGTCGGTTGCCTACGGAGTCGAGATATTTACGCCGCTTATTCAGTCCCATGGCGAAGGCGGCTATTTCATCAACACCGCCTCGATGGCGGGCCATATCGCAGGACCCGCGATGTCTCCCTACCACGCCACTAAGTTTGCCGTAGTGGGCTACAGCGAATCGATCCGCGCCGATCTCGCCGCCGACAACATCGGCGTTAGCGTGCTATGCCCAGCGTGGGTGCGCACCGATATTCACAATGCGGGCGTGAACAAGCCGTCGCTGACAAACAGCGCCGCCGGGGGGGAGTCTAGCAGCAACGAACCCGAGGCCGGCATCGCCGACATAGCCGCAGTTATTGAGAGCGGAATCGCGCCGGACGATCTTGCGCAGTGGGTACTCGAGTGCATGCTAGATAAGCGCTTCTATATTTTCTCGCATCCTTCGATGACGCAGCACCTTGATGCGCGTGCAGCGCTAATAAAGGCGGACTATGAAGCGATCGTGAATGACGGGCGGTTTTTAGGACACTGATTCGCAAATTTTTATGAGAGCAAACTCGATAGCCAGGCAAAGATCCTCGTCCTTCTCTGCTCGACGCTCTCTCGCCGTATGGTTACAGTGCAATAGATATCCTTTGACCCTCTGACCACCTCACTTGTTAGATTGAGTGGCGGTCGATTACGCGTTAATCTCATTCTGAAGTAAGTTTTTACTTAAGAGTGAAAGAGTTTTTATGTCAGCTACCCATCGATCGACAAAGAGGTCTCTGCGAACTCTCACGCTTATCTCAGGGCTACTCTTCGCAGCCCTCGGCGCCGGCCTCTACTACTGGAGCGCGACCTGCCCCTGCGACCGCACGCCCGGCCTGGTCCTGCTGGGCGATATCCAAGAAGATCCCGTTCTAGACTGGACATTCGCCAACAACGCGCCGCTGTGTCAAATACAGATTGGGGCGGGATGGCGGCCCCACGCCGTGAACCTCAACTGCATGGCAACGCCGACGGGCGAGCTCTACCTCAGCTGCTCCGTGTGCGACGCAAAATATTGGGCGAGCCATGTCGAGAAAGACGAGAAGAGCCGACTAAGAATCGACGGTAAGGTCTACCCCGTTACTCTCAATCGGGTCATGGAGGAGTCACGCCTTGACCGAGCCTGGAGGGCACGTGTGCTTAAGCTGCAGACTTTCGGCGAGCCGCCCTACAATCCCGCGCCAGCAACGGACGCGCAGAGGCCAGAGCGTTGGTGGAGTTTCGCGGTGACTTCTCGAACTTGAATGCGGCGCACGCGCAAATTAGCCGACCTGATGCGCATGCAAGTTCTATTGCGCAATGCCTGACTAGCCTCTACTCTGAAGTCATCGTCTACGCTGCATTCAGACCCGCAATCTAAAACAATAATAAAGCGAGGATTTCTCATGACCGCTGAATCTTCTTACCGCACACTTCTTTCTGCACCACTCACCTGCGTCTTACTGATTCTTCTTTTCCCACTCGCTGCCCACGCCCAGCCCCAGACCGGCACCGAGGACGGCGAATGGCGCTACCTAGGCGGCGATGCAGGCAATACGCGCTTCTCGGCGCTCGATCAGATCAATCGCAGGAACTTCGCGGACCTAGAGCAGGCTTGGATCTGGCGCAGCGACAACTTCGGCCCTAACCTCGATTACTTCTCGCGCGCGACGCCGATCTATGTCGACGGCGCGCTTTACACGGTCGCCACGCCCCGGCGGCAGGTGGTCTCCATCGACCCGCGCACCGGTGAGAACCTGTGGACCTTCCGCGAGCCCGAGACCATTCGTCATCAGCGCTCGCCGCGGCAGGCCTATGGCAAGGGCGTCGCCTACGCCGAGGTTAATGGCCGCGGCGTCATCTATATCACGACGCCGGGCTTCTTCCTGTGGGCACTCGACGCGAAGACCGGCCTTCCGCTGGAGAACTGGGGCAGCGCATTCCCGGTTGGCGGATACCCAGAGACGGGCGTGATCGACCTGATTCCCAAGCTCGTCGAAGACTGGTCGCCATGGCAGGACTATGTGGTCGCGGGCGGCAGCTACGACGCCGACTACGGCATCCCCCGCGAGCTCGGCATGGTCACCGCCTCGGCGCCGCCGATCGTGGTCAACGGTGTCGTGGTGGTCTTGGTCGGACATCAGCCCAGCTATGGCCAGACCCGAATGGAGAACGTGCCGGGTGACATCATGGGCTTCGACGCGGAGACCGGCGAGTTCCTGTGGAAGTTTCACTCCATCCCGCGCCCTGGTGAAGTGGGCCACGAGACCTGGCTGAACGACGCCTGGAAGTTCTCGGGGGACATTTCTACCTGGGCGCCGGCGTCTGCAGACCCCGAGCTCGGCCTCGTCTACATGGTGACCAACGCATCGACGGTACAGTCCTACGCAGGCCATCGCCCGGGAGACAATCTGTTCGGCGGCAGCGTGCTGGCGCTCGACGTGAAGACCGGCGAGCGGCGCTGGCATTATCAGATTCACCACAGCGATCAGTGGAACTACGACCTGCCCACTCCGCCGATGCTCATGGATCTCACAGTAGACGGCCAGCGCATCCCCGCGCTCATTCAGAACACCAAGCAGGGTTTGGTGTTCGCATTCAATCGCGAGACGGGCGAGCCAATTTGGCCGATAGAAGAGCGGCCGGTAATGCAGACGCAAGTGCCAGGCAACTGGACCTCGCCCACTCAGCCCTACCCGACCTGGCCCGAGCCGGTTGACCCAATCGCTAACGAGGGTCTCACCGAAGAGTTCGTGATCGACTACACGCCGGAGCTCAAGGAAGAGGCGATGATGATCCTAAGTGGCTACCAAGTCGGCGGCCTGTATGTGCCGGCGCTGCCGCAGGATCACGGCAATGACTACATCAACAACGTCGGCTGCCTCGGCGCGGGCAACGTGATTCCCCATCCGCCAGTGGGCGACCCCAGCACAGGCATGATGTACAACTCCCACAGCCGTTCCTGCTTCGCGCCCGGATTCATGCGGCCCACTAACGGCGTCGACCGCGACAACCCCAACTACCCGAAACCTGGCGAGGGCGGCGTGACACCGAACAGCACGCCAACCACCGGTCGCACGGTTGTGGACTGGCTGCCGGGCGGTGGTGGCGGCCTGCCGACAATCGATGGGCTGCGGCTGTTTAAGCCGATGGACAGCCAGCTCACGGCCTACAGCATGAACTCGGGGGACAAAAGCTGGTCGCTGCCGGTTGGCCCGACTCCAGAGAACATCAAGAACCATCCAAGGCTCGCGGGGATCGACGTCCCCGAGTCAGGCGGTCTAGGGTGGTCTATTCAGATGGCAACCGGCGACGTGCTGGTGCAAGCTCGGGCGATGAGCGAGGGCGGCGTGCAGTTTGCGCCGGACGAGGATCCGCTCACGCTAAACGCACGGGACAAGTTCACGGGCGAGGTTCTCGCCAGCGTCCCTCTGCCGGCTCCGGCCCAATACGGCATGATGACCTATATGCACGAAGGCCAGCAGTATATCGTCGTGCAGATCGGCAGCTCCCGCACCGATTTCCCCGGCGGCCTTGTAGCCTACAGGCTGCCCTGAACGGTCAAGCAGTCGATGTGACCTCTGCTACCATCCGCAACCCTGATCTCGATCAGGGTTGTTCTTTTTAGCGCTATCTCCTTGGACCGTTCGGCTTTCGCAGCTAGCGAGGCTCGCCTACAATAAGGACTTAACTCCAGATTAGATAAAAACGATGTCGCATAAACCCCTAAGAAGAATAGTAATATCGAAAGTCGACACGCTGCCGGCAATAAATGCCCTCTTTTTGCTTTTCGCCCTCTTCGCCGCCGTCAGCAGCCTCGCCCAAACTGCTAGCCCCAGCATCGAGCAGCTAGTCAATGAGCCCTTCCTAGACGACTACTATTCCAATGTCGTGCTCGGCTATAAGATCGTGAATGACACTCAGCACTTTGCGAGTCGCTACGTAGGCAATGGCCTGAACTGCAAAAACTGTCACCTAGAGTCCGGCACGAAGAAAGACGCACTGCCGCTAAACGTCGCTGGCATGTACCCCAAGTGGCGCGCAAAGAATGGCAAGCGCAACGGCATTGGCTTGCGCATACGCGAGTGCTTTATCTACAGCATGGACGGCATCATGCCGCCGGACGATGCCCCCGAAGTGCTCGCGATCGCGGCCTATGTGACGTTTCTCTCGCAAGGCGAAGTACTCGGTGCGGAACCTGAGGGACGCGGCGTGCCGACGCTCCCGGAGACCGGCTACGATCCCAATCCAGCGAACGGCCGCGCCGTGTACATGAATCAGTGCGCGAGCTGCCACGGTGAACAAGGCCAAGGCGTGGGCGCTAATCCTCCGGTGTGGGGGATGGATTCCTACAACCGCGGCGCCGGCATGAATCGGATCCGCGAGGCCGCGGGCTTTATTTGGGCGAACATGCCGCTCGGCCAAGACCGCTCGCTGACTCATCAGCAGGCGTTCGATGTAGCTGCCTATCTCAATTTGCAATATCGTCCTAGCGACCCGCGGCAGAGCAAGTTCCTTAAGGTGCTTGAAGACCTGCTCCCTTGATCCCCGCGCTGCTCAAGGAGGCGCTGCCCTCGTTTGCCTGGGCACGCGAGATGAATTGGCGAGGTGAGGTCTTCGCAGGATTCGTCGGCGCCATCCTCGTTATTCCGCAGGGCATCACCTTTGCCTACCTCGCAGGACTGCAGCCGGAGTACGGACTTTACGGCGCAATCTTTGTAACACTTTTCACGAGCCTACTCGGCGGCTCGTCGATGATGAGCGGACCAAACACTGCCGTTGCTATTCTAATCGGCAGCGCGGTACTGCCCTTAGCCGGACGCGGCAGCCCGGTTTATATCGACTATGTGTTCATTCTCTGTCTGATGGTTGGGCTAGTGCAGCTGCTATTCTGGCTATTGCGCGGCGCAAGGCTTTTCCAATACATCTCCCCCTCTGCTATCTCAGGGATCTCTGCGGGCGCGGGGTTTTTAATAATTATGGCCTCGCTAGACAGCATTCTGAACTTATCCACGTTCAACACGACTTTCTTTTATGAAAAGCTTTACGTTATTTTGAGCGACGCGGAGAACCTGGTTAGTCCCTATAGCCTTGCGATAGGACTCGTCACCATACTTGGCGGCTTCGTTGGCCGCCGCTACTCGCATCGCTACTTTCTAATCGTCGCCATTGCCTGCGGCTATGCCGCTGGGCTATTGGTCAGTTTCATCTGGCCCCAGCCTCTAACCGAGCTCGAATACCTTGGCCGCATGCCGCTTGAGTGGTTGCCGCTAAACATGCCCACCGTGAATATTGAATACTTAATGACAAGCATTCAGCTCATCCCCTATGCGGTCACCATTGCTTTTATCGGCCTGGCGCAGTCTCTCGTGATCGTCAGGGAGCTAAAGATGACTACGGATCAAGCTATCGATTTAGACAAAGAAGTGTACGCGCAGGGCATGGCTAATTTTCTTGCGCCGTTCTTTTCGACCTTTGCAGGCTCCGGCAGTTTTAACCGCAGCAAAGCTAATCGCAGCCTCGGGGCATCAACGCCGCTGTCTGGGATTGTCGCGGCGGGCTTCGTTCTCCTTTTAATCACCTTTCTAGGACCGATACTCACTTATATGCCTATGGCAGCGATGGCAGGCACGCTATTCATTGTGGGCTTAGATATGATCAAGTGGAGCGATGTGAAACACTATGCTCCCGAGAAAACCGAACTCGCGACGTATCTGGCGACTTTTATCGGCATTCTGTTTTTCGGTCTGGCCACCGGCATCGCGATTGCGGTTTTGCTGTCGGTAAGCGTGTTTCTACTGCGTATTAGTCAGCTGGAGCTTGCTGAAGAGCCTCATAAACACGGCTCGCTATTGAAGATAAAGGGTTCGCTGTTCTACGCTTCGGTTGCACATTTGACTGAAAAATTTCGCCGCTTGCGTGAGCGAGATCTTACGATCGATTTACAGTACACGACGCACATCGATCAATCGGCGGTGGATTTTTTTTCGCACGAGGCGCAAACCATGCTTGAACGTGACAGTCGTCTCACGCTAATTGTTAATTCGAAGCAGCGCAATTTTCTTGTTGGCTTGGGATTGCACGACAGTGTGAAACTATTGTCCGTCACCGAGGCCGAAGTGCGTTGAGCACCAAAGAATTGGAAAATAAAGAGTAGAAAGAAAGGAAAAGGGAATGAAAGACGACAGCCAGCACAACCCTGAGCGCCGCGCGCTTCTCGGCAACTTTGGCGTTGCCGCCGTTGCGGGAATCGCCACCGCCGCTGCTAGCTCAAAAACACAAGCGCAACAGGATGGAGGCTTTACGCCTCAGCGCCACGCTGCCGATGCTTGGATGGATCAGCTGACTGGCAGTCACCGAGTGTTTATTGACTCATCAACCACGGCAGGTGGCAGCAATGCTGTCCGCTATGCGAATAATATTCTATTTACTCACACGCAAGACTACGATGGCGCTGATAGTGACTATGCCCTCATCGTCTGCTTTCGCCATGCCTCTACGCCTTTTGGGTTTGGAGACACTGCGTGGGAAAAATACGGTGCGGTGCTCAGCCTAGGCGCAAATCCAGAGGCTAAAGCCAATCCAATGAACAGCCCAAGCATGGCAAATGGGCAGAACACGCTTGCGGACCTTGGCGCTCGCGGAGTGCGTTTTGCAGTTTGTAGTAAGGCAACGCAGGTGTATGCCCGCCGAATCGCCAGTGCAACCGGCCAAGAGTTTGAACAGATTCACGCCGAACTCGTAGCAAGCTTAGTTCCAAATGCGCGCTTCGTTCCAGCCGGCGTAATCGCAGCGACCCGCGCTCAAGAATATCGCTATAGCCTACTCTACGCAGAGTAACTGCTCTCCAAAGATCGCAGAACAACTAGCAGTTAATTCGCTCCTCATTACTACGCCCAGGGTTTAACGAGTTGGTGCCGGAGACTTAGTGTGAGGATTTAGGTTAGCCTAATTCAGGCAAGCCAGATCTTTTAATTTTTCTGAACAAAAGAAGGGACTAAATAATGCAAAATAAAATCAGAGCCCTCCGCTCACTTCCTGCGCTAACAAAGCCGCTTTTAGTCAGCGCAGCGCTAAGTTTTTCGCCTCTCCTCTCCCTCTCCGCAGTCGCCGAAGAAAGCATCCTCTTCCTCGGCAATAGCTTCACCTTTGGCTACGGTTCGGCAACGCGCTATTACCGCGCCAATACGGTGACCGACCTAAATAACGAAGGCACCGGCGGCGTACCGGCTCTGTTTAAATCCTTTGCGGATCAGGCGGGGCTAGACTACGACGTGTTTATCGAAACCTATCCTGGCGCAGGGCTGGATTTTCATCTCGAAAATAAGCTGGATGTGATTGGCAAGAGGCCCTGGGATAACGCGGTGATGCATGGCTTTAGCACGCTTGATCGCAACGCGCCGGGTGATCCGACAACGCTAATCGAAACCGTGGCCCAGATGGCAGAGTTTCTGCGCGGACTCAACGAGTCGACAAACCTCTATCTTTCGGCAACCTGGTCACGCGCGGACATGGTCTACCCAGAGGATCGCCCTTGGCACGGCCAGCCAATCGAGCAGATGGCGTTGGACATTCGAGCGGGCTATGACGCCGCCGCTAACAACGCTGACGCTTCGGTAAGCCCCGTTGGCGAGGCATGGACTCGCGCCATGACGACAGGCGTCGCCGATCCTAATCCCTACGACGGCATCGCTTTGGGTCAGGTCGACCTGTGGACGTGGGATCACTATCACGCCAGCAGCTACGGCTATTATCTCGAGGCGCTAGTCGTATTTGGCAACGTCACGGGTAAGGACCCCCGCTCGCTTGGGCGCAACGAGTGCTCGGGCTATGAGCTTGGCTTCTCCTCGGCGGAAGTGGCGGCGCTGCAGCAGGTCGCCTACGATCAGCTAGCAGGCGAAGGCAAAGTGACTGCAGCGCCTTTGGTCACCACGCCAAGAGCCGCGCAGCGCTGTTCAGCGTAGCGTTTTCTCTACGCTCCATGTCTACGCCCTATCTCTACGCCCCTTCTCCGCTCCCCGCATCGTGCCCTGTCTATCCAGGGCGCGGTGCACTCGCGGATTAGGCTTAAGCGCATCGCCGCAGACGGCAGCGCTCAGCAGACGTGCAGCATTAAGGCAGCGCGTAAGCCACGAGCTCTGCCGCCCTGCCGCCACCGCTGACAAACAGCGCCAAATACTGCTTGCCCCCGTGCTCGTAGGTAAACGGCAAACCGGTTTGATTGGCTGGAAGCTCGATTGTCGCCACTATTTCCCCCGTGTTTTTGTCCACCGCACGCATAAGCGGCCGCGCGTCGGCGGTGCCATTGCCTTCGGCTACGAACAGGAGGGTTTTGGTGAGCAGCGTGCCGGCGCGCGTAGGAATACCCGTAGCTGGGATGTCGATGCCTTCAAGTAGCTTGTGATTTTTTATCCTGTCCGGCGTGTCGGCGTTCGCAATCATCCACTGATGATCCCCGCTATTCATATCGATTGCCGTAATGCGGCCATAGGGCGGTTTTATGATTTCCAAACCCTGAATGCGCGGCACTCGCACGCCAAAGCCCTGACTCAGATCCAGGTCGGAATTGGGGTTTTTCGCCAGCGACAGTGCCTGCAGCTGGGTGCGTGAGGGCACGTAGAGCATTCCCGTTTCGGGGTCTAGGGTTGATCCTTCCCAGTTCGCACCGCCGGTCGAAGACGGCAGGCTTAGCAGACCTTTCGTTCCATCCGCAGCCTCGCTTAGCGAGGGCGGCGTGTAGAGCTCGGCGCTAAGCCTGAACCCTTCCGTTGCATCGATTGCCATCTGCCGCAGCTCGGGTGTCCAATCGAGGAAGTCGTCTTCGCTTACCGTCTGCCTATCGAACGGGGCTGGAACCGTGGGGAACGGCTGCGTAGGCGAATACCATTCGCCGGGGACGTCGCCTGCCGGTACGGGCTGCTCGACGATCGGCCACACCGGCTCGCCAGTTTCTCTGTCGTAGGTATAAACGAAAGACTGCTTGGTGACAGACATCACCACCTTGCGCCCGTTGGGAAGATCCGCGAGCACTGGCGCCGCCGGCACATCCCAGTCCCAAATGTCATGGTGAATCTGCTGGAAATGCCATTTGCGCTCGCCCGTCTTTACATCTAAAGCGACAATGCTGCTCGAGAAAAGATTGTCGCCGGGGCGGTCACCGCCATAGTAGTCGCCGGTTGGATCTTCGACAGGAAGATAGACAAGACCCAGCTCGGGATCTCCTGACATCGGCGCCCAAACGCCCGAGTTGCCGGTAAATTCCACGCCTTCGTCTAGCCAAGACTCGAAACCCACCTCGCCGCGTTCGGGAATAGTATGGAATGTCCACAGCAGCTCGCCCGTGTGGACGTCGTAGCCGCGAATGTCACCCTTCACATTCGATTTTGAGCGCGGCCGACCGCCGGTGCGGTGCGCAGCGCCAACCACGATGACCTCGTTCATCACGAAGGGCGGCGCAGACAGTCCGATATCGGGGAACGGAAAACGCGGGTCGTCGGCATTGCGCAGTCCGACAAAGAGGTCGACGATGCCGTTGTCACCAAACTCGGCATCGGGAAGTCCAGTGTCGGCATCAAGCGAAACTAGCTGATAGCCAGGCGTCACATCGATAACGCGCTTCTTGCCGTCTTTATGATAAAACGCCACGCCGCGGCCCGAGCCCTTGCGGGGCGCCTCGTCATACCGCTTCCCTTCCTGCGGACGCCACAGCCACAGCACTTGGCCGCTCGTTGCGTCTAGCGCAGCGACATTACGAGTGCTGGCGATATTGACGTACAGCACGCCGTCGATTTCCAGTGGCGTAGAGGGGTTGTTGTAGTCGGTGGAGGGGCCGAAGTTCGCGGTAGAAAGCCGCCAGGCGATCTCTAGGCTGCCGACATTATCGGCATTTATCTGATCCAGCGGCGAATAGCGCTGCGAGAACTCATCTCCGTGGTAAACCGGCCAGTCACCATTGGCGACACTCGTGCCGGTCTGAGCATTGGCTATCTGCACAGCGGCAGCAAGTGAAAGGCCGACGGGTAAAATGGCAGAGAAAAATTGAGACAGGGGTTTTGGCATGAGGCTTTGTCCTCCACGGACTTATTCTTGGTTTTATAGACGATGCCCGACAGCGAGTAGTGCTGCAGAGGCAGTCACAAGCTGGCGTGGAAGCTTGAGAATAAACTGCTATTGGCGAGGAATAAAGACCGAATACAGTGCCCGGGCTTGTACGCCAAAAAACCCCATTGGCGACTGAGAAGATAAAAATCCGCAGCTCACAGCAGATTCGCTTTAGTTGGGGAAAAATAGCGGGAGAAAAAGCTGAGGGACAAATAGCTAGAGGGAAAGCTGGGGGGAGAGCTGTGGAAAACAGCCAGGAGAAAAGCTGGGAAAACAAGCTGAGCAGAACGTACCTGAAAGAATGTGCTGGAGAGCACTAGCTGGCAAGAACGAACTAGAAAGAACGGACAAGAAAGAACGGCCAAAAAAAAAAGGAGAGCCAAGGCTCTCCTTTTTCACAGCGCGGGGAAGCCTAGTGGCCGCCGCCTCCGCCTTCAGACATCGCGCCAGGCAGCGCCATAGCGGTCAGCTTGGAGCCGGTCTGCAGGATGATGTACTGATGACCTTCGTGCATCCACGAGCTCATGCCGTAGCGGCTCTGAGCAGGCACTTCGATACGATCAAGCTCCTCACCGGTCTTTTTATCGATCGCGTAGAGCAGCGCCGTTGAACCGTCGTGGTCCATGTCCGAGTACACGAGCAGGTTCTTAGTCGCCACCATAGGCACGATATTACCTGTGCCTGTGTCACCGATATCAACACCCTCGAGTGCAGGGTTGTTGCGAATGCGATCTGGCGTCTCACCATTAGGGATGCGGAACGCAATCTCACCCGTGTTCATATCGAACGCAGTGATCGTGCTGTACGGCGGCTTCACATAAGGAATGCCCGAGCGCATGCGCGGCGAGCGCACTGAACGATCGTTAGCGTACATCGCAAAGGTCGCGCCAGTAGGCTCTGGAATGCGCGCATCGGCTTCCTCACCAGGAATCACGACGTGCCAGCTGCAGCGGTTCGCTGAAGAGACGTAGAGGTAGCCCGTTGTTGGATCCGCAACCGGAGGCGAAGTGATGTTCGCACCGCCGCCGTCACCCGGACACATCGCCGAGGCGATCTTACCCGAAGGATCTTCGTCGTGAATAAACGGGTTAAACAGAGGTCCCATGTCGTAGTTCGACATGAGCTCGAGCGCTTCCTGACGCAGCTCTGGCGTAAAGTCGACTAGGTTTTCCTCGGAAATACCCTGCATCTCGAACGCCGGTGGCTTGGTGGGGAAAGGCTGTGTTGTTGCAAGCTTTTCGCCTGGCACATTCGATGCCGGCACTGGACGCTCTTCCATTTCCCACAGCGGCTCGCCGGTGAGACGGTCGAAGGCGTACACGAAGCCCTGCTTGGTGACCTGTGACACGGAAGGTACGACACCGCGGCCTGGAATATTCACGTCGAGCTGAATAGGAGCGGCGGGGTTATCGTAGTTCCAGATATCGTGCTTGACGGTCTGGAAGTGCCAGCGACGCTCACCCGTTTCCGTGTCGAGCGCAATTAGGCTAGTTCCGAATAGGCCGTCGCCCGGACGGAAGCCGCCGTAGTAGTCAATCGTTGGCGGGTTAGTTGGAATGTAAACGATGTTGTTCTCGGGGTCGGCCGACAGTGGCGCCCAAGAAGAAACGTCGCCGGTCCATTTCCACGCGTCGTTTTCCCACGTCTCATGGCCGTATTCACCGGGCCTTGGAATGACGTTGAACTTCCACTTAAAGTCGCCCGTGGTTTTATCGTAAGCGAGGATGTCGCCAGGGATGTTTTCGATACGCGCCTGCAGGTAGCCCTGCTCGGCCGAGTTACCCACGACGATCGTGTCGTTAACTACGATAGGAGGCGAAGAGGTTGTGATGTAGCCCACTTCGAGCGGAATACCTTCGTAGGGGTCATAGGGATGACCAAGGTCGGCCAGCATGTCCACCACGCCTTCCTCTGGGAAGCCGTCAACGGGAACTTGGCTGCCGAAGCCTTCGAGTGGCGCGCCGGTCTCTGCGTCTAGCGCGACGAGGAAGAAGCCAGGAGTCGCGATGTAAACGACGCCCTTGCCGTTAACTCGTGAATAGCCAATGCCCTTGCCGTAGGAGGCGCGCATGGAATATTCCCAGCGCCCCGTATTCGGCAGGCGGTAAGACCACAGCGTTTCACCGCTTTTGGGGTCGATAGCCACAACGTGGCGGCGCGAGCCAGACACGGTGAAAAGCTTGCCGTCTACATAGGTAGGCGTTGAACGACCTGAGCGGCCGCCGAAGCTCGCGCCGTCCCATTCCCAGGCGACATCGAGCTCGTGGAAGTTCTCGGCAGTAATCTCTTCTGCCGGCGTGTAGCGCGTGTGAGCATAGTCACCGCCTAGTGTGAACCACTCTGCGGTATCTTCGGTCACCTTGTTTTGTGCCGACGCGAGGCTTGGGGCAAAGCCCATGACCGCCGCTACGCCACCCAAGGCTACCACTCTCCCAAGCAGTGAAGTCTTAGATCGTACTGAACGTGTATTCATTATTATGGCCTCTAGGGGAAAATCACGTCTCCCGAGCATACAATAAATAGGTCGAGGCAGGAATACGTTCTCAGCAAAGCTCTTCGCTTGCCGGCAGGCTCAGAATATCGCCGTGTTAAAGCCCCTCTTACGGCTTTTTACTCATGCTCAATACAGCTAACTATCCGCTGCGCGATTGCCTCACCATGCGTGTTTTGGAGAAAATGTCCCGCCTTTTCAATATTGTAAAACGTACTCTGTGCAAAGCTTGCGGCCCACTGCCGCCCCCACTCCTCAACAAAAATGTCATCCGCACCGCCCCAGATGAAGTGCGCGGGCTTGTGCCACTGCTTCAGCTGCTCGAAGTGCAGGGTCTGCGCGGCGCCGCTGCCTCGAGCGTAATCGTGGAAAGGAATGGACAGGGGGAAGGCTGCAAGACCGCCGCAGGCCGCAGCGCCGAGGCCAGCAAAGGGCGCGAGATAGGCTCGCCGCAGCGCAGCGCCCTGCGCGCTCACAAACTCAGGCTCCGCGCCACGAGCTAGGGTCGCAATCGCGGCCTCGCGTGAGATGAGTCCTGCCGACAGTGCGACCAGCGTGCCGACATCGGGCGTGTCGCTCGCGAAGAGTCCGCCCGGCTGCCAATTCTTATTCCAGCGCCGTATTGCATCTGAGTAAGCATACTCGGGGTGATGCAGCCACGTATTCATTATGACCAAACGGCTAAAACGCTCGGGCATTGTCACTGCCTGCGCAAGCCCAATGGGTCCGCCCCAGTCCTGACAGACCAGCGTGATGTCGCTCAGATCTAGCTCATGAATGAGACTCGTCAGCACCTCGGTATGGCGTGCGATGCTGTACCAGTGGGGGTCTATGGGTTTGTCGGAGCGGCCGAATCCCAAATGGTCGGGCACGATGCAGCGAAAGCCTGCGGCAACTAAGTCAGCAATGAAATCGCGGTAGAGATAACTCCACGTCGGCATCCCGTGTACCAGCAGCATAACGGGGCCGTCTCTTGGCCCCTCGTCTAGATAATGAACACGCAAGTCTGCCCAATGATGGTAGTGCGGCTCAAAAGCATAGCCGTCAAGAGACGCGAAATTCGCGTCTGGCGTTCGAACGAAATCAGTCATGCATAGGTCCTTGCGCTAAATAGATCCCTGCGCTAAGCAGACACTAGCGCTACAGGGCGCTAATAAGCTAATAAATAGTCGTGGCACGACGCCATTCAGCGTCCCCTTTTTTCACAGAATACTGTGGCAGCCCAGTAGGCGCAAAGGAGGTGAAAAGAAGGCGCGAAGCAAGCATAAAGGAAGCGCAAAACTCATAGGAAGCGCAAAAAAGAAGAGGCTCAGCGCAGAAAGAGGGCTATGCACTGAAGAGAGCAAAGGACGCTAGGGGCCTAAAAAAAGCGTCTGCACCTTGCGGCTATTTTCAAGCGTGTCGCCGAAGTTGGTTCCAGGTGAATGAAAAAGCCAAGGGCGGAAGAGGACCAGACGGTTATATTTGTAAGGCACTGCGAGGGTCTTTTCCCACAGCGACTCATCAACGCCGTCTACCTCGAGGAACTGTTTTACTTTCTCAGGGGTGGTGAAGCCGGCGGCATGAGCGCCTTCCACCGTGCGGGGAATCTCTTCTAGTCCCGTGCGCAGGTGTTTCCAGAATATCGTGCCGTCGACGCTAGGATGATCCTTAGACAGATAGATCACGCCCGACCAGTGCGTATTGCCTGCGTCGAAATGGATGTGCTGTGTGTAAGAGTCATTTTGTTTAGAAAAGCGGATCTTGCCGTTGAGCTCAGTAGACGCATTGATTGGCGACTGCTGCAGAAGCTTCTCGAAAAAATCACGCTGGGCGTTCGACAGGAATGAGTCTTTTGTCATGACCCCTGCGTAGTTACCCCGCGACGCCGCATCGCGCTGCGCAGTCAGCGCAGCATCAACGAGCCTGTCGGGATCTTGGTAGAAGTCATCGACGATGAAATAGCGATTTAACATGCGTTCAAAATAGTCTTTACACGTCACAGAAAATCGACGGCGAACGCCGACAAACTAAAGCATGGACACAGCGTGTACGCGGCATTTGTAAACTCGTTACAACTCCGCAAGAGCTCAATACTAGAGGTCGATCCCTCACAAAAATAGTGAGGTTTGTGCCGACTTGTTGCGCGCGCCTGCTAGACTAGAGTCGAAAAAAGAGGCAAAAAGCAATGGACCCCAAGACCCAACACCTGCTCAGCGCACCTCCTTTGGGGCTTTTGATCGCCCTAGCCACGCCCAATAGCGTCGCCTTCTTTATCCAGTCTTTCGTGAGCATGACCGAGATCTGGGCAATCGGCACCTTGGGAGCCGCGCCGCTGGCAGCGATAGCCCTAGCCTTTCCCCTATTAATGCTCATGCAAACCCTGCCCTCGGGGGCGCTGGGCGGCGCCGTCGCTTCGTCTATTGCACGTGCGCTGGGCGCAGGCAATACCGAACGCGCCGAACGGCTTATCTGGCATGCCTTGCTCATCGCCGCGGCAGGAGCTGCGCTCATATTGGGACTTTTTACAGCGGGTGGGCTTAGCTTCCTGCGATTTCTCGGCGGTAGTGAGCAGATCCTCGAACTCGCCTTTGGCTATGGCATTGTGCTATGCAGCGGCGGCCTATTTCTGTGGCTCATTGGCGTTGTCACGGCGATATTTCGCGGCATGGGCGATATGCGCTTTCCCGCGCTCATGATGATCTTGAACGCGGCTCTGCAGATACCGCTGTCGATTTGTTTGGTGCTGGGCTTGTTAGGTTTGCCGGCGATGGGCGTGGTGGGCGCGGCGCTGTCCGCCGTGCTGGTAAGCGCTCTCGTTAGTCTTGTCATGCTCTTGCGGCTGGCCTTTGGGCGCCCGGCGATCAAACTGCGCTGGCAGCGCGCGTCATTCTCCCCTGAACTGTTCGCCGATATCCTGCGGGTTTTCGCGCCTGCCTCGCTCTCCCCTCTGCTCACAGTGGCCACTATCGTGAGCCTCACGGCCATCGTTGGCACGTTTGGTGAGAAAGCACTTGCGGGCTATGGCATCGGCTCGCGTATCGAGTTCCTCATGATCCCGCTGATTTTTGGCCTGGGCGCAGCGATGACCTCACTCGTAGGCATGGCAATTGGCGCGAAAGACCAGGCACGAGCCGAGCGTATCGGCTGGATCGGCAGCTGCGCTGCCTCGGTGCTCGCCGGCACGATTGGCATTGCGCTGGCGGTATCGGCCAATTATTGGATACCGATCTTTACGCCTGACCCTGAGATCCATGCCGCCGCGCTTAGCTATATGCGCATAGTGGCCCCTTGCTTCGCCTTCATGGGGCTTGGCTTCTCACTCTATTTCGCCTCACAGGGCGCAGGGGCCATGCTGTGGCCTGTGGTCGGGACTGCTCTGAGGATTATCGTTGCGCTCGGTGGCGCCCTTCTCCTCACACGAGTCTTCGGCTTAGGCCTGAGCGGAGTCTATTACGCAGCTGCACTGGCGATGGTCGTTTACGGCAGCGTCATTGCGCTCGCCATCAAGTTTGGCGCGTGGCGCCGGTAGCCCGGGGCCCAAGACAGCTTCGCTCTAGCGCCCGATCGCGCTGCGCCGTCTCGCGCTGCACCTTTTCAGCGCTGCGCCTTCACGCCGGTCGATGCAGGCGAGCCGGCGGCCACAACACAGGGTTAAACGAGCAAAAACACTACCCAAAATGGGCCTTAATCTTTATAGTTACGGCCTGTTTGACCACATCATTCTTTTTAGTCAGTTCTAGTCGAGGAAAGCCCTATGTCAGCTCACGATCAAGATTCAAATACCGGCTCCAATATCGTTATCGCCGTCACGCTGGTTGGCCTCGCTATTTGCTGCCTGACCCTGGCCGTTTGGTTGTTCTAGCCGAGAAAAACAGGAAGGCCAGTTTAGAGAGGCAGTTTCGCAGCGCTAGCTGCGTGCCTCTCCTTAGACCTCCCCTGACTCCCGCACTTCTGAAACAAAATAGCACCCTCCCAGTCTCTCCACCGAATCCCCCCAGCCGAGACTAAACCACGTAAATAGCAACCCCAGCGTGAATGCGCTTCGCACCGAATCGTTGGTGCTTCGCTCTCTTACTGTTTTTTCGACACCCCACTTGGTTCAACCGAGCCTTTCGCCTATGCTCCAAGGTCGCTTGTCTGGGCCTCTATCTCTCGGCCAGCACAATTTTCAAATTAATCAGCGAAGGGACCGTAAATGCTCACTCTCGACATCAAGGACAAAGTTGTATTCATCACAGGCTCTAACCGCGGCATCGGTCGCAGCTTCGTAGAACAGGCTCTTGCAGCCGGCGCGAGCAAGGTCTACGCCACTGCCCGCAACGTGGATAGCCTCCAAGACCTTGCGACTGGCCATGCCGAGCGCGTCGTACTGCTGCCTCTAGATATCTGTAGTCAAGATCAAGTGAATGCGGCTGCCGCGGCTGCGCAAGATGTCGAGATCCTGATTAACAACGCGGGCGCAGGGGGCGGTGGCGCTATCGTTGCCGCCAATGACGAGGCGCCCAAGCGCATGGAGATGGACATCAACTACTTCGGCACCATGAAGATGGCCGTTGCGTTTGCGCCAATTCTCAAAGCCAACGGCGGCGGCGCGCTAGTGAATATTCTCTCCATCTCGGCGCTGTGCAGTTTCGCCTTTGCGCCGGGCTACTCGGCCTCTAAGGCTGCTGGCCACTCACTAACTCAGGCACTGCGCGCAGAGCTGGCGAAACAGGACACGCTTGTCATTGGTGTCTATCCCGGACCCATCGATACCGACATGGCTAAGAACCTTCCCTTCGACAAGGCCTCGCCCGAATCAGTAGCGGATCAGGTCTTTGACGCCCTCGCGACTGGCGAAGAAGACGTGTTCCCTGACCCCTTCGCGGTAGAATTCGTGAAGCAGCTGCGCATTGATGCAAAAGCTGTCGAGAAAGCGAATGCCGCGAGCGCCTAAGCGCTCGCAGTTAGAGTCGGCGGACGCGCAGCGAGCGCATTTGCCGGCTGAATATCAGGAAATTTTATAAAACAAAAAGAAGCAAGAGAGACCCGCATGAATTTTGAAACTCTAGTGCGCACGCGCCGCAGCGTTCGCGGATACAAGAAAGACCCCGTCCCTAAGGAAATTATTCAAGAGATCATAGACGTCGCCAAAGGCGCGCCCTCATCGATGAACACACAGCCGTGGAATCTCTATGTGGTAACCGGCGAGCCGCTGGACAAGATTCGCCAGGGCAATACCGAGCGCATGCTCGCTGGCGTTAAGCCGCAGCGTGATTTTCCTACGAAAGAGGCCTACGAAGGCATTCATCGCGAGCGTCAGGTAGAGATCGCCAAGCAGCTTTTCGCCGCCATGGGTATTGCGCGGGAAGACAAAGAGATGCGCCAAGACTGGGTGATGCGCGGCTTCCGTCAATTCGACGCGCCTGTTTCTATTGTGCTGACTTACGACAAAATTCTTGAGCCTGCGGCAATCGGCCAGTTCGATCTCGGCGCAATTTCCTACGGCATTTGCCTTGCGGCGTGGGAGCGCGGCCTGGGCACCGTCATCAACGGCCAAGGAGTCATGCAAACGCCGGTAGTGCGCGAGCATGCAGGCATTCCCGATTCGCAGGCGATCCTAACCTGTATCGCGATGGGCTACCCCGATGACGATTTCTCCGCTAACCAAGTGAAATCTCACCGCGCGGATGAAGAGGACTTCGTTCACTTCGTTGGCTTCTAAACCGGGTAAGTCACCCTGCGCTCATAGAGCCTATTGGTGAAATTCGAAACACAAAAAAGGCGATGCTAATGCATCGCCTTTTTATTTCGAACGTACTGCCAACGCTCCGCGATAGCTAAATACCGCATCGCGATGGCAGCTTTCCTAGTTTTTTGAACTAGATGTCGAAGCGGTCCAGCTCCATCACCTTCGTCCAAGCCGCTGCGAAATCGGCTACAAACTTTTCTTCCGCATCGGCCATCGCATAAACCTCGGCCACCGCGCGCAGCTCAGTGTTTGAGCCGAAGATAAGATCTACCGGCGTGGCAGTCCACTTAAGCTCGTTGCTATCGCGGTCGCGGCCTTCATAGACACCCTCGGTTGACGACTTCGCCCACACTGTCGACATGTCGAGCAGGTTCACGAAGAAGTCGTTCGTCAGTGTGCCTGCGCGGTCGGTGAAGACACCGTGCGCGCCGCCGTCGACATTCGCATCCAGCGCACGCATGCCGCCAACGAGCACCGTCATTTCTGGCACGGTGAGCGTCATACGGTCCGCTTTCTCAATCAGCGCGCGCGCTGGTGAGAGACGCGAATCGCTGCTGAAGTAGTTGCGGAAGGCATCATACTTAGGCTCGAGAACGGCGAAGGAGTTCACGTCGGTGTGCTCCTGTGTCGCGTCGGTGCGGCCCGGTGTAAAGGCAACTTCGATCTCATGGCCTGCGTCCGCCGCTGCCTTCTCGATCGCTGCAGAGCCGGCGAGCACGATGAGGTCGGCTAAAGAGACTTTACGGCGCGAGCGCGAGTCGTTGAAGTCTTCCTGAATGCCTTCGAGCACGCCGATGACCTTGGCCACCTCATCAGGATTATTCACTTCCCAGTCCTTCTGCGGGGCAAGGCGCAGACGCGCTCCATTGGCGCCGCCACGGAAGTCTGTCCCGCGGAACGTAGACGCCGACGCCCAAGCTGTGCGGACGAGCTCGGAGGTGCTCAGACCCGACTCGAGAATCGACGACTTAAGGCGGTCGATGTCGCGCTCGTTAATCGTCGCATAGTCTGCTTCGGGCACTGGATCCTGCCAAACCAGCTGGTCATCGGGTACGAGCGAGCCTAGGTAGCGAGTACTAGGCCCCATGTCGCGATGTGTTAGCTTGAACCAGGCGCGTGCAAACGCGACTTCGAACTCTTCAGGATTTTCGAGCCAGCGCGAAGTGATTTCGCGGTAGGCTGGGTCTTCCTTCAGCGCGAGGTCGGTTGTAAACATAATCGGCGCGTGACGCTTCGACGGGTCGTGCGCGTCAGGCACTAAGTTCGCAGCGGCGCCACCAACGGGAACCCACTGAATAGCACCGGCTGGGCTGCGTGTCTGCTCCCAGTCGTAGGCATACAGGTTCTCAAGGTAGTTATGAGTCCAAGCTGCGGGATTCACTGTCCAAGCGCCTTCTAAGCCGCTGGTGATAGTGTCTGCTCCCTTGCCCGTGCCGTAGCTATTTTTCCAACCTAAGCCCTGCTCTTCGAGGCTAGCGCCTTCGGGCTCGGCGCCCACAGTGCCAGCAGGGCTCGCCGCACCGTGTGCCTTACCAAAGGTATGGCCGCCTGCGATAAGGGCGACTGTCTCTTCGTCGTTCATGGCCATGCGGCCAAAGGTCTCGCGTATATCTGCCGCTGCTGCGAGCGGATCAGGGTTACCGTTGGGACCCTCTGGGTTTACGTAAATAAGGCCCATTTGCACTGCTGCGAGGGGATCTTCTAGATCGCGCTCACCGGAGTAGCGCTCGTCGGCTAGCCATTCGCCTTCTGGACCCCAGTACACGTCTTCCGCTTCCCAGGCATCAACGCGGCCACCGGCGAAGCCGGCTGTCTCGAAGCCCATAGACTCCATAGCCACCGTGCCGGCGAGGACCATGAGGTCACCCCAGGAAATCTGATTGCCGTACTTTTGCTTGAGAGGCCATAGCAGGCGCTGCGCTTTATCTAGGTTGGTATTGTCGGGCCAGCTGTTAAGCGGCGCGAAGCGCTGCATGCCGCCGTAGGCGCCACCGCGACCGTCGCTCACGCGGTAAGTGCCCGCGCTGTGCCAAGCCATGCGTATGAAGAAAGGACCGTAATGGCCGTAGTCAGCTGGCCACCAGTCCTGCGACGTGGTCATCACGTCAACCAGATCAGCCTTAAGCGCGTCCAGGTCCAGCTTCGCGAACTCCTCGGCGTAGTTGAAATCTGCGCCCAAGGGATTGGATGCAGCACCGTTATCGCGCAGCGGCTCTAGGTTAAGTCGGTTGGGCCACCAGTAGTCGTTGCTGGCGACGCCATCCTGACCGACTGCGGCCAGGCTCGAGAGACCCAGCGAAATAGCTGTGGCCAAAACTAGGGATTTCTTTAGCATGTGTGCCTCCAATGCAGATAAGCTAAACCGGCTTGTGCCGGCAACGTTGAGGAAAACGAATAGCCTCACCATTTAGATGAATAGATTGCTACTCACGCACCATAGCGCGGCAGGAGTAATCGGCATAACGCTTTGTTTCGATTACTGCGATCGTTTTTTCCGAACGTACGCCTCGCTGCCCTGCTGCTAAGGCTGCGCTAGAGTATTTGAATCAGCCCCTCAGGAGACCTCCCTTGTTCTACGAGCCGAAAAAGAAAAATCATGGACTGCCCAGAAACCCCTTCAATAGCCTCGTTGTGCCAAGACCCATAGGCTGGATCAGCAGCGTCGACGACAACGGAACCCCTAATCTCGCGCCCTACAGCTTCTTCAACGCAGTGAGCTACCAGCCTCCCACGGTGATGTTTTCAGCCGGCGCAGGGCATGCCGACGACCGGCTTAAGGATTCGGCGCGCAATATAGAGCTAACGGGTGAGTTCGTTTGCAACCTCGCCACTTGGGATACTCGCGAGGCTATGAACCTAAGCTCCATTACAGCGGATCCGCAGGTCGATGAAATCGAACTCTCAGGCCTGACGCCGATAGCCTCGACGCTAGTTGCAGCGCCGCGCATCCAAGAGGCCCCTGTGCATCTGGAGTGCCGCTATTTGAAAACTGTTGAGATCCCCGGCTGGAGCGACGCCGACAGCTACAAGGTGATTTTCGGCGAGGTGATTGGCGTTCATATAGACGACTCGGTGATCAGCGAGGAAGGCCTCGTGGAAGTGCGCAAGATGGGGATCATTAGCCGGCTTGGCTACGACGACTATGCGCGCATAGACGAGTCTTCGATCTTCTCACTGCAGCGACCCAAGCCCCGCCAGCGGGGTTAGGCTTCTAGCGAGGCTCGGACATTCAGGCAGCCGACTGCGACTCGCTCTGCCGCAGAGTGGGCAGCAGCCAATAGAGAGGCAGCATCAGCATCATGTAGGCGTTGGTCTCCAGCAGTTCTTCAAAGAATCGCGCTGAATCACCTCCTACCAAACCGCGGTCAAACACGGCTCCGCTGCAAAGCAGGACCGCGGCAAGCGCAAAACAGTGCATTAGTCGCTGCTCAATACTCGCTTGAACGAGGCTTGTCGTGCTCGCTCGCGAGCGAGCCATAAAGAAAATGAAGAACCCCCAGAGCAGGCAGAGTGTGAGCGTGCGGCCATTGCCCACCCAGGGTATTACGAGAAGAGCAGGAAGCGACAGAGTCTCGAGATCAACCTCGCGCACGAAGAAGCTGAGGCACAGAAGCGCCGAGCCGCGACTAATCCAGCTCTCTTCAACGGCCGCGCTAAGGCGCCCCCCGCCCAGAAAGAAACTCAGTGAGTAGAGCAGGCATCCCAGCACCAGTAGACTAGCCTGCAGCGATTCCAGGGTACCGTTTTCAGCGTGAAACGCACTGCTGCCACCCCGGAAAAAATTCTCCAGCGCGATCGCATTGAATGCGAAGGAAAAGCAGACGGCTAGCGATAACGGCAGTAGTCGAGGCATAAGTGATTCTTATTTTTTTTGTAAGTTAAGTTAGTTAACGCCGTTCTACTCTAATTGGCTCTAATCTTAGCCAAATTATCACGAGAACTAGCATTCGCTATCGATTACTGACCACAGCACTTTTGCAAGATCCTCGTTACTGCCACCCGCTTTGTCCCGGCTCGTTGCGTCCAGTAAGCGATCTAGAATTCGACCCTAGCGATCGCAATCCCACTTTCTCCCGCAACCGCGTAAAGCAGATAAACCTCGTCTCCCTCAACGTAAATTGCAGGGTCCCTTAGCTGGTTCACCTTACCATAGGCTGTAGAACGCACCGAGGGCTCAACAGGAGCATCGGCGCCCTCCCAGTCGAATTCGGGCCGCAGGACCTCGACCTCCGGTGATTCCTGCCAATCGTTCCAATCAGCGGACAGGTCAATAGTACTCAGCAGAATCGATTCCGGCGCATCGCCAACCCGGGTCCAGAACACGTAGAGCGTGTCGCCACGCACGATAACGGCAGAGTGGCGCATCGTGCTCTCGAACAGCCTGGGCCCCACCTCGAAGTCGACCAGCCCGTCTGCCGAGCGGTACAGCTGCCCCGGCATGGCGAGCGCGTAGGTCATCCCCTGCCACTCAAACGCACGATAGTAGCTGCGACCGATGTCGCCGGGCAGCGTGTCGAAGTCGATCCCATTGCGAGAGGTCGCGACGCGCGAGTGCTGCCTCGCCGCCTCTTCTAGGCCGTGGAAATACATCACGATGCGCTCGTTCTCTTCGTCAACGTGCACGTCGGGCGACGCGATATGCGGCTCCGTCAGCTCCTTCGCATAGTCGTGCATGATCTTCACGCCACTCGCCTCCCGGGCCGCCACTAGCTCCGCGAGTAGATCGGGGGCGATCTCTGGGCGCGTAGCCGCGAAGAAGGAATCCTCAATGCGCAAACTGCCGGGCGCATGTATCTTCCAAGGCCCCGTGAGGGCGTCTGCATAGGCAAGGCGAATGTACAGACCCTTGTGGTCGGCGAAGTAGAGGTAATAGCGACCGAGCGGATCCTGCACCCAATCCGGAACGCGTATGAGCGACGGACCCTGAATGTTCTCACCGATGCTGGCGTCGATTCCCTGCTGGATTATCGGACGATCAACCAGGCGCGTGACCTTAACCGAGTGCCGTGGAGTCTGCTGTGCGCTCGCCGTCACCGCGAGCGTCGCCCCCGCCATAAGAATCACCGTGATGACGGCCCGGACTCTGCGCATTATCTTTGTTCTCATGATTCATCCTCTTTCACTGATTCTGGTGTGCACTGATTTCACAGCGTAGCGCCGCCCGGCGCTAATTGACTAGCCCGTGCTCTTTGAGCGCCAGCTCGAAGCATTTGCGAGCGTTCGTCCACGTATTACTCGGAGTCCCTGCAACTAAGAAATCTTTTAGGTAAGGAAACAGCGCGGCGGCGTATTCCTGCGAGGCCTCGCGCGGCAGCAGAGTCGGCAGGTGATCGATCGCCTGCACGTACACGGGCTTCGCGCCGCCATCGCGCGCGCGAACAAACGGCTGTTCTAGACTGGTGATTCTATCGTAGACACGGATCGGATTATCCGCACTCGTCGGGTCGCAGCTGACGTCGCTAATGACGCTTAGCCGCGTGTTGCGGGCGAGCAGAGACTCATCGATCATCGGCGCGATAGGTTCGCGCAGGTAGACGCAGTTGATGAAGAGATCGTGGCCGATGATCTCGTCAATAGGCTTTTGCGCGGCGCTGAACTCCGGTAGGTCCCAAGCGCTGAGTTCTATCGCGCGGCTAAGACTGCCGAGCAGGTCGCGCGCGCCCGTTCCACAGCGCCCCAGTGCCCCCATGATCATCACGCGCAAGTCCCGCTGCGAGGCTGCAGACGCAAGGGCCGCCTCGACCGCGGCGATCAGCGCCTCGCGATCCGCATAGGGAGCGAGGGAGGGGAAGAGAGGGGGAAAGCATTCATCGACGACGCCAGGCCTTGCGGAGGAAAAATGCGCGACGCCGAGTAGCCCTAGTGCGGCGCCGACGAAGCCGGCCCAATAGCCGAAGGCGGCGACACGGCGACCCGCGTCGTCGTGCAGGAATTCTAGGTCATAGATCTCCCCTCCTCCCCTCGCGTAGCGAGCGAGCACGCGCGCCGCATCGTCCTGCCCCTTGAACGTGTGCGAAAAATGGATCTGCGTGTGAGCTATCGGCGCGTCGGAGTCCTCGAGCTCCTTAAGTGCGATGATCACCGCGTCTAGCGGCGCGTGCTGCCAGGGCGTCTCGGTTAGCTTTGCCCCTGCCCGCGCGTAGTCCTCGTCAGCGAAGCAGCGCGCCTCACTGCGCTCCACCGCCACG
The DNA here is from genome assembly GCA_038104835.1 of Gammaproteobacteria bacterium. GTDB lineage: Bacteria > Pseudomonadota > Gammaproteobacteria > Pseudomonadales > Pseudohongiellaceae > UBA9145. The sequence goes on along the minus strand of JAYOBL010000022.1, from coordinate 133 downwards.
TCGACGCCTGCCGCGACGAGCTGAGACACCTCGACGGGCGTCAGTGGCACGCGGCATTCGCCCCGCTTTTCTTCCTTTCTTAACCACAGTGTCTTCAAAGTTTTCTCACCAGAGACTAGAGCCTGCCGAATCG
>JAYOBL010000021.1:22241-31991 GCA_038104835.1 Gammaproteobacteria bacterium | reverse complement strand
CGCTCAAGCAGATCGCTGAGCAGTCTTGTGTCGCCGACCTGATGAATTGGGCTCGCAACGCGCCGGTGCACGTATTCCCTGACGACTCGGAGTTTTATCGACCCTCCGAAATGGGGGTCTTGACCTAGCCTTGCCTACTCCCGCGCGATAATGGGATAGTTAAGGCGAGAGTCAAGACGAAAGCTAAGGCGAAAGTTGATGGAACATCGGGAGTAGCTGAGGAGGCTGTAAAGTCGCGGGTCGATCTACGTAACGCCCACGAGCGTTAGACTCAACTGTTCCTTCGCATTTCAGATTCGGCGCACGGGGAATCGGGCAAAACCTCGTGACTTCGTAGGCCCGCCCCCAATACCGGTTCCGCCAGTTTTCAAGCTCGACCGCACTGAGCTTTAACTGCGCTTGATAGCGCGTCCACTGCGCTGCGGCAGCGCATTCTTATGGGCAATGCATGACTAAGCAAACGATAGAAAGTCTGCGCTACACCCTTACCAGTCTTCAGAAGAGACAGTCTCGACTCGTCTTCGCTAAATCCGCAGGTCTGCTGCTGCTCGCATTGAGCACGCTTGCGGCAGCGGGCATCGGCTACGCCGCCGCCTTCACAAGTTCCGGCTATGCTTCAGTCGGACTCCTCGCTGTTATGCTCGCCTCGGGGGTTGGGGTCACTGTCCTGATCCTCAGGTCTAGCCGCCGCGGCCTATCAGACCAGAAAGCCCTCGCGCACTATGTCGAAGAGCAGCTGCCAGACTTCGAGCAGCGCCTTCTTACCTCTCTCGAATTCGATCGCAGCCAGTCCACTGCGGCTCAGCGCGGAGTTTCTCCGGCCTTTGTCGAGCAGCTGTGGCGCGACGCCGCCGCTCACCTAGAGACTCAACAGCGCGAAGTTCAGCGGGTGGGTTCGGCGCGGGAACCGCTCATTTTCTTATTCTCAGGCCTTGCAGCACTCACTGCAATCGCGCTGGCCCTAATCGAATCGCCGGCGCTGCGCAGCGCAGCGCAGGGGCTTATGACGCCTTTTGCCGAGATCGCCGTGGTCGAGGCTGACCCCGCCGCCGCGATCGCGCTAGAGGTGATACCGGGCGATGTAGAAATGCAGCGCGGCGACTCGCTCACCGTCAATGTGAGGGTCAGCAATGCCCAACCCCCCGCGCTGACCCTACAGCTGCAGGACGACCGCCTAAACTGGCGCGACTATCCGATGACCCTAGAGGCCAGCGACGACGACGGAGCCAGCTTCAGCTATTACCTGCCGGCACTGATGAAAGACACCCTCTACAGAGTGCTGCTGCCGTCGGGTGAGGTCGACTCTCGCGAGCACCAAATCACTCTTTACGATCTGCCCCGAGTCGAATCCATTGCGGTTGCTCTGGATTTCCCCGCCTACACAGGCGAGGAGGACACAGTAGAAGAGGACTCCGGTGATATTGTGGCGCCACGGGGTACGCAGGTCGCGCTCGACGTTCTTTTCAATAAGCCCTTAGCTCAGGCGCGAATACTTTTCGAATCAAGCCTCGAAGGCGCTGAAGAGCTTTATGTCGACTCCGATCTGCAAGTCGACGGTCTCGCTGGCAAGGTTCAGTTTACGGTAAAGGGTGACGGCGTTTATCGCATCGTTGCCAGCGATCTGGACGGCTTCGAGACGGCGGCGCCCCTCGACTACTACATTCGCGCAATAGAAGATCAGCCACCCGTGCTAACCCTGCGCAGGCCTGGTGCGGATCAGGACGTGTTCCCGCTCGAGGAAGTCGTTTTAGAGGTGGATGCGAGCGACGACTATGGGCTGAGTGAGTTCACGCTAAATTACGCAGTGGTTGGCGCCGAGGACACCGCGATTGATTTTCTACCCGCGGAGACTGTGCGCAGCGCCGAGGGCAAGACGCTGCTCTACTTAGAAGACTTAGCGGTAGAGCCTGGGGACTTCGTCAGCTATTACCTCACGCTCGCCGATAACAATGCCCTAGACGGCCCGACTCAAGTTGTGTCAGATATTTATTTTCTTGAGGTGATTCCAACAGAGCAGGAATTTCGCCGAGCTAACCAGCAGGGGGGCGGTGGCGGCGGTGGACAGCAAGGCGGTGGTGAGAGCAGCGCGCTCGTCACCGTGCAAAAAGACATCATTGCAGCGACCTGGAAGCTGCGTAATCGCCTGCGCAGCGCAGAGGATCAAGACATAGAGGCGGACACCGAGATAATCGCCCAGTCGCAGCGCGAGGCTACCGGACGCGCACGCATGTCTATCGACAGACTCGCCGAGCGGCTCAGCTTCTCCGATGACAGCTACGATCTCGCGGTGGAAAACCTCTCCTTGGCCATCGAGCAAATGAATCTTGCGGCTGACGATCTCGATGAGCTGCAGGTCACGTCTGCCCTGAAACCCGAGCAGCTCGCGCTGCAATACATTTTGAAAGCCGAAGCCAACATCAACCGCACCGACATCAGCATGCAGCAGAATAGCGGCGGCGGAGGGGGTGGCGGTGCTCAGCAAGAGCGGGAAGATTTGCGCGAGCTTTTTGAGATGGAAATGGGGCAGCTGGAAAATCGCTACGAGACCCCGGGCGGCAACAGTCAGGCAGGCGGCAGCAACGCCGAAGAAGTGAATAAGCTGGAAGAGCTAGCGCGGCGACAAGAAGCGCTGACTCGCGCGCAGCGCAATTTGGCGCGGCGTGAACAGGAGCTCGAAGAAGAGCAGCGGCGCCGTGAACTCGAACGCCTGCGCAGGCAGCAGGAGCAGCTGAGCGCAGAGCTCGAGCAGCTGGCGCGCAACTCGCAGTCCTCCCAGCGTGGCCAGCAGAGGTCTCAGTCAGCAGCGCAGGGTGGCGAGCAATCTCAGCAGAATCAGCAGAGCCAGCAGAATCAGCCGAGTTCTCAGGCGAGCTCTCAGTCTGGCTCTCAATCCAGCGCGTCGGCGCAGGCCTCGAATGGGCAGTCGTCCTCACAGGATCCTGTACAAGATTCACCGCGCTCGGCGATCGATCGTGCGATAGAGCAAATGCAGCAGGCCTCGCAGAGTGAAAGCGCGGCACTGGCGGCAGCGAGGAGTCAAAAGGCGCTCGAGAGCCTGCGGGAACAGCAGCGGGAACTTACCGAACAGGGCGAGAGCACTGTAGCGCAAATCGCGCGGCGCTTGGCCGATCGAGGACAAGCTCTGCAACGTCAGCAACAGGCGTTGGAAGACGGCCTACAGGCAGTTAGCGAGGCGCAGGGACTCGGCCAAACTCGACGCGAAGCCCGGCGCGATGACGCGCTCGAGGCGCTGCTCGACGCACAGCGCCAACAGCAGCGAGATCTCGAAGAGATCGAAGATATGCTCCGTGCGGTTGTGACTCGAGGCGACAGCGACGATCGCCGTCTGCTCACGCAGGCGCAGGCGGCGACTCGAGAATTGCAGCCTTTGCGCGACGACATGGCGACAAGCAACCGTGTCCTGCGCAATGGTATGGTGAATCTCGCTATCGACATGGAGCAGGATCTCGGAGCCCAAATCGATTCGCTTGCCCAAAGCCTTGCGGGTCTGAACCCCTCGCAGCAGCAAACGGGGGATAGTCAGCAGCTAGCTCAGGATGCCCAGCGTCTGCGTGAGGAGATCGAAGCACTGGAAGCCGAGGTGGGTCAGTTTAATCAGCAGGGGCAGGAGCCGCGTGGCGAGACGTCGTTGGCGCAGATGCGAGAACGCCTCAGTAACAGCCAGCAGCTGGCGGAGGCGGTGTCGCAGCAGCTCGCGCAGCAGCGCGGTGGTAATGCCCAGCGCCAGCCTGGCCAGCCTAGTTCCGTAGGGTCAGCGCGCAGTGTCCGCTCGCAGTTGAGCCGCCAAAATGTTGAAGATTTCCTACAGCGCCCGGAGCTATTCGAGGCGCTGCTCAATCCGATTATAGAGCTCGAGGGAGCGCTGCGGGCGCAGGCCGAGAGGGAGGCGGCGTCGCAGCAGCTCTTCACCGCCGACGAAGAGCAGGTTCCAGAGGCCTATCGCGATCTAGTCGAGCAGTACTACCGCACACTCTCCGAGGGTGACAGTGGAGGGCAGCCTTAGTGCCCGCAGTTGAATCCACTCTTTTCGGTGCGCTAGGTGCGGGCACCTTGCGTTTCGACTACGGCGTTCCACTCTGGGCGTTTCTGCTGCTCGCCGCAGCGCTTATTGCTCTCACCGCGCTTGGCTATAGAAAAACGTTTCGGCCTTTGACTCCGCTTTGGCGCCGTGGACTGATTGCAGTGCGCAGTGCAGCGCTAGTGCTCATTGCCTTCTGCATGCTGCGTCCTGTCGTGGTTAGTACCGAGACCGTGCCGCAGGAGACCTTTTTCGCCGTGCTGATCGATGACTCTGCGAGTATGCAGCTTGTCGACGCTGCAGGCGGTGACACCCGTGAGGCCGCTGCATTAGCCGCGCTCGAGCGCGATTTCTTGGCCGAGCTGGCGGAAGACTTTCAGCTGCGCTACTTCGCCTTTGGCGGCACGGCCCAGAGGCTTAGTGAGCCCTCGCAGCTCGATGCGCTCCACGGCGAAAACGGCGCAAACGGCGAAGGCAGCGACGTAAGGCGCAGCAGCTCGGCCTTGGGGCAGGCTCTAGCCACCGTGGATGATCAGCTCGGCGGATTGCCCTTGAGCGGCGTGCTCGTGTTAAGCGACGGCGCCGATAATAGCGGAGTCGATTCGCAGATCGCCGCTCGGGAATTCGCCGCGAAGGGTGTCCCAATCTTTGCCTTAGGCATTGGCGAGACCGTTTTGGGGAATGATCTCGGTATTGAAGGCGTTGTCACCGCGGCAACGGTACTCGAAGGATCGGTGTTTAATGCACAGGTGCGCCTGAATCAGCAGGGCTTTGCGGGGCAGCGTGTGCAACTGCGGGTTCTTGAAGACGGTGTCGAAGTTGCACAGCGTGAAATCGTGCTGGGTGCTGCCGATGTGACGCAGCGCTTTGAACTCGAACTCACTCCGAGCCGCGATGAAGCGATTGTGTACGAACTCGAGGCGCAGCTGGCCGACCCCCTTCAGGCGCAGAGTGAAAAAATCCTCGAGAATAATCGCTACAGCTTTCTAGTAGACAACTCCCCCAAACCGGCGCTCGACGTGCTGTTTATTGAAGGCCATCCGCGCAACGAATATAAATTTATCCAAAGAGCCGTGCGAGGAGATAGCTCGCTGCGCCTCGCGACGTATCTGCGCACCGGTCCAGAAAAATACTATCGTCAGGGGATTGAATCCCCGACGGAGCTCAGCGACGGCTTTCCTACGAGTAAGGATGCGCTGTTTGAATACGAAGCCATAATCCTAGGCGATATCGAGCAGGAATTTTTTACAGCCGAACAGCTGCAATTGCTTGACGACTTCGTCGCTGAGCGTGGCGGCGGCCTGCTGCTCTCTGGTCGCGTCGATGAGGGCTTCATCGGCACACCGCTGGCGGACATCGCGCCGGTCAGTCTAGTGGAGGAATCGTTGCTGCCGCGGTCGTTGCAAGGTGGAATTCGGCGGGGTGATCACGCTACGGGTGCGCTGTTCTCGCCGCAGCTTACCCAAGCTGGACGCGTCTCTCCTTTGCTGCGTCTAGCGGGTGACGATGGAGCGAATCTGTCTCTGTGGTCGTCTTTGCCCTCGCTTCAAGGTATCTACGTCACCGGTCGCACTAAGCCAGGCGCCACCGTGCTGTTGCAACATCCTACCTTGGACTATCAGAATCAGCCGCTGCCGCTCGTGGTGTCTCAGCGCTATGGTTCGGGGCGAAGTATGAGTATTACCACGGCCAGCACTTGGCGCTGGCAGATGATGCTGCCGGTGGCTGATCAGACTCAGGAAAAACTCTGGCGGCAGCTTCTACGCTGGCTTGCGGTTGGCGCGCAGGAACGTATTGAGCTGAGTTTCGATCGCGATTTCTACCACCTCGGTGACACGGTGACGGTTGAGGCGAAAATTGTCGATGCGGATTATGAAGCAGACAACGAAGCGAGCCTTTGGCTGCAGCGCGAGGACCCCCTTGGGGGGCTTAGCGATACCCCGATGCAGTGGCAGCTAAATGAAGAGGGGGTCTACCAAGCGCAGTTTGTCGCCCAGCAGGAGGGTGTTCATCAGCTGCTAGTAGAAGTGGCCAGCGCTGCAGGCGAGGGCCGCGCAGAAAATACTGAGAAGCGCGCCTCTATCGTCGTCACTCCATCGCTGCGCGAATACACCAACGCAGGCTTAGACGAAGGCGTCCTGCAGCGGCTTGCCGAGACGACGGGCGGTGCGTATCAGCCGCTGGCCGGTGCCGGCGAACTAGCCGCCGCTATCCGCAGCACGCCAACGGCTTACACCAAAGAGCGGGTGACCGACCTTTGGGACAGCCCTTGGATGCTTGCGCTATTGATTGGCCTGCTGTGTTTGGACTGGTCGCTGCGTCGTACCAAGGGGCTGTCATGAGATTATTTTATGCCATCGCTGGCGTTCTGCTAGGGAGTGCGATGCTTGCGCAGAGTGGCGTCGCGCAGTCCAACGAGCGCGAGCTCTTCGCGCAGTCGGCTGCCGCGCGCAAGTACGCTTTGATCATCACAGGTCCTACTGTTGGTGCAGAAAACGAGGCCAAGTATCGCCAGCTCACTCTGTCGCTGCACGACGTGCTCGGTCGCGATTATGGCTACGGTAGCGAGCAGATTGAATTGCTCTACAGTGCTCCACAGGCTGCCAGTACCGAAACTGATTCCCGTGTCGACGGCGTAGCCGACCGCCAAGGCCTGCGGGACGCCGTTGCTAGTTTAGAAAAAAAGATGAAGCGCGGCGATCAGCTCGCGGTATTTTTGCTTGGCCACGGGACTGGCAGCGATGACGAAGCGAAATTCAATATCCGCGGCCCTGATGTCACCGGGACTGAATTCGCCGCGCTGTTTTCATCCTTCACCGAGCAGGACCTGGTGTTTGTGAATACCACAAGTGCAAGCTTTGGCTTTTCCCGCGCGCTCGCTAGCGCCGTGGCGGGTGAGGGAAGAATCGTTGTTTCCGCAACGCGCTCCTCTGCAGAAAAATTCGATCCTCTTTTCTCGCGCTATTTTATCGAAGGGCTAAGCGAGCGGCGGGCCGACCGTGACAAGAATTCTCGAGTGTCTTTGCTCGAAGCCTTCAACTATGCGCGCAATAATGTGCAGAGTTTTTACGACGAACAGGGCCGGCTCGCAGCAGAGCACGCAGGACTCGATGATAACGGCGACGCTCAGTTCACTCTAGCGCCCGCACCTGGGGAGGCCGACGGCAGCCTGTCGGAAATTGCGTTTATCGACGCACAGTCAATTGATGAGCTAAACCTTACCGAGGAGCAACTTATCCTCAAACGACGTATGCAGTCTCTAGAGCGTGAAGTTCTCCTGCTGCGTGGACGCAAGTCTGAGTTTTTGGAAGACGACTACTGGCAGCGCTTCGAGGAGCTCATGCTTTCTCTGGCCCGAACGACGGAGGAATTTTCCCATGCTTCTACAGCGCAGTAGACGGATAAAGAAACTGACGCGCGGTGCTCAGAATGTCACACTGGCCCTTACCCTGCTCGCCGCATTTACCGTTACCGCTCAGGATGCCGAGTCCGCTCTGCAGCGGGGTGAGGAGTTTCTGCGCGCGGGCTCCTATGCCGCGGCGTCGGAGATTTTTCTACAAGCGCAGGGCGTAGACCGCGAAGAAGGCATAGTAGGTGCGAGCCGCGCCTTCGCGGCGATGGGTAACGTAGCAGAGGCTGTTCGAGTCTGTGAGGCCGCTCTAGCGGGTGAATCTGTGGAACGTTATCCGCTAGTTACTACTCAGCTCGCTGAACTGCTGCGTGAGCGCGGGGAATCGGCGCGTGCCTTGGCTCTTTTCGAGCAGCTCTTCGCCGCAGAGGCGCGGCCGCCTGCACGAGCGCTTGTGCAATACGGCGACCTGCTGCAGTTTGTCGGCAGACGTGAGGACGCTCGCGCGGTTTTGCAGCGAGCGGTAGATCGCTACACCGACGGCCTAGTCTTTTCCTCTGAAGACACGGCCATGGTAGCCCGCGCTAGTTGGCTACTAGGCGAATTCCACGATGCCAATAGCCTGTTCACCGAGGCGACGCGCTTAGATCCTACGAACCTCGAGGCGCAGGTTTTATGGGGAAATCTATTCTTAGAAAAATACAATTCAGCCGATGCGCAGCGCTCCTTCGAAGACGCGCTCGCGGTGAATTCTCGATATGTCCCGGCGCTGGTTGGAATCGCCAGCGTAAGCGGCGACGGTTCGGCCCTTGAGCGAGCCCTTGCAATCAATCCGACATCAGCTCTGGCGCTCGAGGTGCAGGCACAGCTGCTGTTTATGAACGACAGGGAAGAAGAGGCGTTGGAGGCAATAGACGCCGCACTCGCAAGCAATCCTGAGTCGCTCAAGAGTCTGAGTCTTTTGGGCGCTAAGGCTGCGCTAGAAGAGCGGGACGATGACTTCGCGCAGCTCCGCGCTAGGGTTGATGCCTTTAGCCCAAACAATCCCCATTTCCTGGGCGACGTCGCCGACACGCTCGGTCGCCAGTACCGCTTTGTCGAAGCGGTTGCGCTAGCGCGGGAGGCGATTGCTGCGGATCCCAACTACTGGCAGGGGTACACCCTGCTCGGCGGCAATCTGATTCGCCTAGGGGAAGAAGAGGAAGGGCGAGCGAATCTAGAGATTGGCTTCGACAACGATCCTTTTAATGTCATGACCTCGAATATGCTGAAGGTCTACGACACACTAGATACCTATGTCACGCTAGAGAGCGAGCACTTCAAGGTCAATATGAGCGAGAAGGATGGGCAAATACTCTGGCCCTACCTCGAGCCGCTGCTTGAAGAAAGCTGGGACACGCTGACCACTAAATACGGTTTCGAACCCGAGGGGCCGATTCTGATTCAGGTGTTCGAGAATTCGCAGGATTTCGCCGTGCGGTCCGTTGGCCTGCCCGACATCGGCCCGCTAGTAGGCATCTGTTTCGGCAAGGTCATCACGCTTATATCACCTGACACACTCAGCGCTAACTGGCAGGAGATTGCGTGGCATGAATTCGCGCACGTCGTCACGCTGCAAATGACAGGCAACAAAATGCCACGCTGGCTTTCAGAGGGTATTTCGGTATGGGAGGAGCGCGAAGGTCGGCCGTACTGGGGACGTAGTCAGGGTTTGGATCTGGTGCGCGCCTTTGAGCAGGAAAAACTGCTGCCGTTCGCGGATCTCGACAAGGGCTTTAGCGGCGCGCAGAACAGCGCCGATCTGAACTTCGCCTACTTTCAGTCCTACCTCGTAGTCGACTACATCGCTAGCGAGTACGGCTTCGAAGGGCTGCGGAAACTCGTTCTGCAGTACGATGAGATTAAATCTGATGAGGATCGATTCCAATCGGCACTTTCGGTAGATCTCGGGCAATTCGATGCGGGCTTTATGAGCTGGGTTCAGCAGCGGGTAGCCGAGATCGATGTCTACGTACACCAAGAAGACGCGCCAGATGAAGGCGAGGGGCACGGTCATGGCGTGAGAGAAAATTCCAGCGCCGTACTGGCGGAGCTTTATAACAACGAGTCGCTTAAACAGCATATGGGCAGGCGGATTGAGGCTAATCCCAAAGACTTTCAGGCGCATTTGCAGTTGGGCATCGTGCTCTTTAAGGAAGAGGCGTTCGACGAAGCCAAGCTGTCGCTAGAGACCGCCTACGGCCTGCTGCCCGAATACACGGGCTACCCGAGCCCACCCTTAGTGCTCGCTCAGATCTACGAGCAGCAGGGTGATAAAGAGGCTCAACTGCAGCAGCTGCGGCTCCTGCTTGAGAATCAACAG
>JAYOBL010000021.1:7151-22168 GCA_038104835.1 Gammaproteobacteria bacterium | reverse complement strand
TACGGCTCCGCTATGACGCTCGCGGCCGAGGCCTTAGAGCAGTCTGATTTACAGCAGGCGAGCTACTATATCGACAGGGCGCTGCAGGTTGATCCCTACCGGCAGGGAGTGCATAAGCTGCGCGCAGAGCTTGCGCGGCGCAGTGGTGACACGGCTCTCGCGGTTACGGAGAATGAAGTCATTGTCATGCTGGAAGTCGACGATCCGGTCGAGGCGCGCACCAATTTAGCAGAAGCATATTTAGACAATGGTGATGCGGCGCTAGCCAAACGCAATGTTCTCAGCGCTCTGGAGATTGCTCCAAGCTATCAGCGTGCCCAGCAGATCCTCCTGCGCGCCGCTGCACTGACCCAGGGCGGGGGAGGTTGAGATGAGTAGTGCCCGCCTTCTTTCTTTTGTGCCCAGGCTCAACCCTGTGCCAAAGGTTCTTCTGATCGCTTTCATCGCTTTGCTGCCGATGGGCCTTGCCGCGCAGACATTAAGCTTTGAAGGCGATGGGGAAGATCTTGCCATCTACGGCGATGAGATCACCGATTTTCAGTGGGTGCGCGGGCGCTATACCAATCACGGCGGCCGCGGCGGCTTCGGCATGCGCCGAGGAGGTGGCTGGTGGGATACGGATTTTCCCGACTCCGATGAAAACTTTCTGCGCGGTGTTCAGCGCTACACGAACGTCGATACCAATCCCAAGAATTACACTTTCGTCGAGCTCACCGACCCCAAGCTGTTTGAAAATATTTTCCTCTATATGAACTGGAAGCGCGTGCCTATCGGCTACTCGACCAGTGGTCCTAACTTTACTGTGCCCGAGGTCGAGGCGCTGCGGGAATTTATGCTGCGCGGCGGCTTCGTTCTGGTAGACGATTTTTGGGGGCAGCCGCATTTAGACGATATGTTTGCCGAGATCGCGAAGATTTTTCCCGAGAGGGAGGTAGTGAGGCTTGAGCCGGATCACGAAGTGTTCCACATCTTCTTCGACATCGACGAGGTTGCGCAGGTTCCAGGACGCATGGTGACTTGGGACTATGGGGGCTATTTGAGTAAAGACGATCCACAGTATCCGCCGGCCGTGTATGCGGTGCTCGACGATGAAGGGCGGGTTATGCTCGCGGCTAATTACAATACCGACCTTGGCGACGGCTGGGAGCATACCTTCTATGCCGGCTATCCGACACAGTCGACGAACGACGCCTACAAAATTGGCATCAACTATCTGATTTACGCCTTCAGTCACTAACACTTATTTTTTAATCCGCACATAGGATTCGCTCATGACAGAACACGATCAGGACAATGTAGCCGCAGAGGCGGTAGGTGCAGCTGAGGCTGCTATAAACGAAGACGCAGCGATTTCGGAGACTGCGGTCGCCGAGAGCCCCGACGACCTTGCTCTGGTACGGCGCATGCAGGACGGGCACGAGAAAATAGTCGAACAAATACGCAAGGTCATCGTAGGCCAAGAAGCGGTTGTCGACGAGCTCCTGATCGCTTTGTTCGCCGGCGGCCACTGTCTAGTGACTGGCGTTCCTGGCTTGGCTAAGACACTGCTGATTAAGACCGTTGCAGATATTCTGCAGGTAGACTTCAGTCGAATTCAATTTACACCTGACCTTATGCCGGCGGATGTCGTGGGCGCCGAGATCGTGGAAGAGAAGGGTGGCGAGCGCGCGCTGAGCTTCGTAAAGGGGCCCATATTCACTAATATCCTGCTGGCGGATGAAATTAATCGCACGCCGCCTAAGACACAGTCGTCTCTGCTCGAAGCAATGGAGGAGCGGCAGGTGACGGCAGCGGGAGTGACATATCCGATGGCGAAACCGTTCTTTGTGCTGGCTACGCAGAATCCAATCGAGCTTGAGGGAACCTATCCACTGCCCGAGGCGCAGCTCGACCGCTTCATGTTTAAGATTGAACTCAAATATCTCTCGGAAGCCGATGAGGTTGCCGTTGTCGCCAACACGACACAAACCAATGACACCGAGCTTTCACACCCGCTCAGCGGGGAAGACATTCTCGAGTTTCAGCGCATCGCACGGCGGGTGCCTGCAGCGGAGGCGGTCATTCAGTACGCCGTGCGACTCGTTCACGCATCGCGGCCGCAGTCCGATGTGGCGCCGCAGTTCATCAAGGATTGGGTGAGCTGGGGAGCAGGCATCCGGGCGTCACAAAATTTGATACTCGCAGGTAAGGTGCGCGCACTCTTGCACGGTCGCTATAACGTCTCATTTGGCGATGTGCGGGCGTTAGCGCCGTCGATACTGCGTCACCGTGTGCTGCTCAATTTCCATGCCGAGGCGGAGCGCATCACAACCGATACCGTTATACAGCGCCTGTTAGAGGAAGTGCCTGAGCCTAGCTCGGGCGTCGTATAGGAATCCTCTATGCCAAGTACTGCAGCGAACGACAGCAATAAGACAGCGAGCGCTTCTCTAGACGCAGCGAATTTTCTCGATCCTAGCGTCCTCGCCGGCATCGATAATCTCGAGCTGCGCGCGCGTGTGGCGGTCGAAGGCTTTCTGTCGGGCCTGCACCGCAGTCCTCACCGCGGTTTCAGCGTAGAGTTCAATGACTATCGGCAGTACCAACGCGGCGACGACCTGCGCCACGTCGATTGGAAACTCTACGCTCGCAGTGAAAAATTCTACATAAAGCAGTACGAGGACGAAACGAATACCCGCTGTATGTTAGCGCTAGATAAAAGCGCCTCTATGGCCTACGGCTCCAAAGGGCTGAGCAAGCTCGACTACGCAATCAGCGTGGCGTCGGCGCTTGCCTATTTCATTATGCGGCAGCGCGATGCCGTGGGTCTGCTTACCTACGACGACAAACTGCGGGACTTCCTTCCTGCGCGAGCGAGACAGCCGCATCTCATGCAGCTGCTGCGCGTGCTGTCGCAGGTGCAGCCAGGACAGCAGACCGACGCCGCTAAGCCCCTTGGGGACCTTGCTGCAACCCTTACTAAGAAGAGTCTAGTGCTGCTGATATCAGATCTTCTGCAGGGCGAGGAAGCTACGTTGGCAACGCTGCGTAACCTGCGCGCCATGGGCCACGATGTCATCGTGTTGCACGTCATGGACGATAGCGAATTACACTTTAATTTCGATGAGTCCTCGGAGTTTATCGACAGCGAAACCGGTGAGGCCTTTATTACCACGCCGGCGTCAGTGCGCGAGGCCTATTTGGACAATGTAAATCGCTTCCTCGATGACTGTAAGAAGCAGTGTCAGCGCGCTGGAGTGGACTACTGCCTGCTCAACACCAGCGAGCCGATCGATGCGGCGCTAGCCGCGTTCCTAAGCAAACGGGCGCGGGGATTCTAATGGTCTTTCTTGCGCCACTTATGCTGCTAGGTCTGCTCGCCGCGCTGATTCCAGTGGCAATTCATCTAATTCGCCGCGAACGCCCACCGAAGGTGGTGTTCGGCTCTATTCGCTTCTTAAAGAACACGCCTAAGAAGCTCATTCTTTTTCAACGCTTACAGCAGCTACTTTTGCTACTGCTGCGATCGCTTTTATTAGCTCTCCTAGTGCTGGCCTTCGCCCGTCCGCTATTTAATCAGGGGCTAGCCCGGCTGCTAGATGGCGATCCGCAGTCGGCTGTGATCGTTCTCGATGCGACGCTTAGCATGCGCTACGCACAGAATTTCCCCGCTGCGAAGACCGCCGCTCTTCAGGCTATAGACGAGCTCGGCCCGAGTGACGAGGCAGCACTGCTCATTCTCGACGAGCAGGTGCGAGTCCTCGCCGACTTTACTCAGGATAGAGAGGCGCTACGGCGAGCCGTGCAGGCTCAGGAGCAGGCCAGCTTCGGCGCCGCGTCGCTGTCTTCCTCGCTGCAGCTCGCCGATGAAATGCTTGCACAAGCCCAGTTCGAAAACCGCGCTGTGGCGCTAGTCTCCGATTTTCAAGCGAGCGCTCTGACCGAGGTCGATGGCAGCTGGAAGTTAGCCCCCGGTGTCGCGCTGAATCAGATCGATGTCGGCTCGGCAGACTCGGAGAACCTGAGTCTTGTTGACCTGCGTGTCCCCGATCAGCTGATTGCGGGAACTCCGGTCGCGCCTGTGCTCGCACGCATTCGCTCCACGGGTACCGTTCCCGCTTCACGAGCGCGGGCTAGCCTCGAGATCGACGGAGTTCTGGTCGAGCAGCAGGAAGTTGAATTCGACAATGTGTCTGAGCGAGTTGTGGAATTTGCCGTTGCGCAGGAACTGCTAGCCGCTCCCGGCGAGCATAGCGTTCTAGTGCGCGTCGAAGGCGACACGATGACGGCAGACAATGAGCGCTATGCAGTGCTAGCCGTTGCCGAAAAGATCTCTGTGTTAGTAGTGAACGGTGAGTCTTCGTCCGATTGGTTCGACGACGAGGCGCACTGGCTTGAGCTTGCAGCCAGTGCTGGGCCGGCCGCCGTGTTCGCGATTCAATCAACCACGCCGCAAAGCCTGACCCCTGCGATGCTAGCCTCGGCAGAGGTCGTTGCTCTGCTGAACGTCGGTGAACTCACGCAAGCGCAAGGCTCGGCTCTCAATGCTTTTGTAGCAAGAGGCGGAGGCCTATTAGTCGCGCCGGGCGATCGCGCTGGCTTATCCGGTGTTGCCGCTTCGCTACTGCCGGCGTCCCTAAATGGCAGTCCGCGGCTTTCATCCGGAGACTATCGACTAGTCGCGGATTTCGATCGCCGCCATCCTCTTTTCGCGCGACTCGATGCCGAATGGGCTTCGCGTTTTGACCGCGTGTGGCAGCTTCAGCCAAATGCCAATTCGCGGGTTCTCATGCAGTTCGATGATGCTTCCCCGGCGCTTATTGAATCCGCAGATGGGCGCGTACTCCTAACGGCGATGCCTATGGATACCGAGTGGGGAGACTTCCCGTTGCAGCCGCTGTATCTCCCGTTTGTCCATGAGACGCTTAGCTATCTCGCTGCGAGGGCGCTGCCGCAGCGCAGTGCCGAGATAGGCGCGCCCTTGCCAGAGGGCTTTGGCGGCGGAATGGCAACCGCGCCCGGTCTGCTAAGCGCCAGCCAAGGCGCTGCTCAGTCTACTTTGCTAGCCGTAAACGCGGATCCTACTGAACCTCTCTTGGCTCGGCGCGCGCCGAGCTCGGTGTTCGATGCCGTGATAAACCCCGAAAACGAAAGCCTGGCCCCACGGGAGGTAAGAACTGCCGCTCTGATGGTCGAGCTCGAAAGCCCTCAGCGCCTGTGGTGGTGGATCCTAGGCTTGGTTCTTCTGCTGCTACTAGCCGAAACCTTCATCGCGAACCGCGCTGCACGCTAGTTTTTCTTTCCTATCTTGTATCCAAATTGGCTTGCGATCTGCATTGCTAAGTATGTTGACTATGCGGCCATCGGTACGCGTACATAGCCTTGCTAAACAGTCTGTCTGTTCGCTGTATTCTTTTTTCTAGCTGTCAAAAATCGAATAAGCGAGTTTGAGAAAGAACTCACCGGGAAGTAAAGCATGCAGCGAATGCCTGCGAGCGCGGGAAATAATAGCGGTCGCGACAAAGGTAGAGAGTGACAAAGGTAGAGTGACAAAGGTAGAGAGCGACAAAGCTGGCGATCGACGAAGATGAAGGGCGCGGTAACAGGGGGGAAGGCTGAGCAGAAAAAGCTGAACAGAAAAATCTTAACAAAAAAATCTTAACAAAAAAATAAAGGCGCTAGGATGCGGAAGAAGCGATCACTCAGTGCAATTGAAAAGGGGGGAACAAGGAGTAATCCTCCGCCTCCGCATCCTAACTAGTTGCAGCGCTCGCCGCTCCGTGGAGATGCAGCTACAAGTTGCACATAAGACTATCACAGTGTTTTTTGCTTGCGACTAGAAGCTACAAATCGTTACAAGCTATCGGGAGATTAGTGCTGCCGCGAGCGAATTTAGTCGAAGCTTCGTTCCAATTATCCTCAAAGCCAAAAAAGCGAACGAACGTTTGCTCGTTTTTTTAGCAGGCTGCGAAGCCTTTAATCGCAGGGGGAAAGCTGCAGGTGGCTGGCGTCTGCGGTCGGGGCCGGAAGTGCCGTCGCAGAAATTAGGTAAGTCGTTAAAGAAACAGGGTGCAGTAAAACTGTTTAATAGAAAAGCGAAAACAGGAAACGGCCACGGGTCTTGCTCATGGGTTCAGATCGATTCAAGTGAACGTAGCTTTCTCTCGCGGTGCTTTGCCAGCCATGCGGCATAGCCTCAGTTCGGAACAGTGAAGGGTGGAGCTGTGAGTTTGAGGATGAGTCAAAGGGTGAGTGAGGAAAGGCTGGCGATAAGCCGAGAACAAAAAAGGAGGCCGCAGCCTCCTTTTTTTTGCTGAATTAGATTGCCAACTAGGCCGCTGCGCCGCTCGTTTGCAGAGGCTGGTGCTTCGGCTTCATGCGCAGTATCTTGCGCGCCGCGTCTGGTAACGCGAGCATCGCAGGTGTCACGATGAGCGTGAGAATGGTGGCGAAGGAGAGGCCAAAGACAATAGCCGAGGCGAGACTCACCCACTGCGAGGTAATCGGTCCACCGACTTCGATTTCAGCGTTGATGAGGTCTACTGACACATGCATAGCTAGCGGCAGGAGACCAAAGCCCGTGGTGAACGTAGTCAGGAATACGGGACGCAGTCGCTGAACGCCTGTTTGAACGATGATCTCATCGAGACTCCAATCGCCGTGCTTTGCCTTGAGATAATTAAACGTGTCGATCAGCACGATATTGTTGTTCACGATGATCCCAGACAGCGCCACGATGCCAATGCCGGTGAGAATGACACTGAAAGTCTGGCCTGTAGTTAGAAGACCTAGAAGTACGCCAGCCGTCGATAGGAGTACCGAGGACAGGATAATCAAAGATTGATAGTAGCTATTGAACTGGGTAACCAGAAGGATCGCCATCAGTGCCATGGCCAGCAGGAATGCCCTGCCTAAGAAGGCGGCAGAGTCCGCCTGTTCCTCGTTCGCGCCGCGGAACACCGCGGTGACTCCGCGCTGAGGCGGATTCTCTTCTAACCAGGCGTCTATCTCTATTAGCTTATTGCTCGCAACGATTCCGGGCGCTGGGTTCGCGCGGACGTAAACCACTCGTGCGCCGTCAACCCGCTGAATGCTGCTGACCGCCGGCTTGGCGACTCGTGTGACGAAGCTGCTGATCGGCACGGGGCCGTTAGCGGTGGCAATGCGAATGGTGTCCATTTGCTCGATACCGCGATACTGCTCGGGGTAGCGTATGCGTATATCGACCTCTTCCTCGCTGTCGTTGGGGCGGTAGTCACCCATGAAGACGCCGTTAGTCATCAGCTGAATAGCCGTGCCTATCTCGGCCATGCTCGCGCCCATCATTGCAGCGCGGGCGCGATCCACTTCGATCTCCCATTCGATACCCGGCACCGGTGCGGTGTCGTCAATATCGATGAGTCCGGTCATCTCGTTTTCCATGAAGCCGCGAATACGCGCAGCCTCGGCGAATAGAGGCTCGAGCTCATCGCCCGAGAGCTCTATCTGTATCTCTTTTCCAACCGGGGGACCTTGTTCGATCGATACGACCTCGGCGCGCGCGCCGGGCAGATTAGCGATTGCCTCGCGATAGCGATTCTCAACCTCGAAGCCGTTTAATTCGCGATCACGCCGATCCGTCATCTCAACGAAGATATAGCCAATGAGATCGGGCGCGGTCTGTTGGTCGCCGCCGAGCTGTTGGCCGGTGCCCGACTGCATGACGATGCCCTTGAAGTAGCCAACCTCGTAGATTCGTTCCTGCACGCTGAGCATGATGTCCCTTAGCTCGGCGGGTGAGTAGTTGCCGCGGGCAAACACTTGAATTTGCGTCTGGCTCGGCTCGACGGCTGTGAAAAATTCAACGCCTTTGCCGTAGCGGCCGTAGGCCCAAACGATAGACACCAGTGTGACGATGCTGAGCAGGAAGACAGTGATGGGCTTGCGTACGGCGACCTTCAAGGCTTTTTCGTAGAGGGCTGTGATCCCTCTAGCCTTAATGCGACCGTCATTACTGCGGCCACTCGCGAAGGCGCTAGCGGCTGCGGTGCCTTGCCCGATGAGTGCGCCGATCGTGGGGGCGAAAAGAAGGGCGTAGAAAAGTGAGCCAATCAGCACGGCAAACACGGTTATGGGCAGATAGCTCATGAATTGCCCCGAAACACCGGGCCAGAACATGATAGGCAAGAACGCGGCGAGGGTGGTCGCGGTTGAGGCCATGATTGGCCAGAACATCCTGTCTACGGCCTTCTTATAAGCCTCCTTACTATCGAGCCCCTCGGCCATTTTGCGATCGGCATATTCCACCATCACGATGGCGCCGTCGATGAGCATTCCTAGGCCAAGCAGAAGCCCGAAAATCACCATGAAGTTATATGTAAAGCCAAGCAGGCTGATGATGATAAAGGCGAAGAAGAACGAGAAGGGCACGGCGAGGGTCACGATAAGCCCAGAGCGCACGCCTACCGAGGCGATGACCACGATCAGCACGAGCACCATGGCCGTAGCCATATTGCCCTGCAGGCCCAGATTCTGCTCGAGTACGAGCGGCGCGGTGTTGTTGATATAAGACAGAGTTACCGCCGGTGGCAGCGTTGGGCGAATGCGCTCTACTACCTCGTCGATCTGCTCCATGGACTCAACAAGGTTTGCGCCCTTGCGCTTGTTAACGTTGAGCGAGATGGAAGCCGATCCGTTAGAGAAAGAATAGCGGGTCGCGTCCTTAAAGGTGCGTTTAACCTCGGCGATATCCGCTACGGTCAGCACGCCGAGATCGTTCGCTGCTAGCGGCAGATCGAAAAGATCATCGGCGGTTTCGATAAGCCCGGGTACTTTAACTGCGAAGCTGCCTTGTCCTGTGTCCACCTGACCCGCAGGGATGAGGCGGTTGTTGTTCATCACAGTTTGAACGATGGCGCTGTTGGGAATGCCGTAGGTCTCCAGCTTGCCGGGGTCGATCTCCGCTTCGAGTAGCTCTTCGCGGTTGCCCACCATAACCGCTTCGAGAATTGGCGGTAGGATCTCGATTTCGCGCTGCAACTCTTCTGCGACGCGCAGCAGTACGCGTTCGGGCACGCCTTCGCCGCCAATGGCGATCTGTACCACGGGAAGTCCGGCGGCAGACACCTCCTGCATGATGGGCTCTTCGGTGTTCGCGGGGAATCGAGCCTTGGCTCGGTTAACCGCTTCTCGCACGTCGCTTAGTGCGGTTTTTGACTCGAAGTCGATATCGAACTCGGTAATGATAGTCGCCGCGTTCTCGCTGGAGAAGGAGCTGATCTGGGTGATGCCGTCGAGCGATTTGAGTTCTAGCTCGGTAGGCTTTGAAAGCAGACGCTCTGCATCCTCCGGTGAGATTCCCTCGTGGATAATCGTCGTAATGATGATTGGCACTTCAACATCGGGATTGAGCTCAACGGGGATCGAAAGGTAGGAACCGAAGCCGGTGAGCATGACCGCTACGAAAACGCTGAGCGTGGTGCGCGAGCGAGAAACTGCAGTATCGATGTAGTTTTTCATCTGTCTCTCCGAGGGAGCGGTCTCGCATCAGGCGAGCCGGTCATGATCAGAATAGGGGGCTTAGGCAGCGCCTGCGCGGCTGAAGCGCAGGCGGAGAACCTCTCGGTTTAAGTAAGTCTCGGTTTAAAAAGTCTCTGTGGTCTCGACGCGCTGTCCCGGGAACACGATCTCCTGGCCGACAGTGACCAGGGTGGTCGCGCCGTTTAGGCCGGTAACCCAGACGCCAGGGTTTAGGCGGTTATCGCTGTCGCCAATAATGTTCACGCGCTGAAATTGCACCACATTGTCACGGTCCAGAACCTTCACGCCAATCTCGCCGCTGTCGTCTAGGGTAAGCGCCGAAGAAGGAATCTGGTGCGCCTGCAAATCGCGCGCGTCTACCAATAGCTCCGCGGTGATGCCTTCGCGGATGTCTTTCTGGGAGTTATCGACTTCAACTTCGATGCGATAGCTGCGTGAGTTGGTGTCTGCTGCGCGGGCCAAGTAGCTCACGCGGCCCGTGATTCGCTTGCCTGTAACCAGCTCCGCCTCTACTGCGGAGTCAACGCGCAGGGCGCTGATGTTCTGCTCCGGCACCATGCCAACGAGCAGCATGGGGCTATCGTCAAGGACAGAGGCGCAAACAGCGCCGACATTGAGCAGGTCTCCAAGTTCGACTGTGCGAGTTTCGACAACGCCGGCGAAGGGAGCTTTGATCTGGGTGCGCTCGAGGGACAGTTCGGCGCGGCTTACCGCGGCCTCCGCTGCCGCGACGGCAGCCTTTTGCTGAGCCACGATCACGTCTGATTGAAGTCCGCGTTCCTGCAGATCAAGCGATGCTTTATATTCGAAACGAGCCTGCTCGAGACGGCTTTGCGCTTCGTTGAGGTTGGAATCGCGTGCATCTACCGCGAGCTCGCACAGCAGATCGCCGGCCTCGACTCTCGCTCCGCGTGCAACCGGTTCGCTGATTAGCCGTCCAGTTTCTTCGGCGCGCACCATGACATGGCGGAAGGCTTGGGTGCGACCGCGGATCCTGATTTGCTGCGTGTAATCACTTTGATTAACTGTAAGAGTTCGCACGAGCGGCCTATCAATGCTTTCTCCCGCGTTGCTATTCTGATCTACAGCGCGGATAACGACGCTAGGCTGTTCTTCTTCAGAGGCCTGCTTGGCGCCCCGAGGAATGAACATCCAAGCGGCAACGAGTACGAGGAGAGCGATAGCGACTAGCTGTTGCTTTTTCAAATCAAGCCTCCGTGGCTATTAATGTGTCTCGCGAACGCTTAGAACGAGAGATACTCAAATTAATCCCTTAGGTGTTACCTATTGTAACCCTTTGGACTGATTCTGCAATCAATTAAGCAGGCTCAGCTCACATCAGCCCGAATATGGGCTTTATGTGTTGGTAAAATGATAAGACGCTGCGGCCGCGCAACGAACAAGGTCATGATATGGTACCGACGTATCGTTAACGTCGAGATTAGTAGGAAAGATTATGAAGAACTTGAAAGATAAGGTGGCAATCGTCACGGGCTCGAGCAGCGGCGTTGGCGCTGCCACCGCTTTGCAGCTGGCGGGGCTGGGTTGCCATGTCGTGGTTAATTATCACTCCAATTCAGCGGGAGCTGAGCGGGTAGTGGAGCAGTGTCAAGCGCTTGGCGTACAGGCGCTAGCTGTCGGTGGCGATGTGGCTAAGGACGATGTGTGCAAGGCGCTCGCGCAGGCCGCCATCGACAAGTGGGGCCGCATCGATGTGCTCGTTAACAATGCCGGCACCACGAAGTTCGTCGACCATCGTGATCTGGATGGGCTCGACGCCGAAGACTTTCAGCGGATTTACGGAGTCAACGTAATCGGCTGTTATCAGATGACCCGCGCGGTCACGGCAGCGATGGAGGCCAACGAAGAAGGAGGCGCGGTGGTCAATGTCGCGTCGACTGCGGCCGTTACTGGTATCGGCAGCAGCATAGCCTACGCGGCATCGAAGGGCGCTATGGTCACGATGACGCTGTCGCTCGCCCGTGCGCTGGGTCCTAAGCTGCGAATCAACGCCGTATGCCCTGGCTTTATCGAAGGCGAGTGGCTGCGTGAAGGGCTCGGCGAGGAGAAGTATGAGGCACTGATGCACGCCAACCGCAGCGGTGCGCCGCTGGGAGTCACGGCGACACCCGAGACCGTAGCCGATGCGATCGTCCATTTCGTTACTGGGCCGCAGGTGGTGACGGGCGAGACACTCATCGTAGACGGTGGTCGCCATCTCATGACCACACCGCTAGCGCGCCGCTAGCCGGCCACCGGTTTTTTCTGCAGCTTACGCTGCAGCGTGCGGCGATGCATTTTGAGTTGCCGCGCGGTTTCCGACACATTGTAGTCATTCTCCGCGAGCACCTTCTGAATATGTTCCCATTCTAGCCGGCGCACCGACATGGGCTCGAGATCCATTTCGTCGTGCGCGGGCTTCGTGGTTTGTGCCTCGTCTCCCCGCGCGAGTGCGGAGAGGATGTCGGCGGTATCTGCGGGCTTGGCGAGATAGTCATCGGCGCCCAGCTTGATGGCCTCTACTGCGGTGGCAATGCTGGCATAGCCGGTGAGCATAAGAATGCGCATCGTGGGGTTGGCTGCGCGCAGCGGGGGTATCAGGCTGAGGGA
This sequence comes from Gammaproteobacteria bacterium, assembly GCA_038104835.1. Taxonomy (GTDB): domain Bacteria; phylum Pseudomonadota; class Gammaproteobacteria; order Pseudomonadales; family Pseudohongiellaceae; genus UBA9145. Next base: position 10,060 of record JAYOBL010000021.1, on the reverse strand, counting down.
GGTGTGGTCGCCGAGATTGAGGTCGAGAACGGCGAACTCGAAGCTGGATTCATTCAGGGTTTGTGCGGCGTCTTTCGCGCAAGAAGCATGGGTGACTTCATAGCCCCGTGAACTCATCGCCCGAGCAATAACGCGGGAAAAAACCTCATCGTCTTCAACAAGTAGCAGTCGCTTGCTCATCGTGATTACACCTCGGCCGCGGGTGGGATTTCTCCGCGACCCGTCAGCTTGGCTAGGGGCAGGGTTATACGGGTAACGGCTCCGCCTTCGACCCGATTCCTCATTTCAATGCTGCCGCCAAGCCTCGAGATTGATGCGTTGGCGAGGTAAATCCCCAGCCCCATGCCTTGATTGCGCACCGAGATAAAAGGCTCGCCGAGGTTTTCCATGACCTCAGCCGGGATGCCTGGGCCGTCATCGGCGATAGTAATAGTGAGATCGGCCCGGCTGACGCGCAGCTCGAGTGTGACCTTGTCCTTGGCCGCCTTAATGCCATTCTCTATGATGTTGATTAGCGCATGCTTGATGCTCAAATCGGAGTTTAAATTTTTATTATCAATATTATATAGTGTTATTTGAATGTTAGATCGAGGGTGTATATTGGTGAGGTAGTCGCGAACGTCCTCGATAAATTCGCTGATAGGGATTGTCTGTTCCGAGCGGCCTTCATCTTTATGGTAGTAGCGCGTGAGCTGAGTGAGGGAGTTGCGGCAGCGAGTGACCTGCTGTCTGAGCACAGAGATATCTTCCTTCACCTCTGGCACTCCAAGGTTCTCGGTCGCCAGCTCGTCCAGGTCCGAGAGGAGTACCGACATCGTCGAAAGCGGCGTGCCCAATGCGTGGGCTGTGCCGGCTGCGAGGGTGCCTATGGCAATAAGCTGTTCGCTGCGCAGGGCTTCTTCGCGGGCCTTGGCTAGAGTGAGTTCGCGGCGCCTTATACCTTCGGCCATGCGCGTGATGAATACGGTAATCAGCGCAGCACTCACGACAAAAATGACCCACATGCCCACTAGATGCAGCTGAAAGGTCATCTCCTGCATGTCGCCACTCATGGCCATCTGCTGGTCCGATGAGAGGTCAAGCAGGAGGAAGAAGGTGTAGAGCGCCGTGCTCGCCATGGCGAACCCGATAACCATGAGACGCGGCAATAGGGTTGCGCTCACTGCGAGCAGCACCAGAAGGTAGGAGATGAGCGGATTGCTGATGCCGCCGGTCAGCCAGAGCAGACCTACGAGGAGTGACACATCGACTAGCAGATGGCCGAGAAGCTCGAGCGGGGTGATGCTAGCGCCGCGGCGCAGTCGCCAGTAGCCAAAAACCAGGCTGGCAGCCACGGCGCAACTAAGAACAGCGATAGCGTTTAGCGGCACATCGATGGAGGAAAAAGGCTGCAGCAGCGCAAGGCCAACCAGACCGATCGCGGTAACAAAGCCGCGCAGTAGCATGAGTCGCTGTAGTCCAACGCGGTTGGGTGCTGCATCGCTGTCCTGAACCGGCGCGAGCAGTTTGAGCAGATTCGAAAAATGCAATGCAGAGCGCGTCGTGCCTGTTGCCATGAGCTTATCCTTCTTGTGCAGCGGGCTTAGGCTGTCTCCAGCCGCCGCTGAGCCGACTCTTGCGGTATTCTAGCGCAAGTTTATTCTAAAGACCGGGCGTTAGGGGCGCGTTGCCCTAGGCAAGCCAGCGGCGGCAGGCTATATTCCTTGCAGTTTTATTGTTTACTCCGGCCTCGTAAGCTCTCTTCGTGCGGCGCCCCTGCCTGAGATCTTAGACACACCAGCATGTCCCCTGAAAAAACTTCACCCACACAGCGTGCCATTGCCGCCGTACTGCGCAGCGCAGCGCCCCACGCCTATCACTACGGGCTTTTTGGAGGAGGCGAGGAAGACCTCGCCGGTGCGCAAAACTCTCTGCAGGCGCTACTGCGGAATGAAATCCTGCGTGCATGCGCTTCGCAAGCTACGCTCAAAGTTGGCCTCTGCGGCCCCAGCGCCGCGAGCTTATGCGCCGCTTTCTCCGACCGCCAAGAACCCAGTCAGATTAGCTGCATAACGCTCGATCTTTTCGCCGGGCCGGGGGACGCCAAGAATTTGGATGCGGTCATCATCGAAGGCAGCTACTGCAGCGCCGATCAACTATGCCTACTTAGCCATGCAAGGCGCAGCCTCAGGCCCAACGGCACCCTTATCGTGCTCAGTGAGCTACTCGATGATGACTCCGCAGTGCAGCGCTCAGCACTGCCGAATCTCAGCTCCCTGCGTCAGCTGTCGGCGCGACTAGGATTCACACAGGCCTCAGAAACCCGCCTGAGCGATAGCGCTCGACGCTCTATCGAAGAGTTCTCGATACTCGCTCGCGAAAGACTGCGAGGCGAAGGTCAGGGCCTCGACGCAGCGCAAAAGGGCGAAATTGAGGAGTTGCTACACCAGCTTGCGAACGCAGAGCATGAGTACAGTAGTGGGCGGCGGGCCTACGTTCTTTTTCAGGCGGCGCTCGAACAGTCGCAGACTCAGGAATATGTGCAGGCTGAGTACGGCGATCGCAGCAGTTTCGCGGCGCAGGAAGTCGCAGAGCTGTTTGAGAAAAGTTTCGGCCATGGCTTTGATGAAGCGCTTTGGCACTGGAAATATGAACTAGGGGCGGGGCGCTGTGTCGCCGCTTGGGATGAGGCAGGCGGCAAACTAGTTGCCCACTACGGGGGCGCGCCACGCAAAATCGCCTACTTCGGCACTGAAGCTTTGGCTATTCAGCCCTGTGACGTCATGGTGATGCCGGAGCAGCGGACGCGCTACGGCAATGGCAGCCTGTTCTTCAAAGTGGCTGCGACTTTCCTTGAGCGTGAGATAGGCAATACCGTCGACCATCTGCTTGGCTTTGGTTTTCCCAATAAGAAGACGATGCGGTTGGCC
>JAYOBL010000021.1:0-7141 GCA_038104835.1 Gammaproteobacteria bacterium | reverse complement strand
CATGCGCCTTGGCCTATATTAAAAGACCTATTACTTCGTCTAGCTCTGGCTGCCCATGGTAGGTGGTGAGCAGCAGCGCTTTAGTTTTGCGCCTTACGATGCGCACGACCCGCAGCAGCAAGAACAGCTTGAACGACTCTGGGGACGCATGCGCGAAGATTTCGCAGCCGGTATTATAGGTATTCGCGACCAGGTGTATCTCGACTACCGCTACACCCAGCATCCGCACCGTGACAGCTACACTATAGAGCGCCTGCAAGACTCGCAGGGTGAGACTGTGGCGCTCGTGGTAAGTAAGCTCAGCGGCGAAGCTAGGCTCTTGCTCGATGTCATTTGCCCACGCGCCCAGCTGTCTTCTGTGCTTGCGGGCTGCACCGAAGCTTTTGCGGCCAAAAACGAAAATGAGCCGCCAAGGCAGCTGCTCTTCTGGGTCACACAGGCATGGCTAAGCGAGTTGATGATACCCGGCGCAACCGTACACGACTTAGGTATTGAGATACCGTGTAACAGCTGGAACCCCGGGCCTGCCGCGAGCAAGTTATATGGAAAATGGTGGCTGACCGCAGGCGATATGGATTTTCAATAGCTCGAAAGGCCTTCGAGTTAAAGTGAAGAATAAGAAATATAGGAGCAGACGTATGACGATTTACGATCAGGGTTTAGATAAAAATGCCGCGAACTATGCTGCGCTCACTCCGCTGAATTTTATCGAGCGGGCGGCGAGTGTGTATCCGGACCAGCTGTCGATAATTCACGGCGAGCTGCGCTATACCTGGTCGCAAACCTATCAGCGCTGCTGCCTGCTTGCCTCGGCCTTAAGCTCACTCGGTATCGGCAAAGGCGATACTGTTGCCGTGATGGGCGCGAATACGCCCGAGACATTCGAAGCGCATTTCGGCGTGCCCATGATCGGCGCCGTGCTGAATGCGCTAAACGTGCGCTTGGATGCCAAGGCGATCGCTTTCATTCTGGAGCATGCCGAGGCCAAAGTGCTGCTGAGCGATCGTGAGTACAGCGACACGATCAGCGAAGCCCTCGCGCTAATGGAGAAAAAGCCGCTCGTGATCGATATCGATGATCCGAGTTTCGCCGGCGGCGATTTGCTCGGCGACTATGATTACGAGGCCTTGCTGACTCGCGGCGATGCGAGCTACCGCTGCTTCCAAGTAGAAGATGAATGGGACGCGATCTCTCTTAACTACACCTCTGGCACCACCGGAGATCCTAAAGGCGTGGTCTTCCATCACCGTGGGGCGTATCTCAACGCAATTTCCAATGCGATGTGCTGGAATATGACGGCGCAGCCGGTTTACCTATGGACCCTACCGATGTTCCACTGCAACGGCTGGTGCTTCCCCTGGACGCTCGCAGCGGTCGCCGGCACCAGCGTGTGTTTGAGGCACGTCCGCGCCGACGCAATCTTCGAGCTCATTAAAGCCCACGGTGTAAGCCATTTCTGCGGCGCTCCCGTGGTGCTCAACACCATGCTAAATGCGCCTTCACAGCTTCATAACGGCGTGCCCAAAGGCATTAACGCGATGACCGCCGGTGCGGCGCCTCCCGCTGCTGTCATCGCTGGTATGGAGAATCTGGGGTTCAATGTCACTCACGTGTACGGGCTGACAGAAACCTATGGCCCCTGTGTTGTCAGCGCCCCGCAGGCGCACTGGGCGGAATTGGATACCGATGCGAAGGCGGAGCTCATGGCGCGGCAGGGAGTGAGAGCGCCTCTTCAGGATGAGTTAATGGTTGCGGACCCCGAGACCCTAGAGCCTGTGCCTAAAGATGGGACGAGCATGGGTGAGATTTTTATGCGCGGCAATCTGGTGATGAAAGGCTATCTTAAGAATCCTAAGACAACCGAAGCGTCGTTCGCCGGCGGCTGGTTTCATTCGGGAGACCTCGCAGTCTGGCACGAAGATGGCTACGTGCAGATAAAGGACAGGTCCAAGGACATCATTATCTCAGGGGGAGAAAACATCTCTTCGTTGGAAGTCGAGTCTGCTCTGTTCCGCCACCCGAAGATACTCGAGGCGGCGGTCGTCGCGTCTAGCGATGAAAAGTGGGGCGAGGTCCCCTGCGCCTTCGTTACCCTAAAGACGGGTGAAACGCTCACGGCGCAGGAGTTAATCGCCTATTGCCGCGAAGAACTCGCCGCGTTCAAGATTCCCAAGAAGGTCGAATTTGGGCCTATTGAGAAAACCTCAACGGGCAAAGTGCAGAAGTATTTGCTGCGCGAAAGGGCGGAGAAGATCGAGCTGCTGCCACGTTATTAACGGCGGGGTTCGCACGCGAAATAGGGAAGAGGAGCTTGGCTGCGCGACGAGTAGTGGGTCGTCGCTCAGCTTTCGTTTTTTCTGCCTGCGAGCCGCGCCGTTTGCAGGGGGCTCGCAGCCTTGAGCTAGTCTGGCAGCGCTAAGCTAGTCTCGATAATGGCGGACAATCTCGCCGTAGCTCGCCCCATCAGCTATCTCAAGCTCTACCTCCTGGTAGAGACCAATGTTGCCGTGAATAACCACATTGGAGTCGATGGTAAGCTCGGGTGTGCGGCGACTCCAATTCAGCCAGCGGGTCCACATGCTGCGGCGACCCTCAAAGATCACATCGCCTCCGACCTCGGACTCACCCCGTAGATCGATGTCACCATTGGTGGTGACGTTATCCTCAGACACCCGCGCGGCGTCTAGCGTAATTCTGCCGTTGGTGGTTTCGATGCCGCCGCCTATGCTGCTGCCCGCATCCACGCGGACACCGCCGTTCACTGTCTCCACGGCGCCCTCGATCGTGACGTTCTCGCCAATACGAATACCGCCATTGACCGTTTCGGCGCTTGCTACGCGCGCCTCATCTTCGATTTCAATCCCGCCGTTGACCGTCTCTACGCTCGAGGCGGACGCGCCGCGGCCTATGTCGATGCCGCCGTTGACCGAGGAGACTTCTCCTACGACCTCGTTAGCGGACACGCGTATGCCGCCGTTCACTTTGCTGATATCTCGCGACTCATCGCCATGCGCCTCAGCCGCAAAAAGGTAGCTGGACAAAAGAAGCGCTAGAAGTGATGCGGCAAGCAGTCTGGAGTTGTGACTTGGCTGGAAAGGCATGTTTGTTCTCCTTGCTGTTTTGACCTGGTTTCCTGGGGGTTGAAGTGAGTAAAGCAGCTTGCGTGCCAGAAAAATAAAGTTGTTATTTATCAGATGGGTAATGGTCCTATGCTTCGCTGTCTTTGTTAAATAAGCGAGTAGTTAGCGTTTCTCGCCAGCGCTGCTGTTTGCTTTACTCGCTCCCTGCGATGGGCTAAGTTCGTTCCGGTCCTTCGAAGTTGCTAAGTGCGCAAAAGCGAGCAAAAGCGAACTCGGTGAGCGGCTCGAGACCGCTGAGTAAGCGCCGAAGGCCGTGTGTTCCAGCGTAGGACGCCTAAGCAAGGGCAGCCGTATTATCTAGCTAACGCATTAGAGGAAGGTAAAGTTACCGCCAGTGGACGGTCAGCTAGCTTTAGAACATTTTCAGAACAATAGATGATGCAAAATCGCACAAAATACCTAGAGGCTGAGAGATGAGAAAAATAACAAAAGCAGTCTGCGCAGCGGCGCTGTCTACAGGTCTGATGCTAAGCCCAACTGTCCTGCTGGCGCAGGGCGAGATTAGGGAGACGGATACCCACAGGTTTGAGGAAGTAGCCGAAGGCGTGTGGTTCGCAACCGGCACCGGCAGCGTCTACACCATGAGCAACGCGCTGGTCTTGGTCGGGGACGAGGATACGCTGCTAGTAGACTCCCACGTCACGGCAGCCGCTTCCCGTGCGCTTATTGACTCGCTGTCAGTCCTTACCGATAAGCCTGTGCGCTACCTGGTTAATAGCCACTATCATTTCGATCACGCGCACGGCAATCAGAGTTTCCCCGAGGGCGTCGAGATCATTGGGCATGAATACACTCGCATGAAGTTAAACGGCGAGCTCGGCAACGTGCTGGAAGAGGTTACCTTTAAGAGTTTCTCAGACCCCGTGCCGACCACCGTGCGCAGTCTCGAGCGTCAGGCCGCAGACGCGGGCAATGGTGAGCGCCGGGAGCGCCTTCTGCAGCAGGCAAAAGTGCAGCGAGACTACATGGAGGCGATCAAAGAAATCGTTCCTACTCCGCCCAATATAACCCTCGAAGAGAAGATGACGCTCTTTCAAAGCCTCGAAGACGGCGATCGCGAAATACAGCTGCGCCATCTTGGGCGCGCTCATACCGGCGGTGATGTGCTGGTTTTCCTGCCCGATGAGAAGATCATATTCACCGGCGACATGATGCTGCCTTTCCTCGCCTATATGGGCGACGGCCACGTTGATGAATGGCCCGCAACTCTGGACGCGCTTAAGGCGCTGGACTTCGATATCTGGCTGCCGGGGCATGGACCTGTTATGCGTACGCGCAAGCCGATACACGACTTCCAAGCTTATCTCCGCGACCTCTGGATAAAAGCGTCCGATCTGTACGCTGCGGGCGTCGATGCCGAGACGGCAGCGAATACCTTAGACATGACTAATCATTCGCAGAACTTCGCCCAGATTCGGGCGGCGGGCGTCGATCCGCGCGCGGTCAATCGTATTTATTCGCTACTCGAATCCCGTGAGCAGTAGTTGGGTTTTCACTAGGAAGGTTTTTCTATGACAGAGGCGATCGACGATAGACCCATTTTTCTGAAACCGGGTCACAGTGCAGGGGATCTGCTGGGAGCCAGCGAGTGGGATGTCTTGAGGGAGCAGAGGGGACTTGTAGAGGTCGAGGCGCATCTGCCGGACCATTTGCTTAATCCCCGCGAGCAGCTCTTCGGCGGCTTTACCGGAACCTATGTCGATATGATATCGATTTGGACAGTGCGTACGCTGTTCGATTCTCAGGAAAGCTTTCAGTGGTCGGCTACGGTGAACATGCGCATCGACTATTTCGCGCCAGTGCTCGGGCCGCGCTTCAGGCTTCGGGGGGAGCTCATCAAAGATGGCCGCTCAACTTGCCTCGTGGCAACGCATTTCGAAGACTTAGAGGGGAATAAGCTGGTTTACGCGATAACTACCCTGCGTAAGAGCACTTAATCCCCTCTGACGTGCCGTCTACATCGAGTAGCCTTTCTCGTCGTGATCGACGATATCCAGGCCAATCTGTTCTTCTTCTTCGCTGACACGAATACCACCGGTCACTGCGCTTACGACGCGTAGTAGGCCGGCTGTCACGACTAGCGTAAAGAGCGCGACGACGACAATCCCGAAGACCTGAACGCCCAGCTGAGAGGCGATAGTCATGCCGTCGGCGAGGCCATTGCCACTGAATACGCCGAGACCTCCTGAGACGAAGATGCCGGCGAGCAAAGTACCAACGATGCCGCCAACGCCGTGTACCGGAAATACATCCAGAGAATCATCGATACGTAGCTTCTGCTTGAGGCTCAGTGTGCAGTAGTAGCAGACTATGCCGCCGCTAAGGCCCAAAATGAGCGCGCCAGCCGGGCCAACAGAGCCGGAAGCGGGCGTAATTGTCGCGAGTCCAGCTACCATGCCAGTAATCGCGCCCAAGCCGCTTGGCTTGCCGTGTTTAAGCCATTCGATGGCCATCCACGACACAGCGCCAGTCGCCGCTGAAAGGTGGGTAACCAGCATTGCCATGCCTGCACTGCCATCGGCGGCGAGGGCGCTGCCCGCGTTGAAGCCAAACCAGCCCACCCACAGCATCCCCGCCCCGGTAAAGCTCATAGTGAGGTTATGAGGGAGCATAGCTGAGGTCAGGAAGCCCTTGCGTGGACCAAGATAAATCGCGGTGACGAGTGCGCCAACGCCGGCGGTTACGTGCACAACCGTGCCGCCTGCGAAATCGATAAGTCCCATCTGCTGCAGCCAGCCGCCGCCCCATACCCAGTTGGCGACGGGGAAGTAGACGAGCAGCGTCCACAGGCTAGTGAAAAGCAGCATAGAGGAGAATTTAATGCGCTCGACAAAGGCGCCTACCATTAACGCTGGCGTAATGATGGCGAAGGTCATTTGGAAAGTAGCAAAGACGCTTTCGGGGATGTCACCTGCAAGCGAGTCGACGGTGACACCGTTGAAAAGCGCTTTGCTGAGTCCGCCCCAGTAGCCGGATTCGGCGGGGCCAAAGGCAATACTATAGCCAGCTAGCAGCCACAGAATCGAGATGACAGAAGCAATGGCAAAACACTGCATGAGGACCGACAGCACATTTTTAGTGCGTACTAGGCCCCCATAGAACAGAGACAGGCCTGGCAGTGTCATAAAGAGCACCAGCGCTGTGGAGGTAAGGATCCAGGCCGTGTTGCCGCCATTAAGCGCTGCGCCATCTTGGGCTAGAGCGCTTCCGGAGAGCAGCAGCAGAGCTGCGCTCGCAAATATTCTAAGTGCGTGGGTCATAGGGTTACCTTTTTGTCGGTGATCGCGCTCAGGCGAGCGGTCTACAGAGCGTCGTTGCCAGTTTCGCCTGTGCGAATACGGATCGTTTGTTCAAGATTGCTAACAAAGATTTTGCCGTCACCAATCTGACCTGTATTGGCTGCCTTGCAGATCGCCTCAACCACCTTGTCGGCGATTGAATCTTCGACCGCAACTTCGATTTTGGCCTTGGGTAGGAAGTCGATCACATACTCTGCGCCACGGTACAGTTCGGTGTGTCCTTTCTGGCGGCCGAAACCTTTGACTTCGGTTAGCGTCATACCGCTGATACCTATTTCGGATAGCGCCTCTCGCACGTCGTCTGACTTGAAGGGTTTAACTATCGCTGTAACTAGTTTCACTGGTGCCTCTCCTAGGCGCGATGAATAGCTGCACGCGCCTTTCGCTAATTGATTAACAGACGCGGTTACACGCCGCCCCTGCGCACCGCGTTAAAACGCCCTAAATTGGTGCGCTCATCGCCCGCAATGCGACAAAACTTTATCACGCTGGTGCACTAAGCTCCATCGCCTTGAGAGTCTTTTACATCGGCTAAGAGATAAGCGAGTGAGTCACGACGTTTGCCCCAATACCCTGCAAGGAGGGCGCCGGAGACGTTGTGCCAAATGCTAAAAAGCGCGGCGGGGAGCGCGGCTGATGCGGAGAAAAATTGCAGGGATAGCGCAGCGGCCAGCCCCGAGTTCTGCATACCAACTTCAATGG
>JAYOBL010000101.1:3105-6713 GCA_038104835.1 Gammaproteobacteria bacterium | reverse complement strand
CCCCAGCCTCGATCGTTCGGTCGATAAGCGACAGCGCTTGAGTGAACTCGCGCGCGTTCGAGCGTGCTCGCTGTTCAACTTGAGGCAGAATAGAAGTCGAAATCGAAAGTGTTTTGGCATAAAGCGATTGCGGCAATGACTCACAGTCAAGGGAGCGATTAAGCGGGCTAGTCTCCATGAACCCAGAGTACGCGCTGCTCTGCTCGTCGAGAAGAAGCTGTGGCATACGAACTCCACGAAGCCCACCGCCGGCTTGATAAAAAGACGACTCGACAAGTTGGCCGCTGGCATCAATATAGGCCGAAGAAACCACTGACACACCGTCTGCAAGCGCAGCGCTGAGCACCTCCGCCTTAATCGTTTCAAGCTGGCTTGCCACGTCTTGCGCTGCTAGCGAAGCCGACGCAGCAAGCAGGCTCAGGGCTGTCATCACTCGAACAATCATTTTAGCGTCCGTTGAGAGCGACTTGGTCTAGGTAGAGAATCCTGATGTCCTCGATCGTGGCCTCAGGCAGGCCAAGCGTCACCGCGTAGGTGTCATCGGATACCGGCTCGATCTTAATCAGCTCGGCACCAAATATAACGCCTTCGATGCGGGTGCGGAAATCATCGCTCGCGATTGTCAGGTCAGCAATCGTTGTCGAGGAGTCGACGTGCACACCAAATACAATCTCAGTGAGCTGCCTGTAAGCGTCGAAACGAGCTGCCTTAATGGCCATGAGCCGCTGCTGAGCGGGATCGCCTACTTGGCTCTGAATGACCGCGTAGCCGGTAGCCTCAATGACGGTATTAGTAAGGTAAGCGAGACTCCCGTCTTCGTTGACCATCGGCCCAGCAACGGAGAAGCCGGCATTCATGCCCGCTAAGCCGACACGACCGCTTGTCGAACAAGCCGCCAATACCCCCATCGAAAGTACCAATATTGCGATTCTGCCGACACAGCGAATGCCCAGTGACTTCATGTCCTACTCCTAAAAAGTTGGTTCTACCCCTGCCTACGAAGGGCCAATCGACACTTCTTAGCTGCGCTTTACTTAAATCCAGGTGTCATTTTTTGTTGGCACGGGCTTTGCAATTCACTACGCGGAAGACGAGCGATACCGTGTTGAATGGTGCGATTTGCACCACACTCGACAGCGAAATATTAGTTAACTGATTGATTATGATGAATATCTTATGAGCGCCACCTTAGTGTCAGGATTGCGACAATCCCTCTTCACAGGAGAAGCCAAGAACCTCGGTATCCCTCTGGTCATCCTCGCGATCATGGGAATGCTGGTCGTGCCGCTGCCCTCTATCGGCCTAGATATTCTGTTTACATTCAACATCATGGCAGGCCTGATCATCGTGATGATCTGCATCAATGTGCACAAGCCGCTAGAATTCTCGTCGTTTCCCTTGATACTTCTTCTCGCTACCATGCTGCGTCTTAGCCTCAACGTTGCTTCGACTCGCGTGGTGCTGCTGCGCGGACACGAGGGGCCAGACGCGGCAGGCAACGTCATTGCGTCCTTCGGCGAATTCGTGATCGCGGGCAATTACATCGTCGGATTCATCATTTTCGTCATCTTGATGATCATCAACTTCATCGTGGTAACCAAAGGTGCAGGCCGAACCTCGGAGGTTATTGCGCGCTTCACCCTGGATGCATTGCCTGGCAAGCAGATGGCAATTGACGCCGACCTCAATGCCGGCGTCATCGATCAGGAGACCGCCCTCAAGCGCCGCGAAGAGGTGTCGCAGGAATCTGATTTCTTCGGTTCGATGGACGGCGCCTCGAAGTTCGTACGCGGTGATGCTATCGCGGGCGTCCTTATTCTTGCGATTAACATCATTGGCGGGCTGTTGGTCGGAACGACTCAAAACGGGCTGGAGTTCGGAGAAGCTGCCGAGATCTATGTCCTACTAACGATCGGTGACGGACTCGTCGCACAGGTACCCTCGCTGCTGCTGTCTCTTTCGACCGCGATTATTGTTACCCGCGTCACGACCTCGGAGAGCACCGCAAGCCAGACAGGCGGACAGCTCACCAATCCCACTGCGCTAAAAATCACAGCTGCAATCCTTATTCTGATGGGGCTGGTGCCCGGCATGCCGCACTTCATGTTTTTATCAGCGGGACTAGGCCTCGGCATCTACGCCTACGTTAATGACCGCAAGGCAGAGCGTCAAAGCGAAGAGGTAGAGGCGACAGCGAACGCCGTGGAGAACGAATCTGAGTCAGAGTTGGACTGGGAAGACATCGAACACGTCGATGCCATCGGCCTAGAGATTGGTTACGGCCTCATCCCCTTGGTCAGCGAAAGCGACGGCGGTGTGCTTCTTGCGCGCATCCGCGGTGTGCGCAAAAAGCTCTCAGCGGAACTTGGCTTCTTAATCCAAGCGATTCGAATCCGCGACAACCTCGATATCGATCCGATGTCTTACAATATTGTTATCAAAGGCGCGGTGCGCGGCAGCGGCTCGATCCGCATGGGAAGCGAGCTTGCGATCAACCCGGGTGACGTCAATACCCCGCTAGAAGGCGTACCTACGAAAGAGCCTGCGTTCGGTCTCGATGCCTATTGGATCAACCCGAGTCAGTCCGATTTCGCAAAGACAGCCGGCTACACTATTGTCGACGGCGCGACTGTAATCGCGACACATATCAATGCGATTCTGCGCGACAACGCCAGCGATCTACTCGGCCATGACGAGACGCGAGAGATTCTCGACAAGATCGCACAGCGCTCGCCCAAGCTCATCGAAGACCTGGTTCCCGAAAAGTTATCCGTCTCTACGATTATGCAAATCCTAAAGAACATTCTGTTCGAATCAATCCCGATTCGCGACATGAATACGATAATAGACACTCTGTTACTCGAGAGTTCGCGCACGCAAAACTCCGACGAACTCACTGCGCTGGTACGGCCTAAACTCGGTCGACTTATGCTTCAGAACCTTGTCCCGCCCGGGCAGGAGCTCAGCGTCATTACGCTCGACCCGTCCCTCGAACAAATGCTGATCAATTCGCTGCAACAGAGCAATAAGGCCGGAGAACTTGTCATCGAGCCTAAACTCGTTGAGGGACTGATCGCATAGGTTAACGAACAGCGGCTGCTCGCTGAAGAGAGCGGCTTTCCAGCCGTTCTCGTTGTCGCACCGCCGATTCGGCCTTGGCTCGCACGCCTACTGAAGCAACGTTTTGCTGATATTTCTGTTTTGGCCTATACCGAGATTCCCGAGGACCAGAACATTAAAGTGTTCGCCCGCGTGGGACTGCAGGAGAACGAAGAGGCAGCTTAAAGAGCGCACAAACTCAACCCGCATCGGCGGTCCGAATAATTAGATTAGCGCAATCCGTGTGCTGCAAGACAAAGAAGTTAGTGAGAGAAATATGAAAGTAGAAACGCTAAGCGTCGAATCAATCAAAGCAGGCATGAAGCAAGCCGTAGAACGCTTCGGAGCAGATACCGTGTTGCTGAAATCCTCGCGCGAAGGTACTGGCTACCGCTTGCTGGTGGCACACAGAAATCAGACGCTGAGTCAGCCGGCCTCGGCTGCGACTCAACGCCTGACCAAATCGTCTGCACAAGCCTTGCAACGCCTCGTTAATGAAGAAGCCGTTG
>JAYOBL010000101.1:0-3095 GCA_038104835.1 Gammaproteobacteria bacterium | reverse complement strand
CGCGTCAGGTGTCCCGCAAGATGCGCAGACTGAGAGGCCACCCTGAGTACGCTAGTTTGTTGGAGACTTTCGATAGAACTGGCATTTCCAGTGCACTCCGCACCAAACTCCTAGAGATGCTAGCAGGCACGCAGCACATCCAGAGCCTGAACCAGCGATTGGTCGAAGGTGTGGTGGAGATGCTGCCAGAGACTCGAGAGATCGATCTGACCAACAGCACACATTTCCTTGTCGGCGGCTATGGGGTTGGCAAGACCTCGGTCGCGTTTAAGATGGCGAGGCAGATCAATGAGCTTGAGCCCGGACGAGCGGCAGTTATTAGCTTCGCTAGCGAGCCGGACACGAGCTGGACAGCAGCGAGCGTTGTTGGCGCGAAGCTTGGAGTGGACGTCTATCCAGCTACGTCGGTGGCCGAGCTACAGCAGCTAATAGAGGAAAAAGCTGAATCGACTCTTATGCTTATCGACGTATCAACACACGATAGCGCTCTAGTACCAGCGCTTGCAGAGCATTTTAAAGACGCGGAATTTCATCTCGTAGCGCCAAGCGACACCTGTTTAACCAACCTCCAACGTCTGAGCCAAGGCCATAAATGGGACTCGCTGATTATTACAAGACTCGACTCGAGCTCATTCAACTGGAGCCTCTACCAAGTTTTAATAGAAAGCCAGATTCCCCTGTCGCTCGGCACCCGTGAGTCGAACTGGGAGGGTCCAGTGGTCTTGGTGTCCGCCGCGCATCTTGGCGCACTGTTAGAGTCTGGAGCAAAATTAGAGCACAATACCGGTAAGGATCACGACCTGATGGTCGGGAAGGCTCGCCGGCGCTCACCCGCCCCCCAAAGCGAGTCGCTCTCAGCCGTTCACTAACTGCCTAAAGTTCGGAACAACCAGCGTCGTTACTCATGATTACCGATCCGCCTATCGATCGATTAGAGAACTGAGAGTAAATGCTAGATACGACAAAACAGAATAGAAGTGCTGAGACCAAAGTCATAGGCATAGGTAGTGGTAAGGGCGGCGTGGGCAAAACTACCTTTGCGGTAAACCTTGCGACCATGCTGGCCGACGCCGGGCAACGCGTGCTTATCTTTGACGCCGACCTAGGCCTCGCCAACATTCACATCGCATTCAAGAATAAAATAGACGGCACCATGGTGGATGTTCTCGAGGGGCGTAAGTCACTTGAGGAGGTTGTCATCGAAACGAAAGACGGCGTTCACCTGGTTAGCGGCGGCAACGGGCTTGACGATGTTTTAGCGATCAACAAGCAGAGTGCTACGCAAATTATTCAGAGTTTCGCAGAACTCGAGGGAAGGTATGATTGGCTGATAGTCGATATTTCTGCAGGGATCGACGACAATGTCATGACTTTCATGGCTGGCTGTCATTATAAGATCGTGCTCGGCACGGAAGAGCCTTCTTCGATCGCGGATGCCTATGCGCTAATTAAGATGCTGGTGAGAAAAGAAAAAATTACTCAACTAATCTACGTTCCCAACAAGGTCAGAAACCAGCGTAACGGCAAGAATTTATTCGATAGTATGAATCAGATAGTTCAGAAATTCCTCGGCGAATCTCTGATGACCATCGGGGCCATCAGTTTTAGCTCCGACTACAACCAGGCTTGGTCGCGGGGCGTTCCCGCAGTCAGTTTAGGCCAATCAGCAGTGATAGAGCGGGACTACGAGGAACTCATAGAGACACTCGAGAAATTGGACGTGGCGCCCGACACCTCACACGTCAGTTTTTTCTGAGCTTAGATTGCATCCCTATGTCGACCCAATTCTTGAAGGAAGAGCTTAGTGAGTAGGCCAAACGATTATCAGAGGGCTGAGCGTGCAGAGCTCAACAAGCTCATTACTGAGCACCTCCCGCTCGTATCCCGAATCGCTGGCTATTTGAAGGCGCGCGTGCCTAGGTTCATTGAATACGACGACATGGTACAAATCGGCACCCTGGGATTGATGACCGCTGCCGAGTCGTACAAGGCAGAGACCGGCGTTGAATTTAAAGATTACGCCAAGCAGAGAGTCAAGGGCGCTATCCTCGACGAGGTTCGTCGTATGAGCAGCATGTCACGGCTTGCGATCAAGAATTCTCAGCTTCATAGCAAGGCCGAACATCAGCTTGCGAACGATCTCGGCGCTAAACCAACTAGTCAGCAAGTAGCCGATCACTTAGGCATCAGTATCGATGAGTACGAGAATCAGCGCACTCACGCCGACCGTTTCCGCACCGAAGACCTCGACTCCGACGAGGGAGGCTTCGAAGATAAGCAGCTTGGTTCGGAGCCTAACCCGCTTTCACTCATCGAAGATGAGCAGCTTAAGGAGCTCGTTGCCGATAAGATCTCGCAGCTTGACGATAGGAAACGGCTTGTGATGTCTCTATACTATGTTGACGAAATGAATATGAAAGAGATCGGCGCGATCATTGGGGTGAAAGAGGCACGAGTGAGTCAGATACTCAGCGCCATCGTTAGTGATCTCAAGGCCGTTGTCGCGCTGGAGACCTAAATGCTGTTTGGAAAGAAGAAGGGTGACCCCGTAGAGGAAGCCAAGAAAAAGGCAAAGAAAGCTTTTGACGATGTAATCGCGCTCGAAAAAGTAACCGATGTGCCTCGCGCGGCGCGCGCACGCATGGCGATAAGAGCCAAGAGCAATATTGATCTGACGTTTATCGAGGGGGCCAAGAAAGCAGAATCCTTCGAGGAAGCAAAAATGGCCGCGCTGGTTGCCGGCTCTGGCCTAAGCGAGCTAGACGAACCCGAGTTGGACGATCCGTTCAAGCTCATAAAGTCTGAGAAGGGGACAGTAGTTAGCTATATTCCCTTAGAACAGGCCAAAAAGGTCTTCGATATTGGCGCGGCCTATCAGAAATCGAGCATTGATGAGCAGCAGGCGATTAGTGGCGCACAGGGTGTCATGGATAAGATTTGCGAAGATCTAGGCATTGGCGAGGAGATCGCTGTACTTAGTTTTCTGCGAGATGACGACGAAGAAAGTTCTGATCATGAAGCCGAAGACTAGCCGACAACTCCCCACACCCGCTCCCTAAGTACTAGCAAACGGCAAGGCTGTCTATGAGTATGAG
>JAYOBL010000020.1:31780-32540 GCA_038104835.1 Gammaproteobacteria bacterium | reverse complement strand
GAGCCGGTTCGGGCGTAAGCAGCTGCGGCTCAGCTCCGTCGAGGGCTACGCGGTAGAGATAGTGAAAATACGGATCACCGGCTTCGCGGTTCGAACCAATAAAGGTGACTTCTCGCGCGGCTTCGTCGACCTCCAGTAGCTGCAGCACGGCCCAGCTTCCCTCGGTGATCTGCCTCTTGATCTCGCCGCTAGCGAGATCGCCCAAATAGAGATGCCCCCAATTATCGCGCTCAGAGAACCAGAGGAATTCGTTGCTTGCGTTAAGAAGGGTCCAGTTCTCGGAATCGAATCCAGACTCGTAGTAGGTTGCGGTCTGCTCGCGGTAGACATCGCGCACGGCGCCAGTGTTGATATTAGCGCTGCGCAGCTGAGCGATTTTGTGGTCGCGTGATGAAGAGACGAAAGCCAGGGTCTCACTGTCGTCACCCCAGCGCACGTCCAGGAACTCACCGTCGCGCCCTGCAATGTGATCGGTTGTTGTCGAGCGCTGAGGCTCCGGCGGCATTTCGAGAAAGACGAGACGCGGCTCGGCGTCGACATGAATGACCAAACGCTCAAGCATGAAAACGTGCTCGTCGCCCGGCAGTGGATATTTCCACGTCGTGACCTCTCCCCTCCCCACCGCGGTTTCCATTAGGCTGATCGTGCCTACATTGCGCGAGTCTTGGCGGAACGTCGCGATCTTCTTCGAGTCAGGAGACCACAGCAGCACGGGGCCAGGGTCTTGAATCCAGCCGGCGCTGTTGGTCGCGTAGCCGTA
>JAYOBL010000020.1:0-31770 GCA_038104835.1 Gammaproteobacteria bacterium | reverse complement strand
CCGGACGCCGTCTTGGGTGAGCTGCGTCTCGCTATTGTCTTCGGTACTGCGTAGCCACAGATTGTGGTCGCGGATAAAGGCCGCTTGCTTGCCGTCGGGTGAGAGGAACTCATGCTTAGGCGGCTGCGCGAGTTCCCGCAGCGCCCCTGCCTGCGCCAGATAGCTCTGTAGGTCTAGCTCGTAGCGCGTGGCGTCGTAAACGAAACTTAGAGTCTGGGCATCGAGTTTAATATCCCGCAGCGCCAGATCAGCGTCGACCTCTGTCCCGGTTGTTGCGCTCAGCAGTTCGGCGAGGCGAGCGCTATCAAACAGCGGCTCATTACTCTGCGCTTGGGCATCGACAAGGCGATATTCGCTGCCGCCTTCGGTTCGCTGACGTATGACAAGGCGATCGTCGGTCTGCCAGTAGTGCGCCCGGATTTCACCAACAACGAGCGGCGCTAGATTCTGCGCGAGCATCGACTCGGCGCGCGCGTAGTCGGATTGAGTAGGCCCGGCTTGAGTAGGCCCGGCTTGGGCTCGTGATTCAGACATTGATGGCGACTCCGTTTGGGGGGCGCAGGCGGCCAAGGTGATGAGAAGTGCGCAGCCGACAAGGGGCAATAGGGGCATTGAGAAAGCGGCCTGCTTTGAATGTGTGCGGCGCATCATGATCTCCAATAGTAGGCAGCGATTGGCGAAGGGGCGGGAGCAGACCCCGCCTCATTGTGCCTAAAGCAAGGTATCGAGTATTAGGTTCACAGACTCCACGAGCCGCTCGTCCCTTGGCCGCAGGTCTGGCACAAAACCGTAGCCGAGCAAATGCTGCAGGCCTTCAATATAGCGCACGGCAATCTCATTCGCCTGCTCCCCAGTAAACTGCTGAGCCTGCTCGGTCACCATGCCCCGTGCGAATTCCTTTGAGAAAGACACGGGTTCGCCATCGCGAGTCAGCAGACTGCCGTCGTCGGCGAGACGCCAGAAGCGCGAGGAATCCATGGTGTAGAGCTCGTCCGCTGCCACAATATCCCCGTCGCGATTGATCCCGTGCTCGGTTTTAGTATCTACGAGCACCATCCCGCGCTCGCGCAGGTGTTCGCTCACAATGCCAAAGGCCATAATCGAGGCGTTACGGATCTGTGCGTACTGGCCTGCGGTGCAGACGCCAGTGGCGATAAGCTGCTCGGCGTCCATCGTCT
Source organism: Gammaproteobacteria bacterium (assembly GCA_038104835.1). Taxonomy (GTDB): domain Bacteria; phylum Pseudomonadota; class Gammaproteobacteria; order Pseudomonadales; family Pseudohongiellaceae; genus UBA9145. The sequence goes on along the minus strand of JAYOBL010000020.1, from coordinate 30,592 downwards.
CATCGACGTCGGCTTTGCTGCTCGGCGTATCTAACACGTAGGGCAGAATTCCATTAGGCTGCAGGCTGTTAACGCTGAGCTCATGGCCGGCGAAGTGCAGCACGCGCGCGCCGGACTCCTTGGCTGCGCACCAGTGCTGGTAAAGCGATGTCGACGTTGAGCTCTTAGCCATGTAGCGGCGCAGAACGTTCTCCAGCATTACGAGCTGCAAATTTTCCGCGGGGATCACCGTGGCGCTGGCCATCAGTCCCGCTACCTCGAACTGCGAAGTGCCAACCGCTCCGCGCACGAGCTGACGCATATGCTCGTGGTTCAGCGCGAGCACCTGATCTTTGAATGGGATAGCGCCACGGTTCACATCGTGGGTCGAGATGCGATTGTTCCTGAACATGAGGCGCAGGCCGCGTCCATCAGCTGTTGTCAGGGAATCACCGAAGACTGAGTCCGAGACCTTGCCCTGCAAGACGGTGCAGCCGGCCAGGCGCGGCAGCTCGCCGTCGGCGATGAGCGCGGCAATAGAGCGCCCCTGACTCACGGCAGCGCCGTGCTCGGCAACAAGCTCTTGGATTTCGGTCGATGTCAGGGGTGTCGGCAGGCTCATGCAGCGAATCTCTGTGAAACGCCTTCTGGCGCTTTAAATCAATTCGGCAAGTGTAGTCTAGCGACGAGACTTGGGCAAAGCAGAGCGGCACGGCATCGGGGACATAGCTATGTGATCAGACGCGCGGTGCGAATAGGTCAAAAGGCTGAAGGCCTTAAAGAAGGCGCAGAAATGAGCGAGAGCACAAGTTAGAAGCGAGAGAGCGCAAAAGGCAAAAGAAGAAAGCTAGAAAGCCCAGAAGACAGAAGCTAGAAAGCGCAGAAGACGGAAGCTAGAAAGCGCAGAAGACAGAAAGCGCAAACAAAAAAGTGGTGCCGCCACCAAGAGTCGAACTCGGGACCTGCTGATTACAAGTCAGCTGCTCTACCACGGCTGAGCTATAGCGGCACAATGAAAGTTAGACTCCAGACGGCGTCTAACCAACAAGGCGCGCAGTTTACCCAGAAAGCCTGAGTGGTTCAATAGGCCAAAACACGTTTTTTATCTGCTCCCGCCTCCACCAACTCGCGAGCGAGAAGCTCGCGCCGCTATGCTATATTGACTGCCGCATCCCCTCGAAGAGACACTCGCTCGATGAAGTTTCAACGCGATCACGCGGCCCTTAGCCGGCTGCAAGCCGACCTCGCACGCTTGGCCCAGCCCCTTTTGCCGCGCCAATTGGGTGAATCAGCCTCGCTGCCAGAGCCTGACGACCTGCTGTCGCTGTTCGATGCAAATCCCAGCAGGGCAGCGCAGCTAAGCTATGAGTTTGGCCCCCTGTTTTTGGACCTATCGAAGAACCTAATCACGACCGACGCACTAAGCAGCCTCCACCAGCTCGCCGAGGCCAGCGGCATGAGCGGCGCCATTGCCGCCCTATTTTCCGGCGCGCAGATCAATAACACCGAGGGGCGCGCAGCGCTGCATACCGCGCTGCGTAGCGCGGCCAAGCAGGACAGCGCCGACTCAGAGCGCTCAGCGAACGTGGCGGCAGCCCAGAGCCGCATGCAAGAGATTTGCCGCGCCGTGCAATCGGGCGACTGGCTAGGCTATGACGGGCGTCGAATCTCTCACGTTGTTAACCTGGGAATCGGCGGGTCGGACCTTGGCCCGGCTATGGCGGTGCGCGCCCTCGCCGACTTTGCTGTTGACTCGCTGCACGTGAGTTTCGTCTCCAACGTCGACCCCGCTCATCTCGCACGCACGCTACAAGCACTAGACCCTGCCACGACGCTTTTCATCGTGGCATCGAAAACCTTCACAACCCAAGAAACCCTCGCCAATGCTCGCGCCGCCAAACGGTGGCTGCTCGCCGCTGGTGCGGGCCACAAAGACATCGCTCGTCACTTTATCGCCACCACGGCCAATGCGGCGGCCGCACAGGAATTTGGCATCGCACAGGCCAACGTCCTTCCGCTGTGGGACTGGGTGGGCGGACGCTTCTCTCTGTGGTCGGTGATTGGACTGCCCATCGCGCTCGCTATTGGCTTTGATAACTTTCAAGCAATGCTGCGCGGCGCTGGGGAGATGGATACACATTTCGCAACAGCCAAAGCCGAGGATAATCTGCCCCTAAATCTTGCGCTACTTAGCTACTGGTATCGTCAGTTTTTCGATAGCGCTAGCACCGCCGTCGTACCCTACAGCGAAGACCTGTCTTTGTTTCCGTCCTACCTGCAGCAGCTTTATATGGAAAGCCTCGGCAAGTCGGTGAGCCGTGAGGGCGCCCCTCTGAATCTGCGTAGCTCGGAGGTGATATGGGGAAGCGCCGGCACCAACGGCCAGCACTCTTATTTTCAACAGCTGCATCAGGGCACCGAATTAATTCCGGTCGAGTTTATTGCCCTCGCCTCGCCGAGCACGACTCGCTTGACTCAAGGTCAGGGACACGGTGAGAGCGAGAACGAGAATGAGAATGAGGAAGGAAGCGAGAGGGATAGCGGTGCAGAGCAGCAGGCCATGCTACTCGCCAACTGCTTAAGCCAAAGCTGGGCGCTTATGCGCGGCGACGATGGCTCCGGCGATCCCCACCGAAATATTCCGGGTAACCGACCAAGCACGACGCTGCTGCTGGACAGCCTAACGCCCGCAAGCCTCGGCATGCTGATAGCACTCTACGAGCACCGCGTCTTCGCGCTGAGCGTGCTGTGGAATATTAATGCCTTCGATCAGTGGGGCGTGGAACTCGGCAAGCGCCTCGCGCAGCAGGTTTTGACTGCTCTAGAGTCGCAACCAAGCAGCGCAGCGCTGGATCCTTCCACGGCCCAGCTTATAGCACGCATTCGCGCCAGCCGTGCAGGCAAAAAGTAAGCGCTAGTCGAGGTACGAGCAGCAGTAATCGGTAATAGCCGAAACCTTCACTTGAAAGGATGCGTTCGCGGGCACTTCGAAAGACTCGCCACCGCGCACCTGAATCCATCCATCGTTTCCCGGCAGCTTCACCTCTAACTCGCCAGACAGAATTTCCATGATCTCGCGTTTAGCAGTGCCGAACTCGTAGTCCCCGATCTGCATCAGGCCCAGTGACTTGGAAGAGCCGTCGGCTAGCGTGAGACTGCGACTGCTTACCTTGCCATCGAAATAGACGTTAGCTGCTTTAATGATCGTTGCGTTGTCGAAGCTCGACATAGTATTTCCTCACCAGTAAACGATAGCGTCTAAGCCATCAATTGTAATAATTCCTGTGTCTTCGCGCGCATCAGCGCAGCGTCGCCTCTCGACTCAACGTTGAGCCGTACCACCGGCTCAGTGTTGGAGAGGCGCAGATTGAAGCGCCATTCATCGAAGCTCAAACTCAGGCCATCGGTTTCGTCTAGGGCTATCGCCTGAGGCGCATATTTAGCCCGCGCCTCAGCAAGCAGTGCCTGCGGATCTGCAATAGTACGATTAATCTCGCCACTGGCGGGATACGCCAACATACACTCATCGACGAGTTGCGACAGGCTCTTGCCGGTGGCAGCAATCTGCTGTGCGACGAGCAACCACGGAATCATGCCGCTGTCGCTGTAGAAGAAATCGCGGAAATAGTGATGGGCACTCATCTCGCCGCCGTAGACTGCCGTTGTGGCGCGCAGCGACTGCTTCATGAACGCGTGACCCGTTTTACTTTGCACCGCCTGCCCGCCGGCCTCGGTTACGATCTGCTGCGTGTTCCATGTGAGCCGCGGATCATGAACGATGCGAGCGCCGGGCTCCAGCGCGCAAAAGGATTGAGCCAGAAGCCCCACTAAATAGTAGCCTTCGATAAACCTGCCATTCTCGTCGAAGAAGAAACAGCGATCGAAGTCTCCGTCCCAGGCAATACCCAGATCAGCGCCATGCTCGAGAATCGCCGCGCTGGTTGGCGCGCGGTTCTCTTCGAGCATGGGGTTAGGCACGCCGTTGGGGAAATGACCATCGGCGTCATGGTGAATACGCACAAACTCGAAAGGCAGAAAAGCGGCGAGCAGATCAAGCGTTGCGCCGGCGCCGCCGTTGCCTGCATTACAAACGATCTTGAGCGGCTTGAGTTTATCCACATCGACAAAGCTGAGTATCTTTTGCGCATAGGCAGCGCGGACATCGGCAAAATCAATGCTGCCGACCTGCGCGGGCTCGCTAAACTCACTCGTCTGGGCACGCGATTTTATTTGCGCAAGGCCGGTGTCGCCGCTGATCGGCAGCGACGCAGGGCCAACGAATTTCATGCCGTTATAGTCCGCAGGGTTATGACTTGCTGTCACCATGATCCCGCCATCGCAGCCCAGGTGGCTTGTGGCAAAGTAAATCTCTTCGGTGCCACACTGACCGATATTGGTCACGTTGGCGCCGCCCTCTGTAAGCCCACGGCTGAGCGCAGCGCAGAGCTCCTGGCTCGTGAGTCTAATATCGAACCCTACCACTACGCTTTTGGGTGAGAACTCGGCTGCGAAGGCGCGGCCAATACGATAGGCAATGTCAGAATTAAGCTGATCGGGAACTCGGCCGCGAACGTCGTAGGCCTTGAAGCAGTCTAGATTTGTAGTCATCTTTTTCTCAAATAAATTGGCGACCTTAACTGCCGCTACTGCGAGCGCTGGTACAGCACATTAGTTGCTTCTATATAGCCTTCAACACTGCCGCAGTCGTAGCGCACGCCATCGAACTTCGTCGCCAGGACCTCGCCTTTTTTCGCGAGCCTCTGCAAAGCATCTGTCAGTTGCACCTCGCCGTTGCGACCCGGCGGGGTCGCGCGTAGCGCAGGGAAAATATCCGGCGTTAATAGATAACGTCCAATGATGGCCAGATTGCTCGGCGCCGCTTCAGGCTCCGGCTTTTCAACCATGTTTTCCACTCGATAAAGTCCCGGCGCTTGCTCTCTTCCGCTGATGACCCCGTAGCGGGAGACCTGTTCCATCGGCACCTCCTCAACCGCAACGATGCAGCAACGATGCTCGGCGTACAGCGCGACCATTTGCGCCAGCACCGAATCGCTCTCGCTCAAGCAGAAATCGTCTGCTAAAAGCACGGCAAAAGGTTCTTCGCCAATGAGCGATTCGCCCACGAGTATCGCATGCCCAAGGCCCAGCATCTGATTCTGACGCGTGTAGGAGAAACTGCAGCGCTCGATGAGCTCGCGGGTGCTATCCAGCAGGCTTTCTTTGTCCGAGCCGGCGATCTGGTGTTCTAGCTCGTAGCTGATATCGAAATGATCTTCTATCGCTCGCTTGCCACGACCGGTGACAATTGCCATACCGGTTATCCCCGCGGCAAGGGCTTCCTCGACTCCGTACTGAATCAAAGGCTTGGTGACCAGCGGCAGCATTTCTTTCGGCATCGCTTTCGTCGCGGGCAGAAATCGAGTGCCGTAACCCGCTGCTGGAAACAAACATTTTTTGATGAGTGTCATGAGTCTCTCCGTTTACTCGCTGGGCGTAGGCAGGCGGCCGTAATTGTCTTCGAAGCGCTCGATATCGTCCTCGCCAAGGTAGTCTCCTACCTGAACTTCGATCAACTCTATCGGCGAGCTGCCCAGATTACTCAGGCGATGTTTGCTGCCTTTGGGGATGAACGTGGACTCATTAGGATGCAGATCGAGCACAGTCTCATCGCACTCAACGCGGCCTACCCCGCTTAGCATCACCCAGTGCTCGGCGCGTCGCTGATGAGACTGCAGGGACAAGGCTGAGCGTGCGTTTACCAGAATGCGCTTGACCTGAAAGCCGGGGCCGGAAGCCAACGACTCAAAACTGCCCCAGGGCCGCATTTCACGTTTGTGCGCGCGCATTTCACTGCGCCCGAGTTTTGCGAGCTGATCGACAATAACCTTGACCCCCTGCGCACTGTTTTTATCCGCCACGAGCACCGCATCCGAGGTCTCGATGACTACCGTATTGCGCAGGCCCACCGCAGCAACGAGGCGAGATTCGGACTGTATATAGCTGCTCTCGATGTCGTCTGTTAATACGTCGCCGCTTATTACATTGTCGTCGCCGTCTTTAGCCTGCACCGACCATAGCGCGTCCCAAGCGCCAAGGTCACTCCAATCGGCGTCTAGAGGCACGACCGCTACTGCATCACCGGCTTTCTCCATGACCGCGTAGTCGATGGAGTCGGATCGACAGCGGTGAAATTGCGCATCGGGTATAAGCAGGAAATTGTCACTGCGCGCAAGCGCGGCCTGGGTAGCCTCGCAGCTGGCAAAGATGTCCGCCGCATGGATTTTGAGATGATTGAGGAACACCGAAGCGCGGAATAAAAACATGCCGCTGTTCCAATAATAGTCACCGCTGTCTAAGTAGCCCTGGGCCGTTGCCGAATCAGGTTTCTCGACGAAGCGCGCGACATCGAAAGCCTCCTGACTAATCTGCTCTCCCCTCTGCAGATAGCCATAGCCGGTTTCGGCGCTGCTCGGCTCAATACCAAAGGTGACTAGGCGAGACCCTGCAGCAAGCTGTCGTGCGCGTGCGATCGCCCTGTGCAGACGATCTTCCTGCTCAATAAGATGATCGGCCGGCAGTACTAGCAAGAGCGGATCCTCGCCCTTGGCCATCGCCGTCATGGCGGCAAGCGCGATCGCCGGCGCCGTGTTGCGTCCGTAGGGCTCGAGAAGAATGCGTGCGTTAACGTCGATTTGGCGCAGCTGTTCAGCCACGACGAATCGATGTTCCTCGCCGCACACAACGATCGCCTCGCCTAAGGCGGGCAAACCGTTGAGGCGTTCGAGCGTCTTTTGGAAGAGCGTGCCGTGAATTCCCGGGAGTTCGATGTACTGCTTAGGCAACAGCGCGCGGGATATGGGCCAGAGCCGCGAACCCACGCCGCCGGAGATAACGACAGGGATTAGGGCTTCTTTACTCTTGCTGGGGTTTGGATTCTGGCTCAAGGCGGATCGCTCGCGACGATTGAAGACAGGGCAAAGCTGTTTGGTAAATTGTTTGCATACTAGCAAAGAAATATGACAGGGATGTAGCGGGGACTTTCTCTACTTCCCTTACCTGCCCTTTCACCTTCCTGCTCTGAACTCTTTCTCTCCCTACTGCTATTGTTGACTCTGCTCGCCGCCCTTTCTCGCCGCAAGCACTCGCGTAGTCTAGGGCGCTTTGACAGCTGAGCCGCTAACTATGCCTCTCGATTAATTGACGTTGGCACGCTACCATCGCCCTCTCATTCGCAACAAGCAGGGATCTAGCTTAGCCATGACCGACTCTTCCGCAGCATTCGTACCCAAGAGCTCCTACACTCTCGAAGAGTTAGTCGAGTGTGGCTATGGCCGCTTGTTTGGCCCCGGCAATCCCGCGCTTCCGGTTAACAATATGCTCATGCTCGACCGCATCACGCACATTGCTGACGAAGGCGGTGAGTATGGCCGCGGCAAGATTATCGCCGAACTCGATATTAAGCCGGACCTGTGGTTCTTCGACTGTCACTTCCCTGGCGACCCGGTAATGCCTGGCTGCCTAGGCCTCGATGCGCTATGGCAGCTCGTTGGCTTTTGGCTAGGCTGGACAGGGCGCGAAGGCAAAGGCCGTGCGCTCGGCGTCGGGGAGGTCAAGTTCACCGGCGAGATCTTACCCACTTCAACTCTGGTGACCTACGAGCTAGACATCAGCCGTACGATCGACCGCAAACTCGTCATGGGTATCGCCGACGGATCGGTGAAGGTTGACGGGCGCGAGATCTACACGACTAAAGGGCTGAAAGTCGGGCTGTTCAAGCCGGGCCAGTCGCTTTAGGCAGACAAGCTCGACAAAAAACGGCGCAGCCGAGATAAACTCGGAGCGCTTTCTGTCGTTACAGTGGAGACCACCGCCGAGTGCATTCGATCGCGCTACCGCGGGTTAACAAATAATCTAGTTGGGTGAATCTATGCGTCGCGTTGTAGTAACAGGTATCGGAATCGTTTCCTGCCTTGGCAATAATAAAGAATCCGTCCTCGAGTCCTTGCAGACCGGGCGCAGCGGCATCACCCATAACCCGAGCTATGTTGAGGTTGGGATGCGCAGCCATGTGAGCGGCAGCGTCGACATCAACGCCGAAGAACTCATCGACCGCAAGCTCTATCGATTTATGGGCGACGCTTCTGCCTATGCCTACCTGTCAATGGACGAGGCGGTGAAGGATTCGGGACTCAGCGAAGAGCAGGTCTCTAACTTCCGTACCGGCTTAGTCGTCGGCTCTGGCGGCGGCTCTTCAGAGCAGCAGCTCGAGTCCACCGACATCATGCGCGAGAAAGGCTTGCGCCGAGTCGGACCCTACCGCATCACCCGCACGATGAGCAGCACCGTCTCGGCCTGCCTCGCAACGCCCTTCAAGATCAAAGGCGTGAACTACACGATCTCCTCTGCCTGCGCCACCAGCGCCCACTGCATAGGACACGCGGCCGAACTCATTCAGCTCGGTAAACAGGATGTCGTCTTCGCCGGTGGCGGCGAGGCGGAACACTGGACCATGACCCATATGTTCGACGCCATGGGCGCGCTGTCGACCAGCTACAATGACACGCCGGACAAGGCCTCACGAGCCTTTGACGCTGACCGCGACGGCTTCGTCATCGCGGGCGGTGGTGGCGTTCTCGTCATCGAAGAGCTGGAGCACGCCAAGGCGCGGGGCGCCAAAATATACGCGGAGCTTACCGGCTACGGGGCAACTTCCGACGGCTACGACATGGTCGCCCCGTCCGGCGAAGGTGGCGCCCGAGCTATGCAAATGGCGCTTCATGGCCTAGAAGGCGAAGTCGACTACATCAACACCCACGGCACGAGCACTCCCGCAGGCGACATCTCGGAGTTAAAAGCGATTCGCAATGTATTCGGCGACAAAATCCCCACGCTCAACTCGACGAAATCTCTTAGCGGCCACTCCCTAGGAGCGGCGGGGGTCCAGGAGGCGATCTACAGCCTGCTAATGATGGAGAACGATTTCATCGCCGCCTCGGCGAATATCGAGACTCTGACACCCGAGGCCGAGGGCATGCCGGTTGCACTGCAGCGCAGCGACACCAAACTGAACCGTGTGATGTCCAACAGCTTCGGCTTTGGTGGCACCAACGCCTGCTTGGTCTTCGACCGCTACGAGACCTAGCGCGAGGCCAAGAAAGAGGCCTAGAAAGAGGCCTAGAAAGACGGTAAAAGCGAGGTTTACAAAGCGCTGAGCACAAGCCTTCCAGCTTCACGCCCAGCCGCTAACCCTGCCAATCAACATTGGAGGCGCTATGAATTTCAGGGTTTTGCCTGCAGTCCCGGCTAAAAATCTAGTGCTCGCTAAACTGAGCCTTGTTGCCGCTTTGCTGTTCCCGGCGATTAGCCCCGCCGCTGACGCACAGATTGGCGTTAAGGCAAGCGCCTTGTCAGGCCTCGAGCGCAATGATCTACCCCGCGTGCTCTCAACCGAAGAGGCCTTTCCCTTCGTTGTCAGCGCGAACACTGAGAACGAAGTCACTGTCACCTGGACCCCCGCGCCGGAACACTATCTCTACCGTCACCGTTTTAGTTTCACACTCCTTCCCGCCGCCGGCGACGCCACCCCTCAGGTATTGGGCTTCGCCGTGCCCGAGGGTAAGGCCATGGCGGACGAGTTCTTCGGCGCTATTGAAGCCTACTTCGAGCCGATCACCGTGCAGGTTACCCTGCCTCCAAACACTGAGCTCGACTCCCTGCTCAGTGTTGAGTACCAGGGCTGCGCAGCCTGGGGATTCTGCTACCCACCTCAGCGCACGGAATTGTCAGTCGGCACCCTGCTGCCCTAGTTTGAAAAGCTCTGAGGTGATCATCACAGGGCTTTATCACAGTAATTAATGAAATTCTGAGTATTTTCTGAGAACATGGGGTTAATTCCCATTAACAGACAGGAAGTTCGCAAAAATCGCGAAAGGATTTCAGACAAGCAATGGCTTCACTACTCGTCTTAAACGGCCCCAACCTCAATCTGCTGGGCAGCCGCGAGCCGGAGATCTACGGCGCCGACACACTCGATGACATCAATATGCGCCTTGGCGCGGCCTGTATTGAGGCCGGTCACAGCTTCGACAGCTTTCAGAGCAACAGCGAAGGCGCGCTGATTGACCGCATCCATGCGGCCAAAGACGCCCGCGTAGACACCATAATTGCCAACTTCGGCGCCTATACGCACACGAGCATTGCCCTACGGGACGCCTTACTCGCGGTCGAAATCCCCTTCATCGAAGTACATCTGTCGAATCTCTACGCGCGCGAGGAATTCCGCCAGCACTCGTTCTTCTCCGATATTGCAGTCGGCTGCGTGATTGGCCTAGGCGCACAGGGATATCAGCTCGCGCTAGACGCGGCGCTCGCGCGGCTCGGGTAGGCTCGGCCAAAGCGTGCTTGCCTCGCCGAGGCTCGCAAACATTCGTCAATTTAAAATTAGCACCAATTCCACCGTCACAGTGCCGCGGCGCGGCACACTGCCAAAGAGGTTTGCCACACCATGGATATAAGAAAGGTTAAGAAACTGATTGAATTACTCGAAGCTTCGGATGTTGCCGAAATCGAGATACAGGAGGGCGAAGAATCCGTCCGCATTAGCCGTGGTACTAGCGTCCCTATGCCGGCACCGGTTTCTTATCAGGCTGCACCAGCCCCCGCTCCCGTCCCCGTTCCCGCCGCCGCGAGCGTACCGCCACCCGCCGCATCGCCTGCCGCAGCGCCAACGGCAGAGGTCCCTGCCAACGCCGTGAAGTCGCCAATGGTCGGCACCTTCTACAGCGCCCCTGCGCCAAGCTCGCCGCCGTTTATCGAAGTGGGCAAGCACGTCAAAGCGGGTGAGGTAATCTGCATCGTTGAGGCGATGAAGATGATGAATCAAATTGAGGCCGATCACTCCGGCGTCGTAGAAGCGATCCTAGTGAAAGATGGCGAGCCGGTTGAATTCGATCAGCCCTTAGTCGTTATCTCTTAGTTTCGGCGCGGCACAACGCTGCCGTGATGACTACACTCAACGAAGGATTCGCCCCATGCTCGAAAAAGTTCTTATAGCTAATCGCGGCGAGATTGCCCTGCGCGTCTTGCGCGCCTGCAAACAGCTAGGCATTAAAACCGTTGCGGTTCATTCCACCGCCGACAAAGACCTGATGCACGTCCACCTCGCCGACGAATCGGTCTGCATAGGCCCGCCCAGCCCGACTGAAAGCTACCTCAACACGCCGGCGATTATCGCGGCCATGGAAGTTACGCGCGCCGACGCCGTTCACCCGGGCTACGGCTTCCTCTCAGAAAACGCAGACTTCGCCGAACAGGTTGAAAACAGCGGCTTCACATTTATCGGCCCAACCGCAGACACGATCCGCGTCATGGGCGACAAGGTCTCGGCTATCGAGGTCATGATCAAAGCCGGCGTGCCCACCGTGCCCGGCTCAGACGGCCCGCTGACCGATGACGACGAGCGCACGCTGAGAATCGCGCGGGAGATCGGCTTTCCCGTCATTATTAAAGCGGCGGCCGGGGGTGGCGGCCGCGGTATGCGCGTCGTGCACGACGAAGCAGATCTAATCGCCAGTGTAAAAGTCACGCAGACCGAAGCGCAGTCTTTCTTTGGCAGCGGCGTCGTGTATCTTGAGAAATACCTCACCAATCCACGCCACGTTGAGATTCAGGTTTTAGGCGATGGCAAAGGCAATGCTATTCACCTAGGCGATCGTGACTGCTCACTGCAGCGTCGCCACCAAAAGGTAATAGAGGAAGCCCCGGCACCGGGCATCCCCGACGCCGTGCGCAACGAGGTGCTCGACACCTGCATCAAGGCCTGCGAGCAGCTCAAATATCGCGGCGCCGGTACGCTCGAATTCCTTTATCAGGATGAACGCTTCTACTTCATTGAAATGAATACCCGTGTACAGGTCGAGCATCCGGTGACCGAGCAGGTTACCGGCGTCGATATCGTGCGCGAACAGCTGTTTATTGCTAGCGGACAGCCGCTGCGCTACAAGCAGTCGGACATTCAGATAAAAGGCCACGCGATAGAATGCCGAATCAACGCGGAAGATCCAAAAACCTTCCTGCCTAGCCCGGGCCGCGTAAAGATGTTCCATGCGCCGGGCGGCAACGGCGTGCGGGTCGATTCTCATCTCTACACGGGCTACACCGTGCCTCCATTCTACGACTCGCTCATCGCTAAGCTCATCTGCACCGGGGACACCCGCGAAGAAGCCCTGCGCCGCACCGAGATCGCCTTGGACGAGATGCTAATAGACGGTATCAGCAGCAACATCGGCCTACACCAAGACCTAGTTACCGATGAAGCATTCCAAAAAGGTGGCGTAAACATCCACTACCTCGAGAAAAAGCTCGGCCTCTAGGCCGAGTCACCCTCATGTCTTGGCAGCAGCTGAAACTTCAAATCCATCCTGACCATCTCGATTTTATTGAGTCTCAGCTGCTTGCCGCGGGCGCCGTGTCGCTCACTTACTTAGACGCGCAGGATCAGCCCATTTTCCAAACCGAGCTGGGTAGCACGCCGCTGTGGGACGATCTCGTTCTCTGCGCGCTGTTCGAACAGGACGCACAATTAACGCCTCTACTAGACTGGCTGCAAAGCAACGAGGCGATCGTGAATCGCAGCGCGTTAGCCGTCGAGGTCATAGAAGATCAGGCTTGGGAACGCAGTTGGATGGACAGCTTCCAAGCCATGCAGTTTGGCGACTCCCTCTGGATATGCCCAAGCTGGCAGGAGCCACCCGACCCCCATGCGACGAACATCATGCTCGACCCCGGCCTCGCCTTTGGCAGCGGCAGTCATGCAACGACCTCTCTCTGCCTACAGTGGCTCGCTGAGAACAACATCGCGGACCAGCGTGTAGTCGATTACGGCTGCGGCTCGGGCATTCTTGCGATCGCGGCGGCGCTGTTGGGCGCGAAAACTATCGACGCCGTGGACAACGACCCGCAGGCGGTTGCAGCGACGAAAGACAATTGCTCGCGCAATGGGCTCGCTGTCGATCGCGTCGCCAGCCTGCTGCCCGATCAATTCGATGCCTTACAAAAACAGGGCTGCGTCGATATCCTTATAGCCAATATCCTCGCCGAACCGCTGCATAGCTTGGCGCCGCTTTTCGCGTCGCTACTGCGCCCCGGCGGCGACCTCGTGCTGTCTGGCCTGCTCGCCGAACAGGCAGCGGCTATTGTGTCGCGCTACAGCGAGTGGTTCGCCATGGGTGAACCCGTGCAGCAGGAAGACTGGATAAGAATCAGCGGCACCCGCCGCTAGCGCCAGGCTAGGTAGGAGCTTAATGTCTGACTCGAAATCGCGCTGCCCATTTTGCGGCGCCGTGGTCACCAAACCTCCAGCGATTTCTGCCGCCCTGCGCTGCGGCAGCTGTCTGCGCCTATTCGCTGCCGAACCCCCGCCGCCTTCGCAGCCCCTTAGCGAGAGAGCGAGCGAGAATAAAAGCATCACTAACGATTCGACCTCAGCGACAAGGGATTATGCGCGCACGCTGGATTTGCTAGAGCAGGCTCTGGAGCTTCCCTCCGAGGCGCAGCACAGGCTAAACGACATTAGCAGGCCTACCGTGGCGCTGCCCTCCGCGCCCGCGGCCTCCTGGCGGCGTGTCCTAAAGAACGCCAGCATGGCGGCAGCTGCGCTGCTATTGAGCCTCACCCTTGCTGGGCAGATCCTCTGGGCGCAGCGCGAGCGTTTCCAGCACCAGCCGCAGCTCAACCCCCTTTTTACAGCCGCCTGTGAGCTCCTTGAGTGTCGCGTGCCCGCTTTCGTGGACATCAGCGCACTGCGTGGCGAGGCGCTTAGCGTGGCCTCGGAAGCGGCAGGCAGCCTCACGGTTAGCTTTCGTTTGCGTAACGAGGCGCCATTGCCGCAAGCGCCGCCGATTCTCATCCTAAGCTTCACCACCCCAAGTCAGCGCAGCGTTGCCCTGCGCGAATTCGCCCCGGCCGACTATTTGCCCGCGGGCCGCGACCCACAGCGCCCGCTCGGTGCCGGCGAAGGCGTTGCCATAAACCTAGCGCTCGTCGACCCTGGCGCCGATGCCGTGAACTACACGCTGGGGTTCCGCGCGCCCTAGCTCGGTTTGGCAGCCATCGGCGGCAGCCTACTTTCGCTGCCGCCGCGACCTCGCTATCATTAGCAACTAGCCCAAGGACATAGCTCGTGCAGCAAATTGGCCCCTACACTCTCCGCAACAATCTGTTCCTCGCGCCCATGGTGGGCGTGTGCGATGCGCCGTTCCGTGAAATTTGCAGCGCTCAGGGCGCCGGAATCACCGTGGCTGAGATGCTGCCCTCCAGCAAAGAGCTCTGGGAGAAAGAACGCCACAAGCTGCGACTTATCCGTGCGGAGGTCAGTGGCCCACAGGTCATACAGATTGCCGGATCGGACCCCGCCATTATGGCGCAGGCTGCACGCCGCAACGCCGAAATGGGCGCCGATGCTATCGATATCAACATGGGCTGCCCTGCCAAAAAGGTCATGAAGAAAGCGGCAGGCTCGGCGCTGCTGCGCGACACCGAGCTGGTCGAGAAGATACTCCGCGCAGTGGTTGCCGAAGCGGGCGTGCCGGTAACTCTAAAAATTCGCACCGGCTGGTGCCCGCAGTCACGCAATGGCGTGGAAGTTGCGAAGATCGCTGAAGACTGCGGCATCTCATTGCTTACAGTTCATGGGCGCACACGTGAGTGTCGCTTCAAGGGCGCCGTAGAGTACGACACGATTGCGGCCATCAAAGAGGCCGTGTCGATCCCCATCGTCGCTAATGGGGACATAGACTCGCCACAAAGAGCCCGCCAGGTTCTCCAACACACCGGTGTCGATGCCCTCATGATTGGCCGCGGCGCACAGGGCAGCCCGTGGATCTTTAGGCAGATCGAACAGTTCTTGGAAGACGGCAGTCTAGTACCAGACCCCAGTGCGAGCGAGCGCTATGCGGTCACGCGCAGTCACTTAGAGAAACTCCATAGCTTTTACGGCGACAAGCGCGGAAGCCTCTATGCGCGAAAGCACGTGGGTGGCTATGTCGCGAGCCTGACCGGCGCCAAGGAGTTTATGACACGCTTTAACGCAGCGACCGAGGCGCAGGCTCAGCTCGACCTGACCGATGCCTATTTCTCCGAACTCCTTAGCCGCGGCGCAACCAAGACTTCGGGGCTCGCCGCATGAGCGCAGCGGATGATGATTCAGCGGAAGATTTCGGTATCGACCTGCCAGCTTTCGCTCCCGCCCAATTAGAAAAAACCGCAAGCCTGCGCGCTGCGCTGCAGATCGGCGAATTCCGACCAGAGCTTGCCGCCGGAACGCTGCGCGAGCAGGTTACGCGGTCGGTGGAAGCCTATTTCGAGCTGCTCGAAGGCGAGCCGGCCAGCGATCTTTACTCGCTTGTGATAGCGGAAGTCGAAGCACCTCTGCTTGCCGCCGTCATGCGTCACACACGCGGCAACCAGAGCCGCGCTGCTACCGCCTTGGGGCTCAATCGTGGTACTCTGCGCACCAAACTTAAGCAGTACGGATTGCTAGATTAACCGCGTTTTTGAACCCTTTTAGTGGATTTTCGGAGGAAGGCCTTCAGGAAAAGTTCGCCCCCCTTTGCCGCCTTCCTAATAGCAAATTTGCTCGCTGGAGAATCGCTTTTATCGTACTGAGCACCTTAACGCTGCAGCCTCGTAAGAGCGGTCAATAAAGGGCGGTTAGCTTACCGATGAAAAGCCATTAGCTTACCGGTCACTAGATAGTTTTCCACAGGACTTCCAAGAAAAGCCTCATGGCCCAACTACGCATCCAACGGTCCTCACGAAATCTGGCTCCAACATCCGAACTGCTAAGCGGCACAGGAAAAGACAAACAAAGAATTCATTTAGTTTCTTCATCCGCGCGTCTAAGCGTTCTCTTCTCAGACTAATACAAAGACCAAAACTATGACCTCAGACTCCCCCGTTGCTATCCGCCGAGCCCTACTTAGCGTCTCCGATAAAACAGGCCTTGTGCCCTTCGCCAAGGCGCTCGTAGAGCTGGGCGTAGAGCTGCTGTCCACCGGTGGCACTTTCAAGCTGCTTCAGGACGAAGGTATTCCTGCCATCGAAATTTCTGAATACACCGGCTTTCCGGAGATGATGGACGGCCGCGTGAAGACACTGCACCCCAAGGTACACGGTGGCATTCTGGCGCGCCGCGACCAAGATCAGGAAGTGATGGCGAAGCACGACATCCCACCCATCGATCTGGTTGTGGTCAATCTCTACCCCTTCGAAGCCACCGTAGCGAAGCCCGACTGCGACCTACCTACCGCCATCGAAAATATCGACATAGGCGGGCCGACCATGCTGCGCGCCGCCGCCAAGAACAACCGCTTTGTCACAGTCGTGGTAAACCCCAGTGACTACGAAAGCCTCGTTAGCGAGCTGCAAGCCAATGAATGCGCACTAACGCAGGCCACGCGTTTCGACTTCGCAGTAAAAACCTTCGAGCACACTGCGGCCTACGACGGCGCAATTGCCAACTACCTCGGCGCTAAATTGCCCATCGCGGAAGACGCAGTTGAATCTTCACTCCCGCGTACGTTTAATAGCCAGTTCCACAAGGCACAGGACATGCGCTACGGCGAGAACCCGCATCAGGCCGCCGCGTTCTATGTGGAACGCGACCCAGCGGAGGCTAGCATCAGCACGGCGAAACAGCTGCAGGGCAAGGCTCTGTCCTACAACAACATTGCCGATACCGATGCCGCCCTAGAGTGCGTTAAAGAATTCCTCGAACCTGCGTGTGTCATCGTGAAACACGCGAACCCCTGCGGCGTTGCAGTAGCGGAATCTCCGCTTGCCGCCTACGAGCGTGCCTTCCAGACCGACCCGACTTCGGCCTTTGGCGGCATCATTGCTTTTAACCGCGAACTAGACGCCGAGACCGCTCAGCGTATCGTCGATCAGCAGTTCACCGAAGTGATCATCGCACCCAGCGTGTCCCCCGAGGCGCTTGCGATTACCTCCGCCAAGCAAAACGTGCGCGTGCTCAGCTGCGGTCAGTGGCCAACTCAGCGCCTTGGCGGCCTAGACTACAAGCGCGTGAATGGCGGACTCCTCGTGCAGGATAGAGATATCGCCACAATCAGCGCCGCCGACCTCAAAGTAGTTAGCGCACGCGCACCTAGCGCCGAAGAAGAGCGCGATCTGCTATTCGCCTGGTCGGTTGCTCAATATGTGAAGTCCAACGCCATCGTCTATTGCAAAAACCTTCAGACGATCGGTGTCGGTGCCGGGCAAATGAGCCGCGTATACAGCGCGCGCATTGCGGGCATTAAGGCGGCGGACGAGAATTTAGTGGTCGAAGGCTCGGTCATGGCCTCCGACGCCTTCTTCCCCTTCCGCGACGGAATCGACGCCGCGGCAGCAGCGGGGATCACCGCGGTGATTCAGCCCGGCGGCTCTATGCGCGACGACGAGGTTATCGCCGCGGCGGACGAAGCGAACATCGCGATGGTCTTCACCGGCATTCGTCATTTCCGCCACTAGACCCAGCGTTTCACCGCGCACTCAGTTAGAACCCTGCAAAGCCAAGTGAACTGAGCACTCACCGTTATCGGAAAGCAAATCTATGAACATTTTAGTTATTGGCAGCGGCGGACGTGAGCACTCACTGGCCTGGAAGGCGCTGCAGTCACCGCAAGCAGAAACGGTATTCGTTGCCCCCGGCAACGCTGGGACAGCGCGCGAGCCAGGCCTGAGCAATGTCGCCCTCGACCCCATGGATTTCGAGGCGCTCGCGGATTTCGCCGAAGCCAACGCAGTTGGGCTTACCCTCGTTGGTCCCGAGGCACCACTCGTAGCGGGCGTCGTGGATTATTTTCGCCAGCGCGGACTCGCCTGTTTTGGCCCAAGCAAAGCAGCGGCGCAGCTCGAGGGGTCAAAGTCCTTCACCAAAGACTTCCTCAAACGCCACGGCATTCCCACCGCGAGCTACGAGACGTTTACCGACGTCGAACAAGCCCGTGCTTATATCCGCGCTCAAGGCGCGCCAATAGTTATTAAGGCCGACGGGCTCGCAGCCGGCAAGGGAGTGGTCGTTGCGATGACAGAGGCCGAAGCCGAGGCGGCAGTCGACGACATGCTAGCGGGCAATAAATTTGGCGACGCCGGCCACCGCGTCGTCATCGAGGGATTCTTAGCAGGTGAAGAAGCGAGTTTTATCGCAATGGTCGATGGCAAGAATATTCTGCCCATGGCGACCTCCCAAGATCACAAAGCGCGGGACGATGGCGACCAAGGCCCCAATACGGGCGGCATGGGGGCCTATTCTCCGGCCCCCGTGGTATCCGACGAGATTTACGCGCGGGTCATGGATGAAATCATTCGTCCCACGGTTGCCGGCATGGCTGCCGACGGCAATACCTACACCGGCTTTCTCTATGCGGGGCTAATGATTTCCCCAAGCGGAGCAATAGACGTAGTGGAGTTCAATTGTCGCTTCGGGGACCCCGAGGCGCAGCCGGTTATGATGCGTCTGCAGTCAGACCTCGTCGAGCATTGCCTCGCTGCGGTCAATGGCACCCTAGACACGCAAAGCGCTCAGTGGGACTCGCGCCGCGCCGTGGGCGTCGTGCTCGCCGCCGGCGGCTATCCAGAAGCCTATGCGAGCGGCGCGGCTATAAGCGGGCTCGATGCTGCGCCGGATTCTGCAGAGGCTAAGGTTTTCCACGCCGGGACTAAGCTCGATGGCGACGAGGTCGTAACAAGCGGCGGCCGAGTGCTATGCGCTGTGGCCCTTGGCGACTCCGTAGCGCAGGCTCAGGCAAGCGCTTACGAGCTTGCGCGCGGCATAGAGTGGGAGAACGTCTACTTTAGGCAGGACATCGGCTATCGGGCGATCGCCCGCGAGAAGAAGCAAGCCGACTAGCTTGCCGCCCTGCCCGGGCATCGCTAGACTAATCTTAAATCGCTGGAAAACAGTATTAATCAGGCAGGTTTGGAGTACATCAGCAAACAGGCTGGGCAAAACCTCAAGATGACGCGAGGCGCGAATGAGCAAGAATCTGCACCATAGCTTTTTAGACAGAGCCCTAATCGGTTTCGATCAGGCTCTGCGCACCTGTACCCCCGGCGCCAGCCAGGGCCTTAGAGGCTCACCCGCTGCGGCAACTGCCGAGCAAGAGCTCAGCGACACCCAGCGTAAGCATGCCGCAGGCCTTATGCGCATCAACCACACCGGCGAAGTCTGCGCGCAGGCGCTCTATCAAGGGCAAGCCGCGACGGCCAAGCTCGACGAAGTGCGCCACTCTATGGAGGAAGCCGCCGCCGAGGAGGTCGACCACCTAAGCTGGTGTGAGCAGCGCTTGGAGCAACTCGAGAGCCGCACGAGCCTGTTTAATCCGCTCTGGTATGGACTGTCCTACGGGATAGGTGCCGCGGCCGGCCTAGCAGGCGATCGCTGGAGCTTGGGCTTCGTTGCCGAAACAGAGAAGCAGGTCTGTGAGCATCTGCGCGAACACCTGGCCGAACTCCCCGCCGAGGACACACGCAGCCGAGCGATACTCGAGCAGATGATTAAAGACGAGGAGCAACACGGCGAAGCCGCGCTCGCCGCCGGCGGCGCAGCGCTTCCGCCGCCCGCCAAATGGGCGATGTCTGCCATGTCACAGCTGATGAAGAAGACGACGTACCGGCTCTAGGGCGTCGCTGAACCTGCGAGTTTCGACGTTCCGGCTTCAACCCACTAAGTTTCATCCTCTGCATTTAACCCTCTAGATTCACCCCTCGAGCACTTCGTAGCTATGGGTGATCTTCACGCCGGCATCGCGCAGCATAATCGAAGCCGAACAGTACTTATCGGCGCTCAGCGAGACGGCGCGCTCAACCTGCTTATCGCTTAGCGCTTTGCCGGTGACGGTGAAATGCAGATGAATCGACTCGAATACCGCCGGCACCGCGTCAACGCGCTGCGCCTTGATACTCGCTTCGCAGCCGCTAATGTCTTGGCGCGCCTTTTTTAGAATGCTCACCACGTCGTAGCTGGAACAGCTACCCACGCTCAGAGCCATCAGCTCCAGCGGGCGCATGCCGCGATTACGCCCGCCACCCTCGGCAGCCCCATCGAGGACAATTGCGTGACCGCTGTCCGATTCCGCCACGAACATCACGTCTTCAACCCACTTAACACTCAGATCCATTTTAGTCCTTCCTTAATTTTAGCGATCTAGTTCTCACTTTTGAGAGATTATTTGTTCTAGCGTTCCAATACCCACGATTATCCTATGAGCTATGCCTTACTAAATCTTTAAACTCCATACACCGTTCTGCGATAGCGTGTTATACATGAACCCCATGCAGTCGCGCGCTGGCTTGCAAAGCTTTCGACAAGACGACAAGGAAACCCTCATGGCCCTACAAGCGATCACTCCGCACATTAGCGACCTGGATAACTTCCTCTCCCACTGCCACCGTCGTCGCTACCCAAACCGCGCGACGCTCATCTACGAAGGCGACACCTGCGATACGCTCTACTATATTGTCAGCGGCTCGGTCTCGGTTGTCCTCGAAGACAACGACGGCAAAGAAGTCGTTGTTGCCTACCTTAACCCTGGCGACTTCTTTGGCGAGATGGGGCTCTTCGAACAGGCTGAGGATCGCAGCGCTTGGTGCCGCACACGCTGCCCCAGCGAAATCGCTGAAATTAGCTATCCGCAGTTTAATGCCTACGTACGCAGCCATCCCGAAATCGTATTCACCATAGGCCGGCAGATGGCCAACCGCCTGCGTAATACCACACGCAAGGTCGGCGATCTCAGCTTCTATGATGTTACGGGTCGCATCGCACGCACGCTTATAGACCTTAGCAAGCAGCCAGACGCCATGACCCATCCCTTGGGCATGCAGATTCGCATTACACGTCAGGAGATCGGGCGCATCGTCAATTGCTCCCGCGAAATGGCCGGGCGCGTGCTTAAAAACCTCGAGGAGCAGGAGCTTATTTCCGTCTCCGGAAAAACCATCGTCGTTTTCGGCACTCGCTAATTCAGCGCGGCGCGAAACCCCAATCAGCCGCCAAACATCAGCTCGCGCAGCTTCGCGCCGGGCTGTGGCGCACGCATGAAAGACTCACCAACGAGGAAACCGTAAATTTGACGGTCTAGCATCGCCTGTACGTCGCCCGCGTTATGAATGCCGCTTTCGGTAATAACCACTTTGTCCTCTGGCACTCTTTCCGCCAAGACAAAACTCGTTTCTAGCGAGGTTTCAAAGGTATGAAGATTACGGTTATTGATACCCAGCAGCGGCGTGTCTAGTTCGAGCGCAACGTCTAATTCGGCGCCGTCGTGGACTTCAACCAAGACGTCGAGCCCTAGCTGCTCGGCATAGCTCGCAAGGTCATGCAGCTGCGCCGGCTTGAGCGCCGCAACAATCAGCAACACGCAGTCTGCAGCCATCGCACGCGCGGCGGCAATCTGATAGCGGTCGACGATAAAGTCTTTGCGGATCACCGGCAGCCCACAGGCACCGCGCGCAGCAACAAGATAATCGTCGTGGCCTTGGAAGTAATCGCGATCGGTGAGCACTGATAAACAGGCTGCGCCGTGTGCTTCGTAGTCGGCGGCATGGGCCGCCGCGTCGAAATCTGCCCGAATGAGTCCTTTCGAAGGCGATGCCTTTTTGATTTCTGCAATGACCGCGGGCTCGCGGCGTTGAATTCGCGAGATCAAGGCATTGGCAAATCCGCGTACAGGGTCAGCCTGCGCGGCACGCTGCTCAAGGGTCGCGAAGCTGGTCTGCGCTTGCGCTTGTTCTATCTCGCGCCATTTGGTCGCAATGATTTTTTCTAAAATGGTTTGGTCTGACACGGCGATTTCCTAGGCGGCTGATCTTTCACCGCGATTATGGCGCTTCAAGCGAAGGATTGGCTTAGAGCTGAGAGCTCGGCGAGTTTATCCAGTGCAGCACCGCTGTGCAGAATCGTTTGCGCCTTTGCTACTCCCGCGGCTAGCGTCGGCTCAATACCCGCCGCATAGATTGCAGCACCTGCATTAAGCGCAACGATGTCACCGGCGTCTTGATGCTCGTAGCGCAGCGCGGCTTTGAGCAGGGCGAGGCTCTGCTCTGGGGAGTCGATTGTGAGGGACAGCGTCGATTCGCGGCGCGGCATCCCGAAATCTTCCGGCGTTACCTGGTAGTGCGAAATTTCTCCGTCGCACAGCTCGCCGACCTGAGTCGGCGCGGCGATGCTAATTTCATCTAAGCCGTCCTCCGCTGCCACGATGAGTACATGGCGACTCCCAAGTCGCTTGAGTACATCGAGCAGAACAGGAATCCAATGCGCGCTGTAAACACCCATCAGCTGATTGGGCGCGGCGGCAGGATTCGTGAGTGGTCCGAGTACATTAAACACGGTACGCACACCGATCTCCTTGCGCGCGGCAATGACGTGTTTCATCGCACTGTGATGCGCGGGGGCAAACATGAAACCCACGCCGAGATCAGCGATACAGCGCGCAACCTGCTCGGCGCTCAATCCGAGCGCCACGCCCGCCGCTTCAAGCACATCGGCGCTTCCACTCTTGCTCGAGGCGCCACGGTTACCGTGTTTCGCCACGCGCGCGCCGGCGCAGGCAGCGACAAGCGCCGAGGCGGTCGAGACATTGAATTTATTCGAGCCGCTGCCGCCGGTGCCGCAGGTGTCGACGAGAAACTCGGATTCGGCAACGGGTACGGCGGTTGCGAGTTCGCGCATGACGCTTGCACCGCCAAAAACCTCGCTCGCCACGGGTCCTTTCATTTGCAGGGCGACGAGGAAGGCGGCGTTTTGAGCATCGGTGCTCGCGCCAGACATAAGCGCCCGCATCGCTGCAATCATCTCTTCGCTGCTCAGATCTTCGCCACGCATGAGCTGCGCGATTGCCTGTTTGATATCCATGAAGCCTTTCCCTTGTTCGCTCTGCCCCCGCGTGCCCTAGGCCACACTCGCATCGAGGAAATTTTGCAGCAGCTTGTAGCCGCTCTCGCTAAGGATCGATTCGGGGTGGAACTGCACACCCTCGACCAGCAGCTCTTTATGCCGCAGCCCCATGATCTCTTCGCGCTCGCCGGCGTCGTCCAGCGCCCAGGCTGTGACTTCGAGACAGTCCGGCAGCGACTCAGGGCTTACGACTAGCGAGTGATAGCGCGTCGCGAGGAAGTGCTCGTCTAGCCCTGTGAAAACACCCTGGCCGGTATGTTCGATGGGCGAGAGCTTACCGTGCATAACCCGCCCTGCCCGAACCACATCACCCCCGTAGACCTGCCCAATACTCTGATGCCCGAGACAGATCCCAAGCAGCGGTATGCGACCGGCGAACGCGCGGATTGCATCCATCGAGATGCCTGCCTCATTAGGCGTACAGGGGCCCGGCGATACGACGATTTGCTGCGGCGCCATTTCCTCGATCTGATCGAGGGTAATCGCGTCGTTACGGTGAACCGCCACCTCCATACCCAGCTCGCCCAAATACTGAACGATGTTATAGGTGAAGGAGTCGTAGTTATCGATCATTAACAGCACGTGTAATCCTCGGCGGCCGTGTGCCGCAACGCTGTGTTTAATGCCGCGAATCATAGCAGCCTCGGCGAGAACTGTCCTTTATCCCGGCTAACAGACCTTGGCACGGCGCCTTGCTTGCGCAGCCTAAACACTGATCCGCTGGCTAGGCTGCAACGTTGCCGTAGGCATCGCTTAGCTTACAGGGAATAATCAGCGCTATGGATAGCAATACCGAACTATCAACTGATCTCGCGCCCAGCCTCCTCTGGTTTCGTCAGGACCTGCGCCTGAACGACAACCCCGCGCTCAATGCCGCCCTGAAAACTGGCCGCGTGATTCCCGTCTACGTGCTAGACGACGACAGTCCCGGCGATTGGCAGCGAGGCGCAGCGAGCCGGTGCTGGCTGCACCATTCACTCGCGCGCCTCGATGAGTCGCTCCACAACCGCCTATGGGTTCTGAAAGGCAACGCAGCGACCGTGATCCCAACGCTCGCCAAAGAGCTGGGAGCAAAAACCGTCTTCTGGAATCGCTGCTACGAGCCATGGCGCATAGCGCGGGACAAATCCCTTAAGCAGAGCCTGAGCGAGCAGGGTTTGGCTGTCGAGAGCTTTGGCGGATCGCTGATGTGGGAGCCATGGCACAACCTCAAGAAGGACGGCACGCCCTACAAAGTTTTTACCCCCTATTATCGCAATGGCTTGGCAACTCAGCCTGCGCCCACGCAGCCTACGCAGCCTGATGCCAAGGCGCTCGCCGCGCAGCTGGGCGAATGCACTCAGGGCAGCGACAAGATTAACGCCCTCGCGCTACTGCCGAAACTAGACTGGCACAAAGCCATGCTTGAAGAATGGACGCCAGGCGAAGCCGGGGCACAAGCTCAGCTTGCAGCCTTCCTAAATACGGGCATTGAGCAGTATCGCGACGGCCGCGACTTCCCTGCCCAGCGTAGCGTGTCACGCCTGTCGCCGCACCTGCATTTTGGCGAGATCTCGCCGAACGAGGCCGCCTATGCCGCTGCGCAGTCGGGTCAGCGCGGCCATGAATCGCAGGCGGAACACTTCGTGCGTGAGCTCGTATGGCGGGAGTTTTCCTACTACTTGCTGTACCACTTCCCCGATTTGACCGACAACAATATGAAAGCGGAATTCGACCGCTTTCCCTGGCTCGACGACGCCGAGCTGCGTGACGCGTGGCAGCGCGGCATGACCGGCTACCCTATTGTCGACGCGGGCATGCGCGAGCTCTACAGCACCGGCTACATGCACAATCGTGTACGCATGATCGTCGCGTCATTTTTGATAAAGAATTTAATGCAGCACTGGCGGCACGGCGAGCGCTGGTTTTGGGACTGCCTGGTAGATGCCGACCTCGCCAGCAATTCCTGCAGCTGGCAGTGGGTCGCGGGCAGCGGCGCCGATGCCGCGCCCTACTTCCGCATTTTTAATCCGGTGACCCAGTCGCAGAAATTCGATGCCGAGGGCGCCTACATAAAGCGCTACGTGCCGGAGCTTGAGAATCTTGAAGCCAAGTATCTGCACGACCCTAGCTCCGCGCCGGCGATGGCGCTGCAGTTGGCGGGGGTTACGCTGGGTAAAGACTACCCCCACGCCATCGTCGACCTGAAGCAAACGCGGGAGCGCGCGCTGGCCGCCTACAAAACGCTGAGGGACTAGCGCAGCGGCGGCCGCAAGGGCATGCGGGGATTTGCTGCCATCGTAGGCGTGCTAGTCGATCTCGAGCTGAGAGTCAGCGAGCTGCACGGCGCGTACGATCGCTCGCGCCTTGTTTAGAGTCTCTTCCCATTCTAAACGCGGCACCGAATCTGCCACCACGCCTGCCCCGGCCTGCACATAAAGCGTGGCGTCTTTAATAACTGCCGTGCGAATGGCGATCGCCATATCCATATTGCCGTTCCACGCGAGATAGCCCATCGCGCCGCCGTAAATCCCGCGCCGTTCGGGCTCCATCTCATCGATGATTTCCATCGCCCGCACTTTCGGCGCACCGCTAAGCGTGCCAACCGGCAGGGTCGATTTCAAAACGTCTAGCGCCGTCATATCCGCGCGCATTTCGCTCTCGACTATCGATGCAATGTGCATCACGTGGGAATAGCGCTCTACGAAGAGCTTGCGGGGCACCGTCACACTGCCGGTTGTCGAGACGCGTCCGGAATCGTTGCGACTGAGATCGATGAGCATGACGTGCTCTGCGATCTCCTTAGCATCGCTTAGCAGATCTTGCTCCAGCTCGAGATCTTCCTCTTCGGTCGCACCGCGTTTGCGCGTGCCAGCCAACGGGCGTACGGTGATTTTATTCTGCTCAACCCGCGCGAGAATCTCCGGCGAAGCGCTCACTACGTGATGATCGCCGAGATCGAAAAACACCATGTAGGGCGAGGGATTTAGATAGCGCAGCGCGCGGTAGACATTGAGCGGGTCGCCGCCGAACTCCACCGACATGCGCTGTGAGATCACCACCTGCATGACATCGCCGGCAACGATATAGTCCTTGATTCGCTCTACCGCAGCTTCGAAATCCTGTTGGGGGAAATGACTGATGAAGTCGGCGTCGGCGATGCCGCGCTGCGTGGGAAGCGGCGGCAGGGGCGCCGCGGCTGCCAGCTGCGCCTGCAGCACGTCGATGCGCGCCTGCGCGTTCTCAAAGGCCTGGGCGTCGGCCGGGTCAACGGTAATTACAAACGCGATAGTGCCACGCAGATTATCGAACACCACGACTTCTTCAGACAGCATGAGCAGGATGTCCGGCGTGTCTAGTGCGCCGGGATCCTTCGCGGGACCAATTGTAGGCTCTACATAGCGCACGGTGTCATAGGCGAAATAGCCAACCAGTCCACCGCCAAAGCGCTGATTATCAGTGACCTCGGCCACATTGAATCGCGCCTTGTATTGCTCGATAAAGACAAAGGGATCGTCAGTCTCAAGCGACTCTACCACCTCGCCCTCGCACTCAACGGTGACTCGTTTGCCCACTACGCGCACAACGGTGCGACAGGGCAGACCAATGATAGAAAAGCGTCCCCATTTCTCGCCGCCCTGAATCGACTCGAAGAAATAGCTGTGCGCGCCCTTACCAAGCTTGAGGTAAGTACTAAGCGGCGTATCCGTGTCAGCGAGAATCTCGCGCACAACAGGAATTCGGTTGTAGCCCTGCGCCTTAAACGCCTCGAAGCTCGCTTTATCCATGTTCATAGCAGGTCTGCCTAGTGGTGGGGGTCCGGCGCTTGGCCGAGCTCGCTGCGCATTGCGGCGATGGTTTTTTCGTAGTCGCCCGAATTGAAGATCGCCGAGCCGGCCACGAACATATCCGCACCCGCCGCGGCTATTTCGCGAATATTGTTCACGCCTACTCCGCCATCAACCTCCAAGCGAATGTTATGACCGCTTTCATCGATCAGCTTGCGCACTTGCGCGAGTTTGCGCAGCGTCGAGGGAATAAACTTCTGGCCGCCAAAGCCCGGGTTCACCGACATCAGCAGGATCACATCGAGCTTATCCATGAGGTATTCGAGACAGTGCAGCGGCGTGGCGGGATTAAACACCAAGCCCGCTTTGCAGCCGTTGTCGCGGATTAGCTGTAGGGAGCGATCGATATGCCCGCTCGCCTCAGGGTGAAAGGTGATATAGCTCGCACCCGCCTTGGCGAAATCGCTAATCAGCTGATCGACCGGGCTCACCATTAGATGCACATCGATAGGCGCTGTAATGCCATGCTTACGCAGCGCCTCGCAGACCATCGGCCCAATCGTAAGATTAGGCACGTAGTGGTTGTCCATGACGTCGAAATGAACCACATCGGCTCCCGCATCTAACACGGCATTGACCTCATCGCCCAGACGCGCGAAGTCTGCGGAGAGTATTGAGGGGGCGATCAAAAAATCCTTCATGGGGTAGCGTCCTGTCCCTAATTTCGACGAGCACGCAGTTTACAGTGTCCGGCTTGCTCTGTCAGGCTCGCGCGCGGTGCTGTGCGCGCAGACTTTCGAAGGCTTCACGGATCTCGTGCACCTTCAAGTGCGCCCGCCGCAGCGCCTCGGGGCTGGGCTGCTGCGACAGAAGTTTATCGGGATGGTGGAGCGCCATCTGCCGATGGTAGGCGCGGCGCAGCTCCTCCGGCGGGGCGTCCATGGCAACTCCCAGCGTGTTGTAGGCGCTTGCCAGTTTCGGGCTTGGCCGCAGTGGTAGTGCCGGCCTGCTGGAAAAAGCAGCGCTGCCGCGCAGATCGGCACTCGCGCAGTGGCCGCCACGAACCTCGCTGCACACCATTAGCATTTGCGCCTTGTCAAAGCCCAGAGCCTCGGCAACTTCACGCAAGAACTGCCGGTCTTTCAAGCGTAGCCCGCCCAGCTGCTCGTCACGCCAGCTGTAACTAGACTTTAAATAGGCGGCTTCGCAGAAGGTACGCAGCACCTGCCTTGCGAGTTGAGAGGCGGCGCCAATAGCACGGCTCAGCTCGCGCACTGTCGCCAGCACATCGGTATTGAGTGCCTTGCCGAGTTCAAACTGCGCTATGGCGGCCGCCCGCGCCTGCTGCCGATTGCTGTCCATAAGAGGAAGGCCGAGTTGGGCTATCACCCGCTCGGCAAAGGCGATCTCGGACTCATTCACACGCCCGTCCAAGCGCGCGAGACGACCCAGGCCCTGCAATAGCGCGGCCACGAAGGCTGCCTCGGTTGAGCCCCCATCGGGCAATGGCGCGTGCTGCGATTCGCCGCTTAGGCGCGCGAGCAGCGCGCGGCGGTAGGCGCGGTGACGAAAACGCTTCACGCGCCGCTCCCCTTAAGGCGATCATCTAGCTGAGCGAGCCGCTCGGGCGTGCCGACGTCTACCCAGTCACCTCGGTAGTGAAGCCCGCCGACGAGTCCTTCGGCGATAGCTGCGCGCAGCAGGGGCAGCAGCGGTCTTGGGCCCGGCTCGCAGCCGGCGAATAGGCGCGCATTCAACACGCTCATGCCACTAAAGGTAAGCATCGAGCTCTCACCGCCAGACTCGGCTAGGACACGGCCTTGATCGCTTAGCGCGAAATCGCCGCCGGGATGGTGCTCAGCATTGTCGACCATCACCAAGGTCGCAAGATCCTGCGGCTGATGTGCGCTGATTAGCTCGCTGAGATCGAAGTCGGTCCAGACATCGGCGTTAATGACGAGGAAGGCGCCCGCGGCATTGTTGGGAACCCTATTTTCAGCCTCGCTCTCCACCTTGATCTGCGTTTTGATCTGCGTTTTGACCTCTGAGGCCGCCACGAGCTGTGGCAGGGCCTGCAGAATACCGCCAGCGGTCTCGAGCCTAAGCGGCTCCGGTGAGTAACTAATCTCAATGCCGTAGCGTGAGCCATCACCGAGGGCAGCTTCGATTTGCTCTCCTAGGTAGGAGTGGTTAATAGTGACCTGCTGAATTCCCGCCGCCTGCAGGCGCGCGAGCTGGTATTCGATGAGTGCGCGGCCGCCCACCTTGAGAAGAGGCTTGGGTGTGTCCTGTGTTAACGGCAGCATGCGTTTGCCAAGCCCTGCCGCCAAAATCATTGCCCGCATTGAGCATTCCCTCTAATCACCCTGCGGCGCCACCGCAGTCAACGCCTAGCTCGCCGAGCACCGCCTGCGCTCGCGGTAGCACGCGTGAGGCGAACCACGCCGCGAATTCACTGAACTCGGGCCGCTGCGCAGCGACGCTGCTGAAATAGCGCATAACTAAGGGAATATCGGCCAAATAAGCCGATTTGTGATCGCGCAGGTGCAGGCGGGCAAAAATCCCAAGCACCTTCATATGGCGCTGCAGGCCCATGAGATCGAAGTCGACGAGGAACTGAGCCTCGCTGCGACCCGCGCCGAGCCCATTCGAGACCAAGCGTTCATAAAACCGCTGAGCCCACTCCCGCACCTGCGCCGGCGGCCATTCGATGTAGCAGTCGCGTAGCAAAGAGACGAGGTCGTAGGTATAGGCACCCGCCACGGCGTCTTGAAAATCGATCACGCCAAGACTTTCGTCGTCCAGCAGCATGAGATTGCGCGAGTGATAGTCACGATGCACCGCAACCTGCGGCTGAGCGAGCGCAGCCGAGGCAAGCTGCCTTTGCGTGCGCTCAATTAGCCCTGTTTCATCGGCGCTCAGAGTCAGGCCGAGCAGCTCGCCGCAAAACCATTTTGTGAACAGCTGCATCTCTGCCTGCAAAGCTGTCTCGTCGAAGGCAGGCAGCGCCGTGGCTGCGACACCGCACTGCAGCGCGATTAGAGTCTCAAAGGCGGCGGCATAGCGCTGGCTAGCGCATTCTGCCGATGCCTTGAGCTCAGGCAACAGCAGACGGTCGCCGAAGTCCTCCAGCAGCATCCAGCCGGCCTGTAGATCGACCGCGAACACGCGGGGCACACGCACACCCGCTTCAAGCAATTGCTCGGCTAGCGCGACAAAGGCAGCGCTGTCCTCAGTGGCAGGAGGGGCGTCGACGGCGATAAGGCTGCTGGGCGCTGCCCCTCCGGCGCTGGTATTCCCAAGCCGAAAGTAGCGGCGGAAGCTGGCGTCACCGCTCACTACAGCAAGGCTGTCTGCCCACTGTGCCTGCGGCCAGAGATTGCGAGCTTGGCGCCCTGCCCAGGCATTCAGCTCACCCAGGCGTGTGTCCTTTACTGCGCTCATGCTTCTCCGCTAGGAATGGCTTCACCCATCCCTTATCATGGCCGCCGAAACAGCTGCCTATACGAGCTAGGCTATCGGTAATCGACGGGAATTATTTACCCGCTAGCGCGGAACCTAGCCTTGCAGGGCGAGAGCTAAAGCATGCCAATCACAAGAGCCACTGCGTATCGATCGCAATTCCAACCTCGGCGCGGCCAAGGCCTCGCCGCGGCGTTTCCCCTCGCCTTGACGGGGCTGTGCTTGCTTTTCATTTCCCCACCCAGCCTAGCGCAATCGACTAGCGCGCCGCGGGTCAACTGCGTTGTCGATGACTCGGGCACCGGCTGGCGCTGCGAAACCGGAGCCGGATTCCAGCGTGCGCCAGCAGTGGCAAGCTCATCAGCCTCTACCCCCGCCTCTGGCTCGCGCCAGGCACCAACTGGCGCCACCTCCCGCCAGGCACGAC
>JAYOBL010000100.1:0-6912 GCA_038104835.1 Gammaproteobacteria bacterium | reverse complement strand
TCACACGCATCTAATGGCCATAACGAATACCAGTTCTACGATCATAATTGTCCGCGATTAACTTCAGTTTGAATCTAGTATCACAGTAGTAACGATACTCGCTTCGTTAGCGATAGTGATCGCGTCGGTCAATATTTTCGGTGGTTTTCTCGTCACCCATCGCATGCTTGCGATGTTCAAGCGGAGCTAAAAAATGGAAAATTTAGAAGGCTTGATTACTAGCACTCATGTCGTTGCGGCCGTACTTTTTATTTTGGCTCTCGGGGGCCTATCAAGCCAGCCAAAGGCAAAGCGCGCTTTCTGGTATGGCATCGTGGGCATGTCATTGGCGGTTGTTGCAGCTGTTTTTGAAGCTGGCAGCAGCGCCCTGTTCATAACCCTATTAGTTGCGATCGGCGGGCTAGGCGGGTGGTATGTTGCCAGACAAGTGCAGATGACTCAGATGCCTGAACTCATGGCAGGCTTCCACAGCCTCGTCGGGCTCGCTGCTGTTCTCATAGGCTTAAACGCTGACCTTGAAC
The DNA here is from genome assembly GCA_038104835.1 of Gammaproteobacteria bacterium. Classification (GTDB taxonomy): domain Bacteria; phylum Pseudomonadota; class Gammaproteobacteria; order Pseudomonadales; family Pseudohongiellaceae; genus UBA9145. Next base: position 6,391 of record JAYOBL010000100.1, on the reverse strand, counting down.
TCAACCTAGCCAAGGCGGCCATAGAGGCTGGCACAGTCGCCACACTCGAAGGCTTCACAGCGGCGATAGCGGCCAAAGATTCGGTTGAGATGAGCATACTCAAAGTTGAGATTTATTTGGGTATATTCATTGGCGCAATCACCTTCACGGGCTCGATCGTCGCCTATGGAAAGCTTGCGGGCAAAATCAGCTCAGCTGCCCTCACCCTCCCCGGACGCCACCTGCTGAACCTTGCTGCCGCGGGTATCTGTTTCTACCTCGGCTACCTCTACTTAGCAGGAGCGGGGCTTGAAACACTAATCCTTAGTGCAGTGATCGCTGGAGCAATAGGTTGCCACCTAATTCTAGGCATCGGCGGCGCCGATATGCCAGTGGTCGTATCGATGCTCAACTCCTACTCAGGCTGGGCTGCGGCTGCGATTGGATTTACGCTTAGCAATGATCTACTTATCGTCACAGGAGCACTCGTGGGCTCGTCTGGCGCGATTTTATCGTACATCATGTGCCAAGGAATGAATCGCTCCTTCGTATCGGTCATCTTAGGCGGTTGGGGTGGTGAAACGCAGGCATCGGCAACCATAGCGGGCGAGATGCAGGAGGCGAGCCGTGACAGCGTAGCGCAGGAATTGAATGATGCTGACAGCGTCATTATTGTTCCGGGCTACGGAATGGCCGTCGCCAAAGCACAGAGCGCTGTATCTGAATTAAGCAAAAGACTCCGAGAACAAGGCAAAACAGTGAGGTTTGCTATTCATCCAGTGGCAGGCAGACTACCTGGGCACATGAATGTACTGCTCGCAGAGGCGAAGGTTCCGTATGATTACGTTCTAGAGATGGAAGAAATTAACCAAGACTTCGCTTCCACAGATGTGGTCATAGTTATTGGCGCAAACGATATCGTCAACCCGTCCGCCCAGGATGACCCATCAAGCCCGATTGCAGGCATGCCGGTGCTGGAGGTATGGAACTCCCGCAAGGTGTTCGTGTGTAAGCGTGGTAAAGGGACGGGTTATTCGGGAATAGAAAATCCGCTGTTCTTTAAAGAAAACACAAGCATGTTCTACGGCGATGCAAAATCCTCGATCGATGAACTACTAAAGGAACTCTGATGATTGTTGACTACCTATCCTCTCTCGCCGGCTGGTTAATCTGGGGTTGGATTGCCTTCATGGGGGCAGCAATGGTCGTGAGTTTAATCGGCTCGGGATTTAAAGCCACGACCACTACTAGCACTTTCGCTTTATGCGGAATATTCGGCCTACTGCTACTTCAGGTCACCGGCGTACAAGTAGAGTTCCAGACGCTTTTTAACCTGTAGCAGATGGTTAACCGCAGCAACGGGCCCTGTATTCTCAATCTAACGCTTAAATAGGATCCCCCGGCGGCATAGCCAGCGGCTTGGCAGGCGTGTTTCCAGCCGGATTAGCCTGCCACCTGCGAATATCTGCCGCTGTGGCAAACTCGTGGGCAGATTGATTGCTCCCCTCCTCGAGCACGGCGGCAAGGCGAATTAGGCGGTCGGCAATTACCGCCTTCACTGCGTTGGAGTTTTCATCGCTCGCGGCCTGCCTCATCATTTCATCGACCGCAACACGCTGGGCTACCTGCAGTATCTGTGCGTGATACCTGTCCGCGGGCTCCTGTGCGCCCCAAGTAGCCTCGACCAGACGATCCACCACCTCTGCCAAATCGGGGTAGTCACCCAGACTGCCGTAAGCAACCAGCCTCGCCATGCGCGCGGGGTGCAGCAGCGCCTCTACGCTTAAACTCGCCGAGGCTTCGGCTGCAGCCAGCGGATCGAACAGCTGCTGCGTACGCGCGGGAAAGGCCTCGCCCGTAGCGTAGCGATAAGCAGGAGGCGGAAGCCTCTGCAGAATATCAGGGGGGATAGCCAGAAAATCAGGTGCGAGGGTTGATAACACGGTCTCTAGCGCATCGCGCTGCTCTTTCGGATAAACAATCTGAAACGGCTGCTGGCCGTCGCCGCGAACCGCATACCGGTAGTCAGCTCCCCCAATACTCTGTGCGGCCGAATTCAGCTGGAAGCGGTGATGCATATAAAGAGGCAGTAGCGCCCATTCCAGCTCCGAGAGTGGCGTGCCGCGCCGGATAACATTCTCACTAAAGTTCTCTAAGCCAATTCGCCGCACTTCGATCTCATGCTTGAGGTGGTCTACAAGGTTTTTACCGTTGTCCCACACTCCAGCAAACTGATGCCCAGCACCGCGGAAGTTATTGTTGTCGTGCGCCATGAAGATCAAACCGGTATCGAGGCTTTCTTGCACGATAGCTGCGAGTTCTTGCGCTTCGTCGGCATCTGGCGCGAACTGCGAATAGGCGTAGCGCACAGAGAGCTTGTCGTATTCACCGATGCGCTGCACGTAAGCGTTAGACAGATCGATGCGCCCGTCGTCGGTGATTTCAATGAGCGGCGCTGGATAGTCCATCACGCTTTCCCGGCCGTAACTGCTCGCCAAATAGTTGTGAGGAAATCCCAGAGTATGACCGACCTCGTGAGCCGACAGCTGACGCACGCGATCCAGCGACATATTGACTGAAGCTGAAGTGTCACCTACCACCTCCGCCATGTAGTCGAACGCAGGCACGAGTGCCTGCCCCATTAGATAGTCTTGCCGCAAGCGCAGGCTGCCGAGATTCACATTGCCCTTGATGATCTCGCCAGTGCGAGGATCCTGCACCGATCCGCCGTAGGAATAACCTCGAGTTCGCCGATGAGTCCAATGGATCATGTTGTAGCGCACGTCCTGCGCATCGGCCCCCGAAGGTAGTTCGCGCACCTGAAACGCGTCTATAAACCCGGCGGCTTCGAATGCCTGATTCCACCACGACGCACCTTCAATTAGCGCAGACTTAATCGGCTCTGGCGTTCCTGAATCGACATAGTAGACAATCGGTTCAACCGCCTCTGAGCGCGCCGCACTGGGATCCTTCTTCTCGAGTCGGTGACGCGCAACAAGCCGAACCACCTTATCGGAATCTATAGCGGTGCCGTAATCCTGAATGGTTGGTCCAAATGTGCCAATGCGCGGATCTGCGAGGCGAGTTGCAAAATTATCGTCTGGCAGTTTTACTAGAGAGTGATGCTGGCGTAGCGTGATGGATGTCCCGGTAGCTGCGACTGCGTTAACAAGGTTGCCTGGCTTATCGCTTGTGAAAGTGAGCGTTGCCTCGACCTCCACGTTTTCAGGATAAGCGGCTGTGTTTTCCAAAAACAGCGCGCTGCGCGAAGCATCTAAAGCGTAAGTGCCTTGACCTCTGCTAGCGATCTGACCCACGACGTCACGCGCGTCGCGCAGAAAGAAAGCCGTCGCGTCGACCAGAATGCGTTCGCCCTGCTCGGCAACGATGTCGAAGCCCCAGATGACCGAAGGCGCGAAGGCATCTTTGACCGCCTGAACTTCCAGTGGATTATCGCTTGTTGCGCGATAGCGATAGTTAGGCTCGGTTAGAAGCACGCGCGGCCCGACACGCTTGGCCGCGAGCACATAGGTGCCGCGCAGCTGGCCCCTGTCTATGCCTATAGGGTTAGAACCCAGCCCCGAGCCCATAGATACCTGATAGAGAAATTCGGTGTCGAGCTTATCGATCTCCCAATAGAGCTTTCCCGTGCTCTCGCTCCAATACAGATTGAAATAGCCTTCCATCGCATTGGCATCAGACACGGTCTCGCTGATGCTGGGTAAAGGCTGCGCGTTGGACTCGCTTACCCAAAGTGGCAGCAGCAAAACCGCAAGAACAGATAAAAAGGAGAGTCGGAATACTGAGGGGTGTTTCTTCGCGTTAACGTGTGATCGCATGGTTGTTTCCCAATTAGACTGAGCTACACATCGGTTAGGTGAGCATTTTTCGAAAACCACTGATGCTGCGGCCCTGCCGCTAGCGGTTTCTTTGAATACCCGAGACTCAGCGGTTTTATGAGATAGTAGCTTAGAGAACTGAGCTTGGAAACTTAGTGAGGGGTTTAAGCGGAGGATCGTATAAAAGGAGTATTTGTGACATCCGCTGCCTCAAATTAGGCAAGCGGTGCGGGGCATCCTATTTTTTATGCGCCTCGACCAGGAGTCAATGCGGATTCGAATCTGCCCGGGCGCGCTGCCCGGGCAGTGTAGGCGCTGAGCGGCAGTCTAGCGGTAAATCGCCGCCCGCGATGCCGCGTGGGTCTGCAGCGAGTACATGATGTCGTCGTTTTGAATCATGCCGATGAAGACCAGGTTCTCGACAGGGTCGATCCAGAACCAAGAGCCTGCGATACCCCACCACCAGTGCGTACCAACCGAAGCGCCTTGGTAGGCTGCGGAGTTTTCGACGATCGCGAAGTCTAGGCCGAACACATTACCCGGATAGATCGCGCCGATGCCTTCTACGGCATCGGGCAACTGATTGCTGCGCATTTCGTCAATCGCCTCTTCCGAGAGCAGCCGCTGGCCGTTGTGCATGCCCTTATTAAGGTGCATCTGCACGAACTGGAGGTAGTCGGCCGCCGTGGACGTAAGGCCACCACCGCCGGACTCGAACACCGGCGCGCTCAGGAAGTCATAGCCGCCCGCGATGCCGCCACGGTTGTCCGTGCGGCGCAGCGTGCCGTCGCTGTTCGGCGCGTACTGACGAGAGAGGCGGTGTGCATTCTCGGGCTTAACGTAGAAGCCCGTGTCCACCATGCCAAGGGGATCGAACAGGCGCTGCTGCAAGAACTCGCCAAAGCTCATGCCCGACAGGCGCTCGACCATGTAGCCCTGCACGTCTACCGAGATGCTGTAGACCCATTGAGTGCCGGGCTGGTAGCCCAGAGGAATGCCCTTCAGCGCCGGCACGGAGTCAGCCAGGGAAGTGCCTGTGAGATCCATAATGCCCGCCTCGGCATAGGCGTTCGCGACGGGACCCTGGGACAGCGGCGGCGTGTACAGCAGACCACCGGTGTGGCTCATCAGTTCGCGCACGGTCATAGGATGATCCGCAGCCTCGGTCTCCCAGCTACCGTCTTCGTTCTGTGAGACGAACACCTGCATGCCCGCAAGCTCAGGCAAGTGCATCTCGACCGGGTCGTCGAGCTTAAACTTGCCCTCGTCCCACAGCATCATGAGCGCGGTGCCGGTGACCGGCTTGGTCATGGAAAAGATACGGAAGATGGTGTCGGTCTGCATGGGCACCTGATCTTCGACGTTTTGATAGCCCATCGCCTCGGTCATTAGCACCTCGCCGTCCTGCGCGACCATGACGACCGCGCCTGACAGCTTACCTGCGTCGACCCGTGACTGCAGGTCCGCCGCCACGGCGTCGAGCTGTGCCTGGCTGACTTCGGCGCTGGCCGCGAGGCTGGTGAATGTGAGCGAGCCCGCGACTAGCGCCGCCAATGCTGACTTGATGAGCGATTGCTCCCTTGTGTGCCTTATCATTTTTTTACTCCTAAGTTGGGCGTATTACCGCGCACCGCCTGCGGTCACGCTTTAGCTGCATATTATGATTTCACAGCTGCATTAGAGCATCTAACTGGCGAAGAGCCAAAGGGGTGACGTAGCGTTATATCAAGAGGGCAGGATTTGAACCTACGACCTTCGAGCGGCTGCGCCGCATAAAGAGCTGGGCCCGCGTCGGGCTGCTGGAAAATTGCTACGAAGGAAAGTGGTAGCAGGGGCAGGATCTGAACCTACGACCTTCAAGCGGCTGCGCCGCATAAAGAACTGAGCCCGCGTCGGGCATGTCTTAAGTATTGCTGAGGGAAAGTGGTAGCGGGGGCAGGATTTGAACCTACGACCTTCGGGTTATGAGCCCGACGAGCTGCCAGACTGCTCCACCCCGCATCAAACTGGGCTATCTACACTGGCGGTCATGCGCTGGGCACGACGAGATAAGGAGCGGAAGTATAGAGCCCTGCAGCGTCGCCGTCAACCGAAGACGGCGCCGCAGAGCACTCTAAGTACCAAGCTACTGCGCTTTGCGCTCGTAGTGGCCCATCAACATACCCGTTGCGAGCACGTGGCCGTCGATAGCTGCGAGTAGCTCATCGCGGCCCAGGCCGGCTTCGAGACCCAGGTCGGCGTCTATCGCATACACGCGAAAGTGGTAGGCGTGAAGCTGACCATTCACAGGTGGACGCGGGCCGAAATAGCCAGTGCGGCCCAGGCCGTTTACGCCATTAATCATTCCTTCTAGACCCTCGATGCCCGTAATCTCTGCATCGCTAGGCAGCGCCGCCGGCAAGCCCGAAGCACTGGCTGGGATGTTGTAGGCGACCCAGTGAACAAAGGGCGTGGGCATCATGCCTAGCTCAACAACTTTGGGGTCGTCGCAGACGACAGCCAGTTGCACAGTGCCTTCGGGCAGATTATCCCAATTTAGGTCGATGGACTTATTCTCGCCGTAGGCCGAGTAC
>JAYOBL010000099.1:5420-6971 GCA_038104835.1 Gammaproteobacteria bacterium | reverse complement strand
ACCGCGAACACTGAGCCAGGCACTAGGCAGAAGCCCTACCGCCGCTAGCAGCCCCATGGTCTAAGCCTGCAGCGCGCTCGTTATTAGAGACCTGATTATGCCACAAGGACCGGCTAGCCCATGACCGCCACGCTCTGCAACATCCTAGACCTGCCTCGGGACATTACTCAAATCCGCTGGGTGCTGGGCGATCAGCTCGATGCTTCCCACAGCTGGTTTGAAACTATCGACCCCAGCGTGGCCTATGTGATTGCCGAGCTGCGCCAGGAAACGGATTACGCCCCGCACCATGTTCAAAAGATCTGCGCGTTCTTCGCTGCCATGCGCAGCTTTGCCGACGCAAGGGCCGCAGAGGGGCATGTGGTGCTCTACTTAGATCTGGATACCACCGCAGGCTTCGACTCGCTTCCCCTGCTGATCGCCGAGCTCATTCAACGCAATGCAATCTCTCACTTCGCCTACCAACGCCCCGATGAGCTACGCCTTCTTGAGCAGCTTGCGGCGCTGCGACCGCCCGACGGCTGCACTCTACAGCGGGTTGAATCAGAACATTTCCTACTCCCCTTCGATGAAATTCCGACGTTCTTCAAACCCGACAAAGCCGTGCGAATGGAGAACTTCTACCGCAAGATGCGCAAGCGGCATCAAGTACTCATGGAGGGTGATCAGCCCCGCGGGGATCGTTGGAACTTTGATGCTGAAAATCGAAAGAAGCTGAAGAAAGCGGACATAGAGTCACTGCCCGCGCCACTAGTCTTCAGCAATGAGGTGAGCGCGATTCTGGAGAGGCTCCAGCGCCACGGAGTGCGCACCATTGGCGAGGCGGCGGAGCATTTGGTCTGGCCGATCAATCGCGAACAGGCGTTGCAGCAGCTGCGCTTCTTCTGCGAAGTATGCCTGCCAAGATTCGGTAGCTTTCAAGACGCGATGACCTCGCAGTCACCCCACCGCTGGAGCCTGTACCATGCGCGCGTGAGCTTCGCCCTTAACGTGAAGATCCTGTCCCCGAGTGAGGTTATCAACGCCGCTGTAAAAGCCTTAGACGATCGCTCCGCCGAGATCGATATGGCGCAGGTTGAGGGCTTTGTCCGTCAAATCCTTGGCTGGCGTGAGTATATGCGCGGCATGTATTGGGCCAATATGCCCGGCTACGAAAAAAGCAATGCACTCGAGGCAAGGAATAAACTTCCCGGTTTCTTCTGGACCGGCGAGACATCGATGCGCTGCATGCGCGAGGCGATAGGCCAGTCGCTCGAGTACAGCTACGCGCACCACATACAGAGATTAATGATCACCGGAAATTTTTGTCTGATCGCAGGAATCGATCCAGCAGAAGTCGACGAGTGGTATCTCAGCATCTACATCGACGCCATAGAGTGGGTCGAAATGCCTAACACGCGGGGGATGTCGCAATTTGCCGACGGCGGGCTTATCGCCAGCAAGCCCTATGCGGCGAGTGGCAACTACGTGAGTAAGATGAGCGATTACTGCTCACACTGCCAATACGATGTGAAGCGCAAGACTGGGCATGGTGCCTGCCCCATGAACAGC
>JAYOBL010000099.1:0-5410 GCA_038104835.1 Gammaproteobacteria bacterium | reverse complement strand
CTACTGGCGTTTTATGATTCAACACCGGGACCGACTCGCTAAGAACCCCCGCATCGCTATGCTGTTCCGAGGGTGGGACAAACAGAGCGATGCGGAGCGCAAAGCGATTTTGGACTACGCCGAGACGCAGCTAGCGGCACTAGAAACTTTATAATCTAGAACTAGCTCCTAAGACCGCCGTGCAGCTCTGCGGCTAGCCCTTGAGCTGAGCGAGAAGCGTGTCGACGTCGCTGCACTCGAACGGGTCAGTCGGGCAGTTGTCTTCTTTGCCCGCTTCTACGTTGAGCAGACGAATCACACCGTCTTCTACAACCATTGAATAGCGCCATGAGCGATCGCCAAAGCCAAGATTCTCTTTCTTAACTAGCATGCCCATCTTGGCCGTGAATTCGCCGTTGCCGTCTGGCAGCATCTTCACTTCTTTCACGCCAAGATTCTTCGCCCACTGAAACATGGAGAACGTATCGTTAACGCTCAGGCAGTAAACGTCATCGATACCTAGACCACGGAGCTCTTCGATCTTGCTCTCATAGCCTGGCAGGTGGGTGCTGCTGCAAGTTGGCGTGAATGCGCCGGGCAGAGACAGCACAGCGACCTTGCGGCCTTTGAAGATATCGTCGGTGCTTACGTCTTTCCAGACGAAGGGGTTATCACCCCCTACAGACTCGTCGCGCACTCGGGTCTTGAAGACAACCTGGGGGACTGAATCGCCAATTTCTGCTTGCTTATATTCCATTATTTAACTCCTACTCATTGAATTCGCTTGTCGCATTAAACACGACGCTCCTACTACGGCTGCGAAGTATAACGAGACTGCATAGATCGACAAAATAGTTAAATCCTATTCAGTCCATCTGTTTTAGCGATTAATCGACCAGCGTCACAGGAACCCACGCCTTGTGCCTTGCCATGACGGTCTCGACGCTGTGTTTACAGACGCCAGCGCCGTCCCTGAGCTTAATCTCGCAGAGATCGCAGCGAACGCATTCCTTAAAGTCTATCGCCTCCCGCTTAATCGCGCCGGTCGGACAAGCCCCCTCGCACACCTTACAAACCTCGCACTGAGGGACCCGCTTGATCTTAAACGGCGAAATCAGGCTCAACACGCCAAGGCTCGCGCCCAGTGGGCAGGCGTAGCGGCAGTAGAAACGCGGCACGATCAGACTGCCCGCAAGGAACACAGCGAGAATCGCCCATAGCAGAAGCGACTGACTCTGATAGAACAAAGTACCGAACGGCTCGAAATACTGAAATACACTCAACTCGGCATAGGCCAGAGCGGTAACAACAAGGCCAGCCAGCACCGCATATTTTAAGCCCATCGCCGCCTCGTGCAGGCTCCGAGGTAGCTCTCGCCGCAGGCGTTTGGGCACGAAGCGCGTGATCAGGTCCTGCAAGGCGCCAAAAGGACACAGTGAGGAGCAAAACACGCGCCCCCAGAACAGGGTCGTCACCACGGTAAAGCCGGCGAGCAGCAGGAGCGGTAGGTCAGTAAGGAATAGGCCCGGCCCCTGCTTGATTAAATTGGTAATGTGCGAGACCGAGAGGAAAGTGCCGTTTATGAAGCCGAGATACACCAGAGTGCTGCTCAGCGCCGCCCAACGCAGCGTTGCGCTCTTGCGCAGGAAGGCGGTGAAGGCCAGAGCCAGCAGAGTTATTAAGGCCAGAGACTCCCACCAAGGGGCACTGCTTAGAAGCGCCTGCAGCGCGCTGTCGCTCTCGAGATCGGCGTACTCGTCTTCGAGCTGAGGGATGAATTCCGCCGGGATGGCCGACCCAGTAGCCAGCGCCAAGGCGAGGGGATGGATCTGCACCTCGGCCTGAGCCAGGTCTTCAATCCGGTCTACTTGCACGCCGGTGTTGTAGAACACCGTAAAAGGCTTATCGATCTCAAGCTGCGGCGGCAGAACGATGGCGCCGGCAAAGCGCATTTTGTCGCGACTCTTGCCCTCTTCTGCGCTGCCTACGTACACAAAGCGGCGGCGTTCGAGCTGATAACTCCAATCGCCCTGCTTAAGAGCTAAATTCTCTTGCCGGAACGGCTCAGAGGCATCGCCGCCGATGCCTACCATCAAAAGGCTGCCCGAACGCACACGATTACTTGCCTCGCGTTCTGCACGGGAGAAATCCTCAGACCCTACTAGGATTTCACCTAGGCCTTCGTTGGCGAGAAAAGCCAAAGTGAGTTCGAGCTGCGAGCCATCGGGCAAACCGACGCTCCATGGCTGAACCAAGCCGAGCTGAATAAGTTCGTCCCAAGACAGCGGAGCAACGATTGAAAGCGCTTGTGCCTCGGCGCTCGCATTCTTAAAAATAGCGGCTTCGCTTAAATACGCCTGCGCGACCTCTCTTGCCGCGTTGCGCACCCCACGGGCAACTGCCCAACTACTAATAGTGGCGCGGGAAACGCCGTCGACATCGCGGCCTACGCGGAAACCCTCGGCCACGCTTTTGCCTTCAAACTGATTGGGGAAGCGCTCCGTGTTTAGGAAATCCCCGCGAATACTCTTATACGATTCACGGTAATAAAGAATCTCTAAACCGCTTAGATTGCCCTGGGCATCAATACCCACAAGCGACTCGATTGGCGCGCTATAGCCTACTTCCTGTGGCTCGAAATCCCGCGTCTCGAATACATAGCCTACGATCGGGGCGTCGCTTTGGGCATCAGGCTTTGCGCCGAAAGCCGTATAAACCGGTGGCAGCCCTTGCTTGGGAGAAAATGAGTCAGCTTGAGGGGCCACGCGGCTAAGCGCACCTTCGCTGAGTGTTTGCGCAGTTAACTCCGGGCAAGCAGTGAGGGTGAGTGAGAATGTGGTAATTAGGACTGCCGCCAATGCACGTGCACTATCCGTGGCTACAGAGACTCGACGTCGAAAAATTCGCAACAAAGCCCTCCTTGAATTGCTCATCTTATTGTTAGTCCCTGTAGTGTCGTCTATCGAGGCGTTTATTCCTGCAGCGTATCGAAAGGCGCTCATCCGCCATCTAGCTTGTTTGTGCTGGCGAATGAACGCACAGCGCCGCATTAAATCAGCCCTTTTGATCTAGCTCAACGGCAGCCCGCTTCTGGAATGAGCGAAATAGCATTCGCCGAGACGAAAAAGCATCCAATAAGGGCGCTAGGCGCATTTAGCGAGCGCGTCGCCTGACTCTAGAAAGCCAGCAATAACAGGCTTTTGTAATCCGCTGCGCGAGGGTAACGCAATTGCACCAAAACAGTGCAAGAGCCGTTGTCATAATTACGCCATTATTGGACTTTTGCTGCGAACGGCCTTATTCTCAGAGTCGCTTTAGTGGATATTGCATAGGTACGGCTGTTAAAAGCTTCGCTGTGCGCTTGCGCTATTGCTGAGTTAACTCCTCGTTTGTTGGCAGACGAAAGGAATCTGTTCGCAAACAAACCCAACAGCTTACTCTACAAGGGGAAAGTAAATGACACACAGACCCAAAACGGCTCGCAGGGTTCTCCCTACGGCCATCGCGCTTGGTCTGCTCGCTCCAGCTGGTTTTGCACCACTGGCGCTTGCGCAGCAAGCCGACCAAATGGTTGAAGAAATTGTATCGATCGGTTCACGACGCCCACAGCGCAGTGCAACTGATTCATCAGTTCCTGTTGACGTAATTAGCGGTGACGAGTTCGTGAACATGGGCTTCGCCGACATGGACGACATGTTGAAGACGGCCATTCCTTCTTACAACGTCGCTCGAAACGAAATCTCAGACGCCGCGACTATCGTGCGTCCTGCGAACCTTCGCGGACTCCCGCCCGATAACGTACTTATCCTCGTAAACGGCAAGCGTCGTCACCGTTCAGGCGTTATCGCCGAGCTCGGCGGCTCCTTGTCATCTGGTTCGCAAGGTGCGGACATCAGCGCTATCCCTTCGATGGCGATCAAGCAGGTCGAAGTCCTTCGTGACGGCGCTGCGGCCCTTTACGGCTCAGACGCAATCGCGGGCGTGATCGGCTTCCAACTTAACGATTCAGCCGAAGGCATGTCTTTCGAAGTGCGTACTGGCGAATCGGGTGAAGGCGACGGCGCGCTGACTCAGGTCCAAGGCAACATCGGCCTACCCCTGGGCGACGACGGCTTCCTGAACATTACGGGTTCTTGGATGGAACAGGATCCAACAAGCCGTTCACTCCAACGCACCGATGCGGCGAACCTAATCGCCAACGGCAATGCGGCTCAGCAAGCGAGTGTTGCACAGCCTTACGCACAGGTGTGGGGAGCTCCAGAGCAGATAGATAACTACAATCTATTCTTCAACTCAGGCATCCAGGTTAGTGACGATCTAGAAGTTTACGCGTTCGGTAACTACGGCGCACGCGAGACACTCGGCGGCTTCTACTTCCGTAACCCTAACTCACGCGGCGGCGTTTACACCAACGGTTCCACACGTGCCGTTGTTGATACAAACATCCGCAACCGTGCGACTGGCGTGACGTCTAACTGCCCGGCCCTCACGAGCCCAGGTTCAGGCGGCAACGGCATCCCATTGGACCAAGCAGCGGTAGCAGCTGACGCACTAGCGCTGGCTAATCTGCCAGATAACTGCTGGGTGATGAACCAAGCAACTCCTGGCGGCTACACGCCTCAGTTCGGCGCACAGCTGAAAGACGCGAGCATCGTCGGTGGTTTCCGCGGCGACATCACGTCTAACCTCAGCTACGACGTCAGCGCGAGCTACGGTCGCAACGCGGTTAGCTTCCTCATCAACAACACGTGGAACCCTTCAAACGGTCCCGACGGTTTCGTTAATGGTGAGCTGCAGCGCAACTTCGACCTCGGTCAGAACGTCCAGTCAGAGACTAACTTCAACCTCGACATGAACTACACCATGCCGGTTGATGGCTTCGCCTCAGACCTCAACATCGCCTTCGGCGGTGAGTGGCGCGATGAGCGTTTCGAAACTATCGTGGGTGAGAAGAACTCGTGGAACGCTGGACGCTTCGCGTTCCAGAACGTCGACGGTTCTAACACTTACAGCGATGGCGTAACGCCTCTGCCTAACCTCAGCATCGGTGCGCACGGCTTCGCGGGCTTCAGCCCCGAGCAAGCTGGCCTGTGGGGACGTTCAAACTACGCGTTCTACACCGACCTAGAAGCTGACATAACTGACGCGTTCACTGCGGGCGTTGCTGTGCGCTACGAAGACTTCGAGAGCTTCGGCGACACGACTAACTTCAAAGTGTCTGGTCGCTACCGTGTAAACGATGCGGTCGCGCTTCGTGCTTCATACAACACTGGTTTCCGCGCCCCGACTCCTGGTCAGGAAAACGTAACCAAGCTGTCAACGATTACCATTGATGGTGAATTGTCACAACGAGGTCAGATCCCACCAACTAACCCAATCGCGCAAGCTCTTGGCGCTGAGGCTCTAAAGCCTGAAGACTCAAAGAACTACT